>JASMLZ010000009.1 GCA_030748435.1 Gammaproteobacteria bacterium | reverse complement strand
TTCTGAAAAACGCCGGTATACCGGTGGTGCAAATAATGGAAATTGAGCAGGAAGCGGTTGATTCCTGTGTTGGTGTCGATCATTTTGAGGCTGGCGCCCTTATGGCCAGACATTTTCTGCAACGCGGATACCGGCGTATCGGTTATGTCGGCTGCAGCAATCGGGATTTGACCGCAGCCAAACGTTTTCAAGGCTTTCGTAAAGTACTAAGAGCAAACAGCCTTGAGGTTGAAGGTATCATGGAATTTGACCAGCCCGTAGGTGTCCAGCGTGGCAAGCAAGGGCTGGCACAATTACTGTCACTTTACCCACAGCTTGATGCTGTCTATTTTGCCAACGACATTGCTGCCATTGGCGGCTATTTCCACTGTTTAGGAGCCGGCATAGAGATACCAACCCAACTGGCCATTGGGGGTTTCAGTGGTTTGCAAATTGGTCAGCTTATGCCGGTGCCACTGACGACTGTTAAAATCGATCGCTTTGAAATAGGTAGACGCAGTGCCGGCATCATTGTTGACCGGCTTAACGGCAAACAACCGCAACGCATCAACACCGTTGATATCAGCCTGATCAAAGCAGAGACAACCTAATTCACAGACCCATCAGCAACAGGGGTCAGGGAAGTGTATCCTGTTTATCGGGAGATACCCGAATCGACGCATTAGCATGTTCATAGGCAAGTAGCAAAGCACTATGATCGAGGCGCCCCTGCCCCCTATCTACCATAGCGCGATATTGTTGCAGCACTGACAGGGTCAGAGGTAAATCCAAAGCTGATTGTGCTGCCATATGTAAAGAACCTTCCAAATCCTTAACCGAAAATTCCAGTGGCCCACCGGCAATAAAGTCACGATTAGCCATCTTGGCACCATGGATATCAAGAATCCTGCTCTGGCAATATCCTCCCAACAGTGCTTCACGCACCTTTTCAGCGTCAACACCAGCTGACGCTGCCAGCATCATGCCCTCAGTTACACCACCAATAAAGACATGCACAATAGTCTGGTTGACCAGCTTGCAAACCTGCCCAGCCCCTTCACCACCCAGATGAAATGGATTGCCCAACACCTCAAGCACCACTTGCGCACGCTGTAGATCATGTGCCGCACCACCTACCAGAATTGACAGGCTACCGGCCTCAGCACCGGCAACTCCACCAGTAACCGGGCTATCAAGGTGGGTATAGCCCGCTGCTGCCAAACGCCTGTGGTTGTCTCGGGCGGTAGCAGGAGCTACCGAACTAAAATCAATGATAAGGCAATTTTGTGGTGCTGCTGGCACAATACCGTCAGCACCAAAATAGACGCTTTCAATAGCATCAGCACCAGCCAGTGAAGTCATAACGATATCAGCACCAGCCACGGCAGTAGCCACAGAGTCAGCGATTATGGCACCCAGTTCTGCCACAGCCATGCACTTGTCTGGCGTACGATTGTAGACCCTAACCTGATAGCCGGCCTGCAATAGACGCGTAACCATGGGACGGCCCATCAAACCGATACCAATAAAGGCAAGACGGGGCTTGTTATGTGTTGCGGTCATGGTTATGGCCCTCTTTATGTTACAGATTGTCTGGATGCTAACGGTAGGCCTGCATCCACCCTAAGCCTTTATCAGTGGTACTACGAGGCCGGTACTCAGCGCCAATAAAACCCTGCCAGCCCAGTGTCTCCAACTCAGCCAGTAACCAGGGGAAATTAACTTCACCTGTATCCGGCTCTCCACGGTCTGGCACGGCAGCAAATTGCACGTGGCCAATATAGGGTAAGGCCTGCTTCAATCTGGTGATCAGATCGCCCTGCATAATTTGCGTATGATAGCAGTCAAACATTAAGCCAAGATTGTCAGCGCCAACTGCCTGTATGGTTGTCAGGCCTTGTTCTACCAAACTGAAATGATAACCTGGTGCATCACGTTGATTAATCGGCTCAATAAGGATACCTATGCCTTTTTCTGCAGCCTTACTGCAGGCATAGTCCAGATTTTGGCGATAGACTGCCTCTGCTGCTGTGGTACCCCCGGTTTTGCCCGGCACACAATTAATGTTACGGCATTTTATAGCAGCAGCATAAGCAATTGCCTCGTTGACATACTCCCGAGCTTCTAACTCTCGTCCCGGCATTGCCATTACCCCAAAGTCATCAGGGCCATTAATTCCCAACCGGGTATTGAGCCCCAGCATGGGCAGACCCGTTGCCTCCAAAGCGGCAGCAACAGCGGATGCTGGAACAGCATACGGAAAATGGCACTCAACGGCCTCAAAGCCAGCCTGTTTGGCAGCATATATCGCCTCGGGTAAACTTAATTCCGGCCAGAGGAATCCCAGATTGGCAGAGAATTTAGGCATATATCTACTCCTTTATGACGCCTACTCAAGCACCAAGAAAACGAATATAATTAGGAGCTGGAATGTCCTGTATTTCATCGGTCATAGTCAAGTCACCAGTGATAAGATCCCTTGCAAATACCCTGATATGACCAGAATCCTGATTCACCACCAGTACAGCTTTGCCGCAGGGAGTGATGGCAAAATGACGGGGGAATTTGCCCCCGGTTGATACCAATCCACTGCGCTCTAACATACCATCTGGCAACACTCTGAATATGGCCAGAGAATCATCACCACGATTTGAAACATAGAGAAATTTGGCATCCGGAGACAATTTAATCTCTGATACGTAACTCACCTTGTCACGCTCATCAAGGGTTGACTCATACTGTAGCGGAATAAGTCGCGGCTTAATCACCTCTGGCTCGCTAGCGTCAAGCCGAGCTACGCAGACTGTATTAAACAGTTCATTAGACACATAACAAATATCCAGATGCGGATGCATGGCCATATGGCGAGGGCCAGAACCAGCGGCAAACTCAATATGAGTTTCACTGGTCAATTGTTTGGTCTTGGC
Organism: Gammaproteobacteria bacterium; assembly: GCA_030748435.1. GTDB lineage: Bacteria > Pseudomonadota > Gammaproteobacteria > Pseudomonadales > Balneatricaceae > Njordibacter. The sequence goes on along the minus strand of JASMLZ010000009.1, from coordinate 75,382 downwards.
ATCCCAGCGATATTGGAATACGGCATTTTCACCAAGATCCGGTATAAACACCCAAGCTTGCCAAAAGTGCGCACAGTGGGCATGTGGCCCAACCTGCCGGTTGCCCCAGTGATCTTCGCGATTGGTTACCTGGCGCCACTGATCTTCAGGCCGGTAATACTGTTTAAAACTCTGTCGCACAGCCCCCAAGCGGCCATCTTTATCGACATCAACTACATCAATGATCGCATCCCAATAATTAATCACAATGGCTGCATCCCGATTTGGGGACAAGGCAAGGTAACAGGTAGATCGACCTGAGGCGCGGAATTGATCACACTGCGTTAGAGAGCCATCAGGATTAATGTCATAACGCAGGACATCCCCTTCATCCTTGATGGTTTCAAGAATGGCGTAGAGCACTTTACCATTACTGTGTGGTATCAGCACTGCCGGGTTAAGTGTCGCGTATACTTTATCCAGATTAAGCTTACCTGACTGATTAAGCGACATGGCATAAATGCCCTTTCCAGGCACTGGAGCATAGGGTTGGTGAGCCAGTACATCCAGATCACTATATGTACCCACGAAGATTTTATAATCTTTATCTAGCATGGAAATATCTCCAGATTCTAGTTATTAAAGTTTGGTATCGTTGTTTAAGATTTATAATGTTAGCGCTAACAGTCATATATAACAAGGCGAAAAAACACTTCAGAATGCCAGTTGTACCTTCATTGATTGACGCCGATCATTAGCCGCCTCAAAAGCCGCAACGGCATCATCCACAGCATATATACCAGTAAGCAATGGCTGCAGAGGAAGGCGTTGTTCACTAATCAATTGCACGGCCCAGAAAAACTCCTCGTGAAAACGAAAATTACCCCGCATCTGAATTTCTTTGGCCACCAGTTGGTTAAGAGGCAAGGCAACCTCCCCTCCCAAACCAAGCAAAATTAAGCTTCCGCGTGGCCGCAACACACCCAGTGCAGAGCGCAGAGCCTGTTCATTACCAGAGGCTTCAATTACTACATCAAAATACCCTTTGCCAGCACTGTAGGCATCCAGAGCAGCTGCATCACTGGCCACGTTGATGGTCCGATCTGCACCAACAGCACAGGCACGCGCCAGTGCTTCATCAACCATATCGGTGGCCACAACTTCAAGCGCACCATGCAGCTTGGCCACGGCCACAACCAATGCTCCTATAGGACCAGTACCGGTAACCAACAGACGTTTACCCATCAGCTTGCCCGCCTTATTAACAGCAGCAAGGGCAACCGCTAAAGGTTCAGCAAAAGCGGCATATTGTGGCTCGGTATGGGCTGCCAGTTTGACACACTGGGTAGCGTCAACAACCAGTTCCTCACTAAACGCGCCCTGTACATGAGGAAAACGCATAGCACTACCGTAATAGCGCATGTCCAGGCATTGGTTATACATGGCACTAGTGCAATACTCACAACTGCCACACGGCCGACTTGGATTGACGGCAACCAGATCACCAAGCGCTAGGTCGGTAACTTCGGCACCCAGTTTGGCTATATAGCCCGCCACTTCGTGCCCCAGTATCATTGGTTCACGCAGACGAATATCGCCAAATCCACCGTGGTTGTAATAATGCAGATCGGAGCCACAAATACCAGCGGCATTAACCCTGATCAACACCTGATTGGCTGCCGCTACAGGTGTTGCTTGTTCTTCAATGCGGATATCTTTGGGGCCATAACAGACGATGGATTTCATTATTTTTTGTTCCCTTGTAAGGATTCATGCAGACTCTATTGAAAGAATTTCAGAGCCAAAGTATAATGTTAGCGCTAACATTATACCGCCATGCCATTTATTTCTCAACGTCAGGCCAGGAGTATTCATGAGTTACAACAAGCTTTTTGATTTAACAGGAAAACGCGCGCTGGTGACAGGGTCAAGTCAGGGTATCGGGTTCGAACTGGCGCGCGGCTTAGCCAGTGCCGGCGCTGAAATTATTGTTAATGGTAGAAATACTGAGCGGCTGCAAGCGGCTGCGCAAAAGCTGCGCGCAAGCGGTGCCAAGGTGCACGAACTTGGCTTTGATGTTACCAATGCCGAGCAAGCAGCCGCTGCCGTGGATGGCTTTGAGGCCACAACCGGCGCTATTGATATTTTGGTCAACAATGCTGGCATGCAGTTTCGCACACCGCTAGAGGACTTCCCTGTAGAGCAATTTGATGCCATGATGCAACTGAACATTAATTCGGTATTTTATGTCGGTCAGGCGGTTGCCAAACACATGCTGGGTAGAGGTGCCGGCAAGATAGTCAATGTCTGCTCAGTGCAAACAGCCCTCGCCCGCCCATCCATCGCTCCTTACACGGCTTCCAAAGGGGCTGTCGCAAACCTGACCAAGGGCATGGCTACCGACTGGGCAAAGCATGGCCTGCAAATCAATGGCCTGGCGCCAGGATATTTCAAAACTGAGCTTACTTCTGCTTTGGTTGCTGATACAGAATTTACGGCCTGGCTTAGCGCTCGCACTCCGGCTGGACGCTGGGGTGATGTAAGTGAGCTGATCGGGGCCGGTATTTTTCTTTGTTCCGAAGCATCAAGTTTTATCAATGGACACATATTATATGTTGATGGCGGAATTACCAGTTCACTTTGATCAGCAGCCTCTAATTATTGTTATGGGGGTTTCTGGTTCCGGAAAATCCACTCTTGGCATGGCTCTGGCCCAGCATCTGCATTTGCCATTTCTTGATGCTGATGACTTTCACCCTGCCGTTAACGTCGATAAGATGTCTCGCTCCATCCCTCTGACTGATGAGGATCGCTGGCCCTGGCTACAATCTTTGTGCCAAGCCGTAGACCAAGAAGTCAGTGCTGCAGGAGGCGCAGTGGCAACCTGTTCTGCCCTAAAACGCCGTTATCGGGATTTTATTCGCGCTCACATCAAATACCCATTGGTGTTTATCCTACTCGATGGTACGCGTGAAACCTTGCTCAAGCGTATGCAACAGCGCAACGATCATTATATGCCACCCAGTCTGCTCGACAGTCAGTTAGCTGACCTTGAACGACCGGCCGCTGATGAACCGGCCCTGACGTTTTCGATAGCCAAAGGTGTTGATGAATTGAGCAAAGAAATAGTATCCAGACTTATCAGTGACAAGCAGGATTAACCCTTTACCGCACCCGCAGTCATACCGGTTATAATCTGGCGTGAAGCAAACAGGGTAAAGATTATAGGCGGTATGGCCAGCAACATGCCGGTAGCCATAATAACGCCCCATTCAATATTAAACTCTGACATATTGTTGACTATCAGTATGGGCACAGTTTTAGTATTCCGGTCAGAAAGTGCTGAGGCCAGTAGATATTCATTCCAGGCAATACGGAAGGTGAAAATGGCCGCAGCTGCCAGGCCCGGCTTGATCAAGGGGAGTACAATCTTAAAAAACACCTGAAATGAACCTGCACCATCCATGCGCGCAGCCTCCTCTAGCTGCCTTGGCACCTGCACAATAAAACTCTGTAGAATCCAAATCACAAACGGCAGGTTCATTGCTATATAGACCAGAATAATGCCAGAATGAGTACCTGCCAAACACACATCACCCCGACCACCAAAAGTATCGCGGATTATTTCTCCCAGCCAGGTAGTTTTATCGATACAAAATTCATTGTTCCACAAGCCAAATACAGGGACCAGTAATACGGCAGGGGGAACCATACGCACCATCAAGGTAGTACCAGACACTGTATCGCGCCCCATAAAACGGAATCTAACCAACGCATAGGCAGCCATGCAACCGATAATAAGGGTCAATACGGTGGATACCAGAGCAATAATCAATGAGTTGATAAAAGCGCCACCAAACTTTAGGGCACAATAGTCCAGATGATCAAGTTCGTAGGGCAAGATATCACACAAGGCCGTTTCGTAATTCTGAATAGTCGGCAAAAACAGCAAACCAGAGGTACCGGAAATAATGTCGACATCAAGTTTAAATGAATTGGCCAACATCAGCACGATCGGCCCCACAGACATCAATACCAATGCTACTAGCAAGGCGTAAAATGCTGGCTGTTGACGGTTTTTACCATGGCTCCCGGTATGCATATCAGATCCCTTCTTCTTTTATCAAGGCTTTTATACGCGCTTCTTTTATCTCTTGCAGCTTATTGTAAGCCAGCATAACCACAGTCAGCATTAGCAGCAGTATCAATAAATAATTCGCCATAGCCGCCGCAACACCAAGCTCACGAAACTCTGTCGCGGTGCGGGAAATACGTAATGCCAGAATCTCGGTAGACAAACCAGGCCCACCTTCAGTCATCACCAGAATAACCTCCAGCACCTTAAATGCATCAATCAGGCGCAATAAGCAGGTAACAATTAACACCGGCATCATCAGTGGTAACTTGATATAAATAATCTGCTGCCAGCCACTGGCACCATCAATACGAGCCGCTTCTAAAGCCGAGCGTGGCAACGACTGCAAGGCGGCAAGAGCAAGAATAAAGATAAAGGGGGTCCACTGCCAAATATCAGCGATAATCACCGACATTAAGGCATGTTTTCCGAGCCAGTCAATAGACCCCAAACCAATGCTTTCCAATGTCTGGTTAAATATACCAATACTCGGATGATACATATAACGCCAAATAAGACCAACCACTACCGGGGCAATCATCATGGGCAGAATAAAAAGGGTTCGCAACACTGACATACCACGCAGGCTGCGATCAAGTAACAAAGCCAAGCCAACGCCAATTAACATTTCTAGCGACACTACAGAAAAGGCAAATTTCAAAGTGACGATAAGGCTTTCATGAAAATTCGGGTCATGCCATAAAGCGATATAGTTAGCAAAACCAGCAAACTCGGCTTCACCAATGGTCTGACTCGGATCCCAGGCACGAAAGCTGCCAAACACCATGTATATCAAGGGATATAACAAAGCAATCGCCATGACGACCACAGCGGGTGCCAAGAAGATATACGGGGTCAATCGGTTGATGGTCGAATAACTCATTGGTAAGCGTTCGCAAATAGAATGATTAGATAATCACCGCTATGCTGATCATCAGACCGGCATAGCGGTATCTTGCCAAACAAGAGGTTCAGGACAAAGCTCGAACCTCTTGGCGACCTTAACAGGTTACTGCCAGGTATAATACCCAGCGTCTTCCATAACCTTACGAGTTCTCTCGGCAACACCATCAAGTGCTTGCTTGGTATCCAATCCTTCTGTCAATACCTTCGACAAGGTGGTACCCAGATCAGCATTGATTTTACCCCAAACAGGGATAATAGGACGCCAGTCAGGATCGGCATGCTTTAAAGCTTCACCAAAAGTCTTCATATGTGGGAACTTGGCGTTCACATCGGCATCCTGGTGAGTGGAAAAACGTGAAGGGTTACCACCAGCCATAGCTACCAGCTTGTCCCCTTTCTTGGACGTTAACCATTGCATTAACAGGAACGCTGCTTCCTTGCTTTGCGCATTTTTAGGAATACCGATACCAAAGCCACCAGTCTGGCTGCCTCTGCGCACACCCATTGGATGCATAGCCCAGCCGACCTTGCCAACCACTTTCGACTTTTTAGGATCGTTGATCTGGCCAGCAACAACAGTGGTATCCAGGAACATGGCTGTATCGCCATTCAAGAACGACCCTAGTGCTTCACCGAAACCAAAGGTAGCTGCACCCTTGGGACCACAGTCAACAATTGTCTTCAGTGCGTTGGCGGCTTTTACACCGGCCGCATTATTGACAATAGGATTCCATTGATCATCAAATACCCGACCACCTAAAGGTGCCAAATGCAGCAGGAAGGCGTGACTGGCATGATGACCAGATGCCGCGCGTGAACTCAGACCACCCATACCCGGTTCCAGATTTGGAATCTGACAGGCAACATCCAGCAATTCGTCATAGTTGGATGGTACCTTCAGGCCATGCTTGGCAAAGATATCTTTGCGATAACCAAGTACGGAGGTTTCTGAACCATAAGGAATACCAAACAATGATCCGGTCTTACCTTGCAGATAACCCTTATTACCACCAGCAAAGCCGATATTATAAACATAGCCGTCAATCAGATCATCAGCATCATAACCGGGGTCAGCCAATTTTGGGTTCATAAAATAGCGAGCAAGGTTTTCCAACTGATCAGCATAAACATAATCTGCCTTGGAAAATACAACATAGGCAACCAAATCATAATCACCTTCGTCCTGACCCAGTTCAAGGGTCTGGCGCTCACGCATTTTCATATAAGGCAACTGGTCAACTTCTACCTCAATCCCAGTTTCTTTAGTAAACTCCGGCAAGATCTTCATTACAGCATTGTAATGAGGATGTGCTGGAAAATTGACAACAAGCGTGGTCCCTGCATACGGATCGTATGGACCAGCAAGTGCCTGGCCCGCATACATCAATGATGCCACCGCTGCCATGCCAATTAATTTTAATGGCTTATACATAGTTTCCTCCGGTTTTTTTTATTAAACGGGTTGCTTCAACATCAACGAGCCTTGGAATAGCCAGCTCATTAGATGGGTTGAATAAGTGCAGGTCCTCAAGGGCCATACTAAAGGTCAACTGCTTACCAAGGGTGATGGGGGTATCAGACTTAAGCTCAACCATCACTTTCTGCTTACCACAATGGCAAATCAGCACCGACTGAGCTCCAATATATTCAGCAATGTCGACCCGCAGGGATAAAGACGTGGTGACATCCGCATGAGGATCAAAAACCAAATCAGAGGGGCGGATACCGATACATATTTCCCCAGCCGTATAATTAGCCAACCTCTGCAAAGTTGGTGCATCACAACGCAGAGAAAAGCCATCACCAGTAAGATAGGTAAAATCGCCCTGGCTTTCGATGGTCGCGTGTAGAAAGTTCATAGGTGGCGTACCAAGAAAACCAGCGACAAATTTGTTGACAGGATTTTTATAAAGCTCCTCAGGCGCTCCCTGCTGCTGAATGTGACCATCATGCATAACCACAATCCGGTCGGCCAGGGTCATGGCCTCGATCTGATCATGAGTTACGTAAATCATATTCTTGTGCACCCGTTGCCGCATCAAGGCTAATTCCGCACGCATCTGGGTGCGCAGCTTCGCATCGAGGTTAGACAAGGGCTCATCAAAAAGAAAAGTACTACTATCCCGAGTCAGAGCTCGTCCCATCGCCACCCGTTGCCGCTGGCCCCCTGACAATTCTGCCGGTTTACGGTGTAGATATGGCGTTAACCCCAGCATATCGGCAACTTCTCGGACCCTTGCATCAATCTCCTTGCGGGGCCTTTTTTGCAGACGCAGGGCAAAAGACATATTATTGGCCACATTCATATGCGGATAAAGTGCATAGTCTTGAAACACCATAGCCAGGTCCCGATCCTTAGGCTCAAGATGGCTAATGGGACGATCATCAATATAGATTTCACCAGCCGATACGGTCTCTAACCCGGCGATCATACGCAAGGTAGTCGACTTGCCACAACCGGAAGGACCAACCAGAACGGTAAACTCAGCATCACTCATTTCCAGATTGATACTATGCAAAACTTCGATGTCGTCAAACCGCTTTGTCAGACCATCCAGTTGGATCTTTGGCATGAAATCTGTACCTTAAATTACATGATTTTAGCGAAAATGTTAGCGTTAACATTTTTCTTAATAATACATCCTCTGGTCAAATGTGCAAGCAAAAATATTCGGGGCCATCACTTTTCTTGCGCGAACACCAAAACACAGTATCTACACATCTAACCAACAGCAGCCTTATTTGATGCACTATTAGAAATCAGTCTGGCAGCCTATAAACACCCGCCTTAACGGCAAATAGCCTACTAGACTCTTGCCAAGGGCGTGAACAATAGTGAAGCTATACCCTTTGCCCATAACACCAAACAAGCCTGCTGAAAATGCCTTGCTGATATCCTAAGCATCTGGCTAAGCGTCTGGTTTTCGTGGATAATCGCAACTTATGATTATTTGCCAACCTATTGAGTTTCAGCTATTCCCATGAGCAACCCACAGGTACACAAGGCCCGTAAAAGATTTGGCCAGAATTTTCTCCAGGATCAGGGCATTATTCGCCATATTGTCGCTAGTATTCGCCCCCAACCCAATCAGGGACTGGTAGAAATTGGTCCTGGTCTGGGCGCCATAACCGAACACTTATTGGCAGCCGCAGGCGCCCTTGATGTGATAGAACTGGATCGCGATCTGATCCCCCACCTGCGTATTCATTTTGCTACCTATGGCAACAAGCTGCGCATTTATGAAGCTGACGCCTTAAAGTTTGATTTTTCACAAATCAGCACTGCACCGGATGCCTTACGTATTGTCGGCAACCTGCCCTATAATATTTCTACGCCCTTGATCTTTCACCTACTGGAATATGCACAACAAATAGCTGATATGCACTTTATGCTGCAAAAAGAAGTGGTATTGCGCTTAGCCGCCCAAGCCGGCGAAAACAACTACGGCCGGCTCAGTATCATGGCCCAATACTATTGTCAGGTAGAAAACCTGTTTGCCGTGCCACCCGAAGCCTTTGATCCGCGCCCCAAGGTTGATTCGGCCATTGTGCGCATGATTCCCTATAATCAGTTGCCTTATCCTGCCGATAATTACCAGCACTTTGCCCAGTTGGTTAAGACCGCCTTTGCCCAGCGCCGCAAAACACTGCGCAACAATCTCAAAGGCATTATTGATACGGCACAACTGGCAGACCTTGATATTGATGCCAGTTTGCGCCCGGAACGACTGACAGTTGCAGATTATGTAAAAATAAGCAATTATCACCATCAGAACAGCCAACCAGAGACGCTATCACCATGACCAAGTATAGCCCCAGTGAATACGATGTTGATGTCAAAGTAGACACCCAGTATGTGGCCGAACAATCTGATCCAGAGCGTGACCGCTACGTTTTTGCTTACCATATCACCATTACCAATCAGGGCCGCCAAAGCGCCCAATTAATCAACCGACACTGGCTTATCACCAATGGTAATGGTGAGTCCCAGGAGGTCAGTGGCAGTGGCGTAGTAGGTAATCAGCCGGTAATCGACCCAGGTCAACAACATAGTTACACTAGCGGCACCGTGCTTGGCACCCGAGTGGGTAGCATGAGCGGTCGCTATGGCATGAAAGCGGCCGATGGTCATGAATTTAGCGCCACCATACCCTCTTTCACTCTGGCCTGCCCGTACGCACTTAACTAATGGCAACCTATGCCGTAGGTGACCTGCAGGGCTGTCTGGAGCCACTGCTAAGATTACTGGAGCGGGTGCAATTTAGCGACGGTGATAAACTTTGGCTCGCTGGCGATCTGGTTAACCGCGGCCCTCAGTCACTAGCTACACTGCGTTTTGTTATAAGCATGGGCAACAGCGCTAGAGTCGTACTTGGCAACCACGACCTGCACCTGCTGGCTCTGCATCATGGTGCGACTAATTTGCAGGCCGACCCCACTCTCACACCCATTCTGTCTGCACCAGACCGAGAAGACTTAATGACCTGGCTACAAAGCTTGCCATTACTGCACTACAGCAAGCAATATAACACCGTCATGACGCACGCCGGCATCCCTCCATGCTGGGATTTGCACACCGCTCAATGTCTTGCCAAAGAGTTACATCAGGTATTAACCAGCCACCAGCAAGCAGAATATTTTGCCCATATGTATGGCGACCTGCCTGACCTTTGGCAGCCGGATTTATCCGGGCCAGCACGTTGGCGCTGCATTACCAATTATTTCACCCGCATGCGTTTTACCACCCCCCAAGGCCGACTCGAATTAACCACCAAAGCCAAGCCCGATAGCGCCCCCAAAGGCTTTGCTCCGTGGTTTACCCATCCCAGCCTAATTAACTGCCGACAGATATTTGGTCATTGGGCTGCCCTAGAAGGAGAAACCGGCTCAAATACCATTATCAATCTGGATATGGGGTATGTATGGGGAGGGCATTTAAAAATGCTAAGGCTCGACGATGGCGAGGTATTTACCACTGCTTGCTCATAATATCAGCTTATGCCAATATGAGAGCTCTGCCCCACGCCAAGATGATATGCTGTGATCAGATAAAGGCGCACACCAAAAGGGAGTTTATATATAGCAAAGAGCCAAAAAGTCATTAAGCTAATTCAGAACACCCCCTAGTACACCAAGATAAATATCGTCCATTATAGGAAAGCATGCCTATGACTCAATTACAGATCATCGACCCTAATGATATACCAGACCAGCTTGATGCCGGTGCCTACATTTTGGATATTCGCGACGTCAACAGCTATAATGCCAGTCATATCAAGGGCAGCCAACGCATTGACAACAGCACCCTTAGCACTTTTCTGGCGACCGCCAATAAGGATAAAGCCGTGATTGTATGTTGCTATATGGGTATTAGTTCCATGCCGGCCGCCGAACTATTTATCCAGCAGGGTTTTGATAAGGTGTACAGCCTGCAAGGCGGCTTTGACGGCTTTTGCACCACTCTCCCACAACTGTGTACCTGAAAAAAGTGGACTAAGTGCAAGCAGACTGGCAATCCTATATCGTTGGTGGCGCAGTACGCGACCAACTACTCGGCCTTCCCGTATATGATTACGATCATGTCGTTGTGGGGGCCAGTCCACAAGACTTGTTGGATTTGGGTTATACTCAAGTAGGCAGGGACTTCCCCGTATTTCTGCACCCGCAAAGCAAAGAAGAATATGCGCTGGCTCGCACCGAACGCAAGGCTGGCCGAGGCTATACCGGCTTTACCGTTCACGCAGCACCCAATATCACCCTGCAGCAAGACTTGCTGCGTCGCGACCTAACCATCAACGCCATAGCTCAAAGCCCTGACGGCCAGCTGATCGACCCCTATGGGGGCCAACAGGATCTACAACAACGCCTGCTGCGACATGTGTCGCCAGCATTTGCCGAGGATCCCCTAAGAGTGATACGTCTGGCGCGCTTTTGTGCCCATCTTGACCACCTTGGTTTTCGCATTGCCCCAGACACCAGAGTGTTAGCCCAAGAAATTGTCGCAGCCGGCGAATTACAAGACATTGCCAAACAACGCCTCTGGTATGAAACCCGCAAGGCCATGCAAACCGCCAGCCCCTGGATATACTTTACTACCCTGTTGGAGCTTGGTGCTCTACAACAGATAGCCCCTGCTTTGGTTAAGCTTTTGCAAAGAAAAAATAATCCATTAGGTTTATTACAGCTAGCCTGCCAGCAACTATCAGACCCGGAAGACCGTCTGGCAATACTGCTACACTCGCTAAACAAGCCACAACAAGAGGCTCTTGGAGAAGCCCTGTGCTTACCTAAAAGCACTTTACAAGTGTGCGTGCAATTGAGCATGCACCAACGCAAACTATTACACTATCCGCAACTGCACGCTGAGCAACGCTACATCCTGTTGTATAACTGTGGCGCCCTAAAAAACCCAACACCATTATTACGCCTGATCAAGCTTTGTGGTCTATTGCATAGTCAAGCCCAGATGGAACTGCCAAACTTAAGTTTTAGCGCTAGTCTGCAACAACTGATAGAAACTGATTTATTGGCTATAAAGCAGATAACAGCCCAGCATTATATGGCCCAGGGGCTACAGGGAAAGGCCTTGGGTGAAGCCTTAAAGGCGGGGCAAATCGCCGCCTTGCAAACATCGCTGTGACCAGACAAGGTCTGACAATACCCATCACGCCACCAGTGCCAGAGAAGCGAGGCAAAATTATCAGCTTTGGTGCCAATAGTTACTTTTGTGAGTCATGAAAATCCATAGCAAAGGGTACAATGGTCTGCCCCAAACTGCTTTCCTGCCACAGTTCAAGCATGGTTTTCTGGCTACCCGGGTAAAGCAATTGTGGAGCAATATCCACCAACGGCTTTAACACATAAGCCCGCTGCAAAATATCAGCTCGCGGTAAATGGTCAGTCCCGCTAATCCGCTCACCATATAACAGCACATCCATATCCAACCTATGGCTGGCTGGCTGGGGCTGACTACGCTGGCGCCCATGCTGCTGTTCTATCAGCCTGATCCAGTCACGCAATGCCGACAATGGCCAATCTGTTTGCAGCGCCACCACCATATTCAGAAAATCAGGCCCATCAAGACCAATGGCCTGAGTTTGATATACCGGAGACAGGTGCACCTGAGCAAAAGTCTGCTGCACGGCCGCCACCCCAGCGCGCAAACACTGCTGTGGTTCAATATTGGCACCTAAGCCAAGGTATACCTGCACGGTCATGCCGGCTTGTCACCGCGTTCAATCATCACCCCCACATCTTGCGCCTCAGGCACAGCGCCGGGCTTGCCGAGCTTTAAGCGCACAAAAGGTACGGGGAATTCCTTTAATACCAAGGCAGCAATTTCTTCAGCCATGGTTTCCACCAGCAAAAACTCACTCTTGGCAATAAAACTCAATAACCGATCAGACACCTCTTTATAGCTTACCGTGCGCTCAATATTCTCACTCTGCGCCGAGGCTCGGATATCAACAGCCATTTCCAGATCCACCACCACCTTTTGTTTAATGGTTCGTTCCCAATCAAATATCCCAATCACCGTTTCTACCGTGAGGCCATGTATATAAACCCTATCCATCATCTCTCCTTCAGGCATGTTGGCAACATTATTATGTGCCTGATCAGTCAGTATTAGTCAGTGCTTATGGCTGACAACTCAGTCAAAGGCCAGCGCGGACGTATCTGCAAACGCAAATCATCAGCCTGTCCGGCTTGCAAACGCAGAGCACCAGCAAAAGCAATCATGGCACCATTATCTGTACAGTAAGCCGGACGCGGGTAATACACCTTGGCTCCCAACTTCGCGGTAGCATCAGCCAACTTGCTCCGCAAACGCTGATTAGCACTGACACCACCAGCCATCACCAATGTCTTATGGCCAGCTTGCTCCAAGGCGCGACGACACTTAATCGCCAAAGTATCAACCACAGCCTGCTCAAAGGCCAAACAAATATCGGCCTTATCCTGCTCATGCAATTGGCCATTGGCACTCGCCTGTTGCAAATCCTGCACCGCATACAAGGCGGCGGTTTTCAGGCCGCTAAAGCTCATATCCAGACCCGGACGATCCACCATAGGCCTTGGAAAAGTAAAACGCCCGGCCTGACCTTGCTCGGCCAGACGTGCGACATGTGGCCCCCCGGGGTAATCCAGATCCAACATCTTGGCTACCTTATCAAAGGCCTCACCAGCAGCGTCATCAACAGACTCACCAAGTAGTTGATAGTCCCCCAAGGCCAGCACCTCAACTAATTGGGTATGGCCACCGGACACCAGCAAAGCCACAAAAGGTGGCTGAGGGGCGTTCTCCTCCAGTAAAGGTGCCAATAAATGGCCTTCCATATGATGCACACCTATGGTCGGCACATCCCATGCCATACCTAAAGCACGACCCGTTGAGGCACCCACCATCAAGGCACCAATCAAACCGGGGCCAGAGGTATAAGCCACCCCGTCAATATCACCAAAATTCAGACCTGCCTTGGCAAACACTTCACGCATCAAAGGCACCAGTTTGCGGATATGATCACGTGAGGCTAATTCAGGCACCACACCACCATATTCGGCATGCACAGCCACCTGACTGTACAAGGTCTCTGCCACTATACCACTGTGGGTATCAAAAATAGCGACACCTGTCTCGTCGCAGGAGGTTTCTATACCGATCACTTTCATATGGATTTAATTATCTATGGCAGGCTAATAAACACATAGAGCTGCAGACCAACTACAACCCTTTACTTTAGGCGGATTTTACCTGCCCACAGGCACCTTGGCTATGGCTTTGTTAGGACCCGTCACAAACAAATAATAAAAGTCTTAGCAGACGGACTGTAGATTGGACTGTAGGTTGGACTCAGCGTGCCCCGTGAGCGTAGCGAATGCTTCGGGTATCAGTCCAACAAGTCGGGTTAAAAACCCGGCCTACCCTCGAAACCGATGAGTAAACGCCCGACCTACACCTAAAAACTTTTTATCAAACGTGCTTTACACCCCCCAACGCAAGGAGTAGAATATGCGGCCTTAAACATATGCTGTGTTTTTGCCATTGGCTTGATAACGCATTTAAATTTAACAAGGTGGGGCCTGTTTATGCGCCACCTACTGACAGGTAGAAATATGCCGGCTGTAAAACTGAAAGAAAACGAACCATTTGATATTGCTCTACGTCGCTTTAAGCGCGCGTGTGAAAAAGCAGGCGTACTGGCCGATGTACGCAAGCGTGAGTTCTACGAAAAGCCTACCAGTGTACGCAAGCGCAAAGCCGCTGCTGCTGTTAAGCGTCACGCGAAAAAGGTGTCCCGCGAAAACCGTCGTCACGTACGTCTGTACTAAGACACAGTTTTTGCTGTAAGCTTGCTGCATATGCAAGCTGTAGCAAGCACCAGATTCTGTCTAACGGCTATGCCGTTATGACAACAGCCTAGGGGCGGTTTTCAGTTACCCGCCCCTTTGTTGTTTCTGGCATTTATATAACTGTACAGCAACACTTCTATTGACTAGCGCGAGGCTCTCCATGTCTGACTTAAAATCCCAACTTAAAGATGCCCAGAAAGCCGCTATGCGTGCTAAAAATAAAGCACAATTAACTGTTATACGCTCCATGCTAGCCGCTATCAAACGCGTAGAAGTGGACGAGCGCATAGATTTGGATGATGCCCGTATCCTGACTATTCTGGACAAAATGCTCAAACAACGGCGCGACTCTATCAGCCAGTTTGAAGCGGCAGGGCGCGATGATCTGGCCGCACAGGAAAAGTATGAGATGGGTGTGATTCAGGAATTTCTACCAGCCCAGTTAACGACCATGGAAATAGACGACCTCATTGAGGCCGCAGTAACAGCAACAGGTGCTGTTAGCATGCAGGACATGGGTAAGATTATGGGGCAGTTAAAGCCACAGCTCCAAGGCCGCGCCGATCTGGGCAAGGTTAGCGCGCAAATTAAAGCTCGTTTAAGTTAAACGGCACCCGGGCGCCAACGTGTCTGCACAACAGCCACAACGTATCCCACAGGATTTTATCGACACCCTGCTCGACCGCACCGATATTGTGGATGTAGTGGATAGCCGGGTAAAGCTCAAACGCAGTGGCCGCAATTACACTGCCTGCTGCCCATTTCACAAAGAAAAAACACCCTCTTTCAGTGTTGCTCCGGACAAACAATTCTACTACTGCTTCGGTTGTGGTGCAGGTGGTAACGCTATTGGTTTTTTGATGGAATTGGAGCATTTGAGTTTTCCAGAAGCAGTGGAGGAACTGGCTCGCAAAGCTGGCATGGATGTCCCCAAACAAGAGCAAAATCTGTCTCCTGCTGCCATAGCAGCCCAACAGGCTAAAGCCCAGGCCCGTAATCAGGCCTACGACCTGCTGGAGCAAGCTAATCTTTATTATCAAAAACAACTACGTCAGCACCCTCAACGCAAACAGGCTGTTAGCTATTTGCAAGAACGAGGCCTCAGCGGCCAAATTGCCCAGCGCTTTGGCATTGGTTTTGCACCCTCAGGCTGGCAAAATCTACTGGATGAACTTGGCACTTCCGACACCACCCAGAGTGCCCTTATTAACTCTGGCATGGCTATCAAAAAACCGGATAGTCAGCGGGTCTACGATTTCTTTCGGGAACGCATCATATTCCCCATCCGCAATAGCAAAGGCAAAGTAATTGCATTTGGTGGCCGGGTTTTGGGGGACGCCAAACCCAAATATCTGAACTCACCAGAAAGCGCCATCTTCCACAAAGAAAAAGAGCTCTATGGCCTGTATGAAGCCCGCCAACAACAACGTGACCTAAAACGCCTACTCGTTGTGGAAGGCTATATGGATGTAGTGGCTCTAGCCCAGCATAATATTCACTACGCCGTCGCTACCCTTGGCACAGCTACTAGCCACCATCATTTAGAACGCATCTACAAGATGGTAAGCGAAGTCATCTTTTGCTTTGATGGTGACGCCGCAGGCATCAAGGCGGCGGTGCGCGCCATGCACACCAGTGTTCCCTTTATGAGCGATGGCCGTCAAGCGCGCTTTTTACTGTTACCCCAAGGTGAAGACCCAGACACCATGGTACGTAAAGAAGGTGCCGAAGCGCTAACTAATCTGATTGCCAACGCAACCCCATTTAGTGAGTTTTTATTCCAGCAATTTTCTCAGGATTTGGATATTCACAATCTGGAACACCGAGCCAAGCTGGCCACTGACATGATGCCAGTCATTCAATCCATGCCTAAAGGTCTGATGCGCAGCATGATGATCAGCAAACTGGAAGACTATACCGGCCTCAATCAGGATACCCTGGCCCAATTGACGGCAGTAAATGACCCTCCTGCCATAACAGCAAAAGCTGATACGGCGTTATCTGATCACCATGAGCAAGCAACAATTAATACAGACTTTGTAGACACACCTACTGGCGATGCTCCCTACGCCCCTCCCATACCCCCAGACTATGTGCAAGCTGACAATTATTGGCAGGCCAAAGAATCCTGGCCAACACAGCCCACTACACACCATCAGCAGGGCTACCAAAAAAACCACCACATCCAACAGCGCCAAAAAGCTAGTGTACAAAACCCTGCGCAAGGAGCTATCAGGCTGATACTAAGACATCCTACTTTAGCGCAGAATTACGCCCAAATACCCGACCACTTGCGTCAGTTGCGTATGGCCGACGCTGGTGTCCTAGTGCGACTGCTGGAAATATGCCAACAAATACAGACCCAACTGCAAAGAGCACCCAAAGCAGCGGAATTGCAAAGCGAGTGCACCACACTGGAAGCCTGGCCTATGATGCGCGAACTGGCTGCCATGGAATCTCTGACAGTGGCCAGTGATCACACCAGTCAACTACAAGAAGCAATTGACAAGTTGCACCATCATTATTTTGACCAACGCTTTGATGATTTAAGTCAAATTTTACGCAACTCTAGTGGCGAAGAGCAGATAAATACAGCAAAAAAACAGCTAAAATCGCTGCTAAGTGAAAAAGAAACCTTGCAAAAGATGCAAAAAAGTAGATAATGTGCGTTCTTCACAGGTTCAGACAGGAACCTTTAGGCAGGGCCACTCACTGCAGTAAAATGACTTGCAATGTTGAAAATGAGCCCACGTAACGCCATATATATTAAGACGCTCTGGAAAGTGCGTTCTCATCAATCATTCCGCGATTTTTTCTGGAACAAGCAGGGTTGTTCAACTATAATGTACGGCTTGCTTAATTCCATGTAATTCGCCTAATTTAAAAGGGTTTCTATGGCTGCCAACGAACAACAGTCTCGTTTAAAAGAACTCATTACCAAAGGTCGCGAACAGGGCTTCTTGACCTACGCCGAAGTCAATGACCACCTCCCAGAAGAGATCGTCGATCCAGACCAAGTCGAAGAAATCATAGGCATGATCAATGATATGGGTATCACTGTTTCCGAACAGGCACCCGACGTTGAAACCCTGTTAATGACCGATGGTGATTCCACTGACGAGGCCGCCGCCGAAGAAGCCGCCGCTGCACTGGCCGCCGTGGAAACCGAAGCCGGCCGCACCACTGACCCAGTACGTATGTATATGCGTGAAATGGGCACTGTGGAACTGCTGACTCGTGAGGGCGAAATCGTTATTGCCAAGCGTATCGAAGAGGGTCTGCGAGACGTTATGGCAGCCTTGGCACTCTACCCCAATAGCGTGCAAACCATCATCAATCTCTATAAAGAAACACTGGACGAAGAAGGTATGCGCCTAAGCGACCTGTTCAGCGGCTATATCGATCCTGATGGAGAGCCCAACCCTGACCCAGTGAACCCAACCACTGTCAGCCAAAACGACAGTGAGGAAGAGGAAGAAGAAACTGACAATGGCCCAGACCCCATTGAGGCCGCCGAGCGTTTTGCCGAACTGGAAAAGCAACTGCAAAAAACCATGCAAGTCGAGGCTAAGCATGGCCGTGGCAGCAAGCAAGCACAAAGTGAGTATGCCCTGCTGGGTGAATTGTTTGCCCCGATCAAACTGGTACCTAAATTCTTTGACGTTATCGCCCAGGCACCACGTGGTGCGCTGGCTCGCATTCGTGAACAAGAGCGCATCGTTAGCCAGATATGCAGCCGTCGTGCGCAAATGCCTCGCGATGTATTTCTGTCCGAATTTCCCGGCAATGAAGCCAATGTCGACTGGGCCGATGAACTCATTGCGCGTGACGCCCCCTATTCCAAAGCGATTAAACGCCATGCCATGGATCTCCGTCGCGCACAACGCAAACTGGGCAATATAGCCCAGGAGGCAACGATCACCCTGACGGAAATTAAAGAAATTAACCGCAGGGTGTCGATTGGTGAAGCACGCGCACGTCGTGCCAAGAAAGAAATGGTAGAAGCCAACTTGCGCCTGGTTATTTCCATTGCCAAGAAATACACCAATCGTGGTTTGCAATTTCTGGACCTTATCCAAGAAGGTAATATCGGCTTGATGAAGGCCGTTGACAAATTTGAATACCGCCGTGGCTATAAGTTTTCTACCTATGCTACCTGGTGGATTCGGCAGGCGATCACCCGCTCTATCGCGGATCAGGCGCGAACCATTCGTATCCCCGTGCATATGATTGAAACCATCAATAAGCTCAATCGTATCTCCCGTCAGATGCTGCAGGAAATGGGCCGTGAACCCACACCCGAAGAACTGGGCGAGCGCATGGAAATGCCGGAAGACAAAATCCGCAAGGTATTGAAGATCGCCAAAGAGCCTATCTCTATGGAAACCCCTATTGGTGATGATGAAGATTCCAATCTGGGTGACTTTATTGAAGACAGCACTATGGATTCACCTGTAGACTCTGCGACTGGTGAAGGCTTGCGTGAAGCTACCCGGGATGTACTTGCTGGCCTGACGGCGCGCGAAGCCAAGGTGCTACGTATGCGTTTTGGTATCGAAATGAATACGGATCATACACTGGAAGAAGTAGGTAAGCAGTTTGACGTAACCCGTGAACGGATTCGTCAGATTGAAGCCAAGGCCCTGCGTAAACTGCGCCACCCAGTACGTTCAGATCATCTACGCAGCTTTATCGAAGAGTAAACCGAAAGTCATCGCCTAAAGTGCAATTAAAACAGCATTTTAGGCGCTCAAACCCTTGCTCAATAAGCACAGCAAGGGTATGATTCTCCCTCCCAAATAAGGGCCTGTGGCGCAGCGGTTAGCGCAGCGGACTCATAATCCGTTGGTCCTCAGTTCAAATCTGAGCAGGCCCACCATATACATAAAGGCTTACGGTGTTTATTCCGTAAGCCTTTTTTTCTGCATTTAAAAAAGTACAGGAATAAACTCTGTCAGCAGCAACTGAAAATAGTCACATATGCTCAGAGATATCTTGCGCTCTATAAAGAAAAGTATTGTCTAGCACTAAAAAATGGGGCCTAAGCATATTGCTCAGGCCCCATTATATTTAGCCATAGAGGCGGGGGCTCTATTGCCGCAGGGTTGCCGTCACGCCCTTGTTAGTCACTACACCAACAATGTCACCACTGGTGTCCGTAACAGCCAACGGTGAGTGCGACTCAAGCATGATGGGCAGCAAGTCATTCACCACCTGATCAACATCAACCTTGGGCAGACTTTCCACTGCTACATCACCTACATAGCCAGAGGCTTGCTCCATAATGGTCTGAGCTCGAATAACCTTGCCCTTGTTGATATCCTTCACAAAATCCGCCACATAGTCATCCGCTGGATTGAGGATAATTTCCTCGGCGGTACCATTTTGTACCAGCTCACCATGATTAAGGATGGCGATCTGGTCACCCAAACGCAACGCTTCGTCGAGGTCATGGGTAATAAACAGGATCGTCTTATGCAGAGTCTTCTGTAGATCGATCAATTGCCCTTGCATGCCGCTACGAATCAAAGGATCAAGGGCACTAAAGGCTTCATCCATCAACAGGATATCCGGGTTGGTAGTGAGAGCACGGGCCAGACCGACCCGTTGCTGCATACCACCAGATAGCTGCGTGGGATATTGTTCTTCAAAACCCTTCAGGCCAACTATTTCGATATTTTCAATAGCTTTGGCCGTGCGCTCAGGCAAACTTACCCCCTGTACTTCCAGACCAAAAGCCACATTCTGCACCACAGTCTTGTGAGGAAACAGGCCAAAGCGCTGGAAAACCATACTCATTTTATGACGCCGGAACGCCATCAACTGAGCTTCATCCAAGCCCATCACATTGGTGCCGTCAACCAGAATATCACCCGCTGTGGGGTCAATAAGACGGTTAACATGGCGAATCAGAGTAGATTTACCCGAACCAGACAGCCCCATAACCACAGAGGTTTTACCCTCCTCCATGGCAATAGATACATTGTTAAGACCTACGGTATGACCAGTGCGGTCCAGTACTTCTTCCTTGCCCATACCGTCACGCACAAGTTCCAGAACCTGATCCGGTTGTGGGCCAAATATTTTGTAAACGTTATTAAGTTCAATAATAGCCATGATGTTATTCTCTATTTGCCCTAATCTGTCTTTGTGACCTGATGGGTACGCTCCTGAATGCGATCGCCATAGGCTTGAGTAATACGGTCCAGCACAATGGCTAACAGCACGATGGCAATACCCGCTTCAAGAGCGCGGCCTACGTTAAGTTGCTGCAGACCCAATAGAACCTCATCACCCAGCCCACGTGTACCAATCATGGACGCAATAACCACCATAGCCAAGGCCATCATGGTACACTGGTTGATGCCTTGCATAATATTAGGCATGGCCAGTGGAATCTGGATAGCCCAGAGTTTTTGTTTGGAACTGGCACCAAAGGAATCGGCGGCTTCAATGATTTCTTCGTCGACCAGCCGAATGCCTAAATCTGTCAGACGAATCAGTGGCGGCATAGCATAAATTACCGTAGCGATAATGGCTGGTACCGCACCCAGACCAAACAGCATAATCCCGGGAATAAGATAACAAAAACTGGGGATGGTCTGCATCAAATCCAGCACCGGCAAGATGGCATTGCGGACCCGAACACTGCGTGACATCCAAATGGCTGTTGGAATACCTACCAGCAGGCAGATAAAAATAGCAATCAACATAATGGAAGTGGTTTCCAGTGCCTTATCCCAGAATTTAGGACTGAGAAAACCGATAAAAAACATGCATAGGGTGACCAGCAGAGTAGTACCGCGTTTTTTACCACTGGCAAACCAGGTCAGCAGGCAAACACCAAGAATAACCAGCGGCCAGGGCACATAGGTCAATATATCCTTGATGCTTACCACCAGAGACAGGATAAAGTCATTGACCATGTCAAAATAAATACCGTAATTAATCACCAGCCAGTCAAGACCGGAATTAGCCCATGGTTGCAGAGGCATATCCAGCCACTTGGGCCAGTTGTTAAGCCACTTGTCGATAGAAGTAGTAGCAATATACTCCCAGAAATCTTTGCTTTTGGGAGCAAATTTGGAATTGGCATAGCTGGCCCAGAACAATAGTACCATCAGGACCAGACCCAGAACGCTATATAATGATCTACGCAGGGTTGCGTTCTTCTCAGGTTCGTTATTACGCATACGATAAACCCGTAATCTACACACTGACCCACTCTAATTGGCAACCAGTGCATTGGTAAATAAAGAAAGACCACGGCTCAAGACTGCAGCCGTGGTCTCGTGACAGACTACTCTTTACAGAGAATCTTTAACTTTTTGTGCTACGTCAGCTGGCACCCAGCTTTCCCAGTCAGAAGAGCTGGTAAGGAAATGACGGGCAGTCAGCTCCGCTTCACCATCAGCCTGATCTTTATCCAGATAATGTACCAACAACTTGCTCAGATCAGCAGAGGAAATGGTGTAGTTACCCAGGAAGTCAGCGACAGCAGGTTCTTCACGCTCAAGACGGGTATTGATACCCACTGGCAGCTCCATATCGCGATACGCAGTAGCATCAACCTTAACCAGTTTTTCAACGCCATTGGCCTTGATATCATTTACTACTACCATCATGGCATCCCAGGTACCCTGTTCATATGCTGGCTCTTCCAGCTTGACCAGATCAACCATACCCATCAGAGCAGTTGGTTCCCAGTAGTAGGTAAAAATAGGCTGCTGCTTCTGGAATGCACCCTTGATAGCGGCATCCAAAGCACCTGAACTACCTGGATCATAGTTGGTATAGAACTGATCCAGACCATAGGAATGATGCTTCACTAGGTTAATGGTGTAGCAGCTCCAACCGGAAATACAGCTGGTCATACGACCTTTACTGTCATTTTCTGGATCTTGGAACAACATGGCAATTTCAGGCTTAAGCATATCATCAACAGAGGTAATGCCATGCTTTCGAGCTGTGGGCCCATCTACATAGAAACCCTGACCAGAGTCAGGGGTGTTAACGCCGATACGCTTAACCACACCCTTGTCTTCATACGGCTTAAACTGGTCCACAATATTGTCGTACCAGACTTCCATTACTACATCCAGATCACCGTTATACAGACCTGTCATAATAGGTAGAGTTGAACCAGTGGTCACTTCAACATTACAGTTATAACCATTTTCCAGAATGTAGCCGGCAATGGCTGAATGTAACTTGGCACTGTTCCAGTCAAAGTCACCCATTTGAACAGTGCCACAATCGGCGTGAGCCGTGCTTGCCAATGAGGCAGCCGCAGTGATTACAGCAGCAGACATAAGCTTTTTGATCTTCATAATTTCTCCCAGCTTTATTGTTATATCAGGATCATCCCTGAGTCATTTAACCGGCGCAATATCACACCGCCGGTCCATCCCGGTCATGTCATAAGCCGTTCAAGATTGACTCTGACATTGACGCTGCTGCCAATCTGGAGTAATCCAGACGTCAGCCCGAGATAAGGTAACAGACAACTAACCTTACTAGGTCAACCGCCTTTTGCCCTCGCCACCAAATAGATGATGGGGCACTAAAATTGTGCTTGGTTGGCTTGGTAAGACCGAGGCACACGACACCTTCATACCCTTACTTATCCTTTACCCAACCCTAACCGGTTGCATGCCGTTGGCTAATTAGCCAAACCGGTACATCAAGTAAGGAGAAGGAGAGCAAGACATTTTTACCTTATTTATAGCCCACTGGCAAACATTTTCTCAATAGTATAACTAATAACCACTTGTTTTATTGTAATGTATCTGCTTATTTATCCGTAGGTATTTTATATCCAGAGCCCACCAGTGTAGATTCAGGCTACTGATAGCCTTGGCTGTTAAATATTATTGTATACAAGCACCTTGTCAAAGCACTTTAGGCAGCCTCATCAAACATTCGTTATTGCCGGCCATCTCCAGGTTACTTTTTGCGTACCAAGATTACTTCACTGCGCTCATAATGACAGATTTGTGAATATTGCAGACCGTCCTTAGCCTGATCAAAGGCCTGATCAAATTTATCTTCGCCTAACTATAGTAAAAACAGAGTCAGCTTTTATCCCAAGCCATCAGCGATAGTATTTTATCTTTATCCGGATATTTATCCTCTTTTCTAAAGACACCATAAAACTATAAATTATAATATCTTATTATATACTTCTATATTCTATCAACCAGCACTTGACTTACCAGAAAAACCAAGTAAATTATGCATTCAGAAATAAAACTCTAATATAATCAGGCTGATATTTGAATTTTAATCAAAAAAATGAGGTATTATTTCCAATACAAATGAAATATTTATAATTTTTAAAATTATTTAATTATACTAATTGTGTAAAAACATGACATAGATCAATAAAAAAGTATCTAAATAAATTATTATTTAGGTATATATTTATATTGATCAGGCTCAATTATTCATACAGGGTTCAAACGTTATGAAAGAATCATCGCCACAAAGGTTAGCACGCTTACTACAACTGGTTCGCAGTTTAGAATCAGATATGGGTATGGCAACCTTATCCAAAGCCGAAAAACTATTGTTTACCAGCCTTGCAGATTTAAGCACGCCAGCCAATCCAGAAGTAAACATTGAACAAATTGTAGCGCATCCTGACCTAAAGGCTATGCCGGCACCAACTATGTATAAATGTTTACGTGATCTGCAAACCAAAGGCATGCTAGAAAAAATAGGTACACCTCGCTCAGGCAAGTACAAACTGGCCTGATTGGGGATCGTTAAAACCGATCCAAATTTAGTGCAGGCAGACCCAACCCGCCTGCAAGGGAGAGCCAGCGATGGAGAAAAAAGGGACTTTTATATTCCAGCGCGAGCTATTAGCAGTTGTTATTGTTATGACTGCCTATTTGCTTATTGCTATTGTCACACAACCCTTGGTGACAAGATTGCAGGTGCGATATTTGCCTGAAATGTCCATACTACTACCTTGGTTATGTCTGCACTACGGAGTACATATACTAACCACATGGCACTTTGGTTGGCGCTCCATCATCTACCTTTGCTTCGCCACCAACCTGACCATCACCCTGCTTTACCCTGAGCAACCTATAACCTGGAATATACTGACTTTCTGTATGCTTGCTGCGTCCATTGCCTATATCACTTTTGAAATATTCAAGCTTGCGGGCTGGAATCTGTACAATCAGGAAAATATCAAGCCAGAAAAAATGTGGTATTCCCTGATATTGCTGGGCATGGTTTCGTCAATGCTATATGCTCTGGCCATCAACATATATTTTAGTGATCACATCTTGCCAGAAGATTCTATCAACACTATTCCATTTATTATTATTTGTAATACAATCAGCGCCACTGTCACAATCTTGTCATTCGCTTTGTTATGGAACAAAGGGGTCCGCAAAAGCCATTAGCAAAACTCTGCCAAATTGGTTACAGCAAGGGCCAAGGCAAAAAACTCTTACCTTTCACATCTGGTCGTACCGCTGATAAAGCACCACCTGTGAAATAACGCTTTTACTACAGACACCGCATATCCATCAGCAGCCATATAACCACACCGACTACTAATAGTATATTTTTTTATATTAGATGCAAATAATATCTGGTATGTTTTTAAATAAAGGAGTAGTATTGATCCTCTTTAGCCTTAATTGTGGCTATAAGGATATAACCATTTGCATTATCAGCAGGAGGCATTTATATATTTTTCTGTACTCCGAAGCTGATATATACTTATGCGTGAAATTCAGAAAGAAATTATTACAGTCAGTTGGGTATGTCTGCTCTACTTTGTAGCAGAATCCATATTTTGCTCTGTTATAACGCCTGTAAAAAGCAGTCTGTTATCAGATAATATAGCCCTTAGTCAGTTGTTTTTTCTCCCCCAAGGCGTTCTAATCATTATCACCTGGCTATATAGAGCCAAGGCTATAGTATATCTTTTGATAGCTGGTTTTTTCACTACCCTGGCTAGCCCCGACACCCTTATTGATACCCTGGTCGTTATCAATATTATCGTTATCAGCATAACACCTTATCTGGTATTACAACTTTTTAAAGCCTGTGGGATGGATATATATCTTATGCCCGGTATTGAAATCAAAAAACAGTGGCGCTCAATCATATTAGTCACCTTTGTATGCTCAATTTTTAATGCTATTTTCCAAGGGCTGGCGTCATTTATGGGTGGAGCTATTGAAAGCGCCATTGTACTGGTATCACAAGAAGTTATCGGCAGCATAACGGGCATTATTGCCTGTTTGTTATGCCTTTGCCTGTATAACAAAGTCGTCATCTTATACAAGTTCGACAATATATAAACAACTGTGGCAATATTGTCCCAATCCTACTCCACCGTAACCGCCAAAGAACTTGCCCGCAGGTGAAAGAAGGCCTTTTACGGGGTTTCCCACTTTTATACAAGATCCTGCAGCAGCAAAGGCTAACCAGTCAGAGTTTAATTATGGTCCTCACTGGACATGGCCGAATGATCCATGGTGCCATGTGAATGGCTATGGGCCGCCATCGCACCATCGGCGCCAACTATTAGCGGTTCATGCAGCCGATCAACAAACGGACTGCTAATATGATAGATAAGCCTCCAGGTACCTGCCATTTCCAGCTCCATCTCATACATATATTGGCCAGCCATATCAGCAACAGGCAGCGCCATAACCGGCTTAATATTATGAGCCATTGGCATGGAAGGCATATCAGCACTAACGCTGATACTCGCATCAGTGACCGGATGGCCATGCCGGGACAGATTAACTTTACACATATAAGTCAAATCCTGTGCATGAGCCATGCAAGTCGTTTTGGTGGTCATCATATCAGCCTGTATGACACCAGTAATCAAGGTTAGAGCTAACCCCATGGCATAGTTTTTTGTATTTTTCATTGCTACTCTCCTAATTCAAAATTACCGTTGTGCATTATTTTTCTTTGTTTGATAGCAGCCCCGGTAGGCACCTTGTGCTCACCGCTAACCAGTATACCAACGCCCTTACTACACAGATCTGTCAGCACCTGCCACACCCTATCTCTGGGGCCATACGATAGCCCCAACCAGGGTTCATCAGCTAACAGATAACTTGGCTTAGAAAGCAGAGCTCTGGCCATAGCTAACATCTGTGCCTGACCACCACTTAACACATAGGCGGGCTGATCCAACAGTGGTGCCAGCTCTGGAAAATACTCCAGTACCTCCGAAATACTGCCCTTCTGGCCAGATACATGAAGTCCAAATTGCAGATTTTCCCGGGTCGACAGGCGTGCAAACACTTGCCTGCCCTCTGGCACAAGGACGACGCCCATACGCAATAATTGGGCCGGTGAACGACGATTATTTAGTAGGCGCTGATCAAGCCACACCTTACCCTGTGCCGGCACGGCACCAATAATTGCTTGCAGTAGACTGGACTTACCTGCACCATGATGCCCCTCTATCACGTTAATCGTGGCCGGAGCGATGGACAGGCTCACTTTATTTACGGCCTTCAGTACCCCATACTGTACACTGAGCTGCTCCAGTCTCAACATCCGTCACTCCCTATATGCAAGCCCTGATTAAGGTGCATTTCCACCACCAGGTCGGTCACCATGGTCATAAAATCAAGCCGGTGTTCCACCACCACCAAAGCGGTTTGCTGGGGCAAGTGCTGCTGCAAAAAGTGGCCAAACTCATGTAGTTCGTTGGCTGTTAAACCAGCCGAAGGTTCGTCCAGAAACAGCACTTCGGGTTGTACTGCCAAACCCCTAATTACTTCCGCTTTGCGCAGCATAGGCAGGGGAATTTCATCGGCAAACAAAGGTAAGCTTGATTGCAGACCGCTGGACTTAAGCAAACTGGCTAAGCTGGCTCGGCATGCGGGTGTACGAGCAGCCAATAATAACTGTTCACCCAAGGTCGATGCAGCTAAAAAGCGCGTGGTTTGAAAAGTTCGCCGGATTCCAGCTTGCGCAAAAGCCCAAGCAGGGCGGTTAGTTAATATACGCTCGCGCAGTTGAATATGGCCATTATCCGGCTTCAGAAAGCCCGTGGCAATATTGATCAGGGTAGACTTACCCACCCCATTTGCGCCAGTAATACCAAGCCGTTGCCCGGGCTGCAGTGTTAAGGATATATCCGTTAACACCTTAATCCCGCCAAAGGATTTACTGACACCTTGCAAACTAAACACGGCGGCGCCCCCAACGTCTTCGTAGTCGGGCAACCAGCCGAGGGCTGGCAATCCCCTCTGGTCGAAATACCAGTAACAGGGCCACCAGACCACCAAATACAATCATGCGGTAAGCCGCCAGTTGACGAATACTTTCCAGTAAGCCGATATCAAGTACAACCCCAAGTAAAGGCCCAAGCGGCGTACCAAGGCCGCCTATAATTGCGTACGCCAGTCCATGCACACCTAACATGACACCAAACATAGCCGGTTCAATATGGGTATTAAAAAGGGCAAACAAACCACCACCAAAACCAGCTACGGCACCCGACAGAGCAATAAAACCTAACCGGTATCGATGGGGACTGAATCCCTGAGACTGGGCCAGAACAGGGTCATGACCCACCATATGCGCAGTCAGCATTAGATGGCTGCGTTGCAAGCCAAATAACAACCCCAGCAGTATAATCAGACAGCTTGCCGCCAGCAGCAGAAAATCTGTTACCGCATAATTATGCTCAAAAATCCAGCGGATATTGGAAAATCCCTCAGGGCCATCAGGGCCTATTTCACGGCCGTCGATAAGCCGCGTAAAACGGATATGCAACAGAGAAAAGCGCAATAGCTCGGCAAAACAAAGGGTACTGATGGCAAAGTAGAGGCCTGACAACCGCAGGGTAAGCAAACCCAATAACAGCGCACACACGGCTCCACCCAGAATGGCAGCCAATAAACCCCAGACAATATGAGCACCAGCCAGAGCCGTTACTGAGGCAGTAAGATAAGCCCCAATACAAAAAAATGCCTGCTGACCAAAGGATACCTCACCTACCACCAATACCAGATAGGCCGAAAGAGCCAAAAAAGCAATTAGCGTCATATTGGTCAAGACCGAAGCAAGGTACAAGTCCATACTTTACACCCGCTCCTGAGCTGCATTATCAGTACGATAAACCTTGACGCCCATAAGCCCACCAGGCCTGATAACCAGCACCAGAAAAACCAGTCCAAAGGTCACCATATCACGAAACTCGGCACCCAAGGCGGCTCCGGCATGGGTTTCTACCAGACCCAATATAAGCCCTCCAACAACTGCACCCAGCAAAGAACCCACACCACCAATAATCATGGCTATCAAGCCCTTGAAGGTACTCCATAAGCCAAATAAAGGCGTTATATGGCCATCAGCGGATAAAATCATAAAGGCGGCTACGCCACCCAAAATACCAGCCAGAAAAAACACCACAAAACCCAGCCATGGCACCCTGGCACCTAACAAGTAGGCACTTTCAGGGCTGTCTGCGGTAGCCCGAATCAAAAGCCCAAGGCGGGTTTTGTAAAGCAGGATATACAACAATATGATGCTCACCAAGGCCATACCAAAATGCAGCAGTTGATCACCCCTTACAGAGATCTCCCCCAACCACAATGTAGGCAATTCAAGGCCTTGATAAGCATGGGTACGCTGCGGCAGCAGTTGGGAAGAAATTTCGTCCAGTTGCATCCAGATGGCAAAACTGGCGATCATTGCTGTCACGGCCCCACTGCGCTTGCTATGGGGGGCAAAGCACAGACGTTCCACATAGGCTGAGGCCAAAGCGGCGCCCGCCATGGTGATAAAGAATAAGCCCCATGCCCCCCAACCCAGCAGGGGCTCAAGGTAGATAGCCAAGGCAGCACCAAATAGCAGGCAGGCACCAAAG
This sequence comes from Gammaproteobacteria bacterium, assembly GCA_030748435.1. GTDB lineage: Bacteria > Pseudomonadota > Gammaproteobacteria > Pseudomonadales > Balneatricaceae > Njordibacter. The sequence continues at coordinate 46,136 of JASMLZ010000009.1, read as the reverse complement.
GCCAGATTAATGCGCCGCATGATGCCAAATATAAGAGCAAAACTGAGCCCCAGTAGGGCATAGGTTGAGCCAATCATTAAACCATCAAGACTTGTCTGCAACACATCCATCAGCGCTCACCCTATATGCTAACCACCACCAAGATAGGCTCGCTTGATAACATCATCATTCTTGAGCTGATCTGGTGTGCCACTAAAAGCCACCTTACCCTGATCCAGCAAGTAGAAATAGTCTGCCACCTGCAAGGCCTTGGTCGCATTCTGCTCGACCAGCAAGATGGACATACCATCTTTATTAAGCTGTTTGATAATGGCAAAAATTTCATCCACGATCAGTGGTGATAAGCCTACAGAAGGCTCATCCATCAGCAATATACTTGGCCGCGACATCAACGCTCGGGCCAAAGCCAACATTTGCTGCTCACCACCAGACAGAGTGCCGGCCGGTTGATCATGGCGAGCCTTAAGAATGGGGAAGCGGGCGTACATCTTGTCAATATCATCATTAACCTGCGCAGCCATAGCCCGACTTTGGGTAAAGGCACCAGCCAACAGATTTTCATGGACTGACATATCAGCAAATACCAGCCGATTTTCTGGCACCAGCGCCAAACCCTGACGCAGCACTTTGGGAGCGCCCAGACCAGTCAAATTATGCTCAAGCAGACTAACGGTACCAGAATCCGGTGCCAAAATACCAGCCAGAGTAAACATCAAGGTGGTTTTACCTGCCCCATTGGGGCCCAGAATACAGGTCACGGCCCCTTCCTTAGCTTCCAGAGAAACACCTTTTAGGGCTTTAATCAGACCATAGGAAGTAACCAAATTATTTACACTCAACATTAGCTGGCTCCTCCCTGGGCATTATCCGAGGACCCAAAATAGGCCTCTTGCACTATCTGATTATTTTGAATTTCAACAGGAGTGCCCTGAGCTATGGGCTTACCAAAATTCAATACGGTAATCCGGTCAGTAACATTCATCACCAATTCCATTACATGTTCCACCAGTAATACAGTGATGCCCATTTCTTTCATGGCCAGCACCCGCTTACAAAGATCCTTAACCTCAGCAGAGTTCATGCCGGCTGCCGGCTCATCCAGCAGGATCAACTTGGGTTTGGCTGCCATAGCGCGTGCCAATTCCAGGCGCCGCTGCTCACCAAAAGCCAGATTACCAGCCAAATGATCAGCTTTATCACCCAAACCGGAAAATTCCAGTAATTGCTGAATTTCCTGCCGACGGGCCGGAGAGCGACCAAACCAGTTGGACACCCAACCTTGTTCATGACCCGGATTATCCCGCCAGGCAACCCATAAGTTTTGCCACACGGTCAGTTCACCAAACAATCTAATATTCTGGAAGGTACGGGCTACTCCAGTATCAACTCTGCGGTGTGGAGCAACGGCACCAAGATCAACTCCATCGAGCAAAATTTCACCATCAGTAGGTGCAAACACACCACATACCAGATTAACCGTGGTACTCTTGCCTGAACCATTGGGTCCAATAAGGCCAAACACCTCGCCCTGTTGTATTTTGAAGTCAAGTCCGTCTACAGCACGCACGCCGCCGAAATGCTTAACCAGATTACGTACTTCAAGCATCTGCTTTCTCCCCCTTTGTCAGTCTTCCCAGCAGCTTTTTCATATCCTCCAGTAAATGTCCGTCAAGGAGACCCTGTGGGCGCAGATTCATAACCAGAATAATCAGCAAACCAAAAATAAGATTGCGATAATCACCCATAAACCTAAGGCCTTCCACAATAACGCCCTGGATAAATATCACCGCCAATAAAGTCCCCATAACACTGCGCAAGCCGCCAATAATGGGATAAGAAACGGCAAAAGTGGCCAACAAAATAACAAAAGTGTGGTGGTCAACATAGGTGGTCGAATGAGCAAACAACCCACCGCCAATACCCGCTATAACACCACCACCAGTCATGGCTGCAACCTTGACCATAGTCAGGTTAATGCCAGAGCTTTGAGCCGCTAGTTCATCGGTGCCAACAGCTCGCAATACGGCACCAGCCCGCACCCGATCAAGCCACCAAAGGCCTACCATTACGACCATCACCACAAACCAAATCAGGCCAACAATATGTATCTGCTCCCAACCGTTAGCGGCAAAATAACGAATTTCCCGAAAGCCTTGGGTGCTATCCGGACCAACCTCAAGACCATTAACGTTAACCCGCCAACTAAGGTTAAAGAAAAATAAACGCACAATTTCAGAAAAGGAAATAGTCGCTACTACTAGCATCAAACCTTTTACTCGCAAAGCTGGAAAGCCCACCAAAAAGGCAAAGAAACCAGCAGTAAAGGCCCCAATGGCCAGTGCTGGGAAAATATGCCAGGTGAAAATCACCGTCAAAATGCCAGAAACATAGGCACCAATAGCGAAAAAACCGACCTGAGCCAGACTCAACTGACCCGTAAGCAATAATAAATAAGCCGACAGACCAAGCAGAGTATGTACACCAATGGTCTGAAAAATACCCAATAAATATGTCATGGTATCAATCCCGGTTGATGGTGGTGCCAAATAGCCCATTGGGGCGGAACACCAGGAATAAGAAAAGTAGCAGGAACACGTAGATATCACGTTCGTTGACACCACGCACAAGTAGGAAAACACCTTCTGCTGCGCCCACTGCAAAACCGGCAATAATGGCACCGCGAATGCTGCCAAGCCCCCCAATAACCGTGACTATCAGGCCTTTTATAGTCAGAGGCAAAACCAGTAAGGGAGACAAAACGCCAACCGATGCAGCTAGCAAGCAGCCAGCAAAACCACCCAGTACACCAGCTAAAACAAAGGTTGTGCCATTGGTTCTATGGGTTGGAATACCACATAGCAGTGCCGCTACGGGCTGCTGCGAGGTAGCACGGGTGCCTAAACCCAGCTTGGTTCGATACAAAAGCAGCATAACGATAGCCATCAGAATAAAACTAAATCCCATCACCATCAGCAAGTCACCACGAATACCAAATTCGCCCAGAAAAAAATAGGCATCTGGCAAGACCGCAGGAAATGACATGGGTGAACCGGAGGTTTCGTGAATAATTAGCTCGTCAATAAAAAACAGCGCGCCAATAGACGCCATCAAGGGGGCCAGTTGGTTACCTCTTGGCATAAACCGAAAACAGGCGAAATACAGTAGCAAACCAATTAAACCTGCCGTAACTGGGCCAATAATAAAGGCCATCAGCACAGGCATACCAAGTATGGTCAGCGACATCAAACCGGTATAAGCCCCGGCAATTCCCGACGCTGCATAAGCCATATTGAGTTTGTGCATAGCACCAAAAATCAGGGTAAAGCCCAATCCGATCAAGGCATAAATGGAACCAAACAGGACGCCATCTATGGTTGACTGGATTATATCTATATGGTCAAAATTCATGAATTTTCACTTCGTACATTTTCGCGACAGCCCTGTTGCGGGCGATAAACCCATGCAACGGGGCTATCGCTGATTAATGTTAGCAAGAGCCCACCGGCTAGCAGACCAGTGAGCTCAAAGGCGTATGCCTGGCTTATCGGGGGTCGTGGATTACATTCCATGAGCCACCCTGAGCCTGAACAAATACGTAAGGCTTAAGGGCCTCACCTTCATCCTGTACTCGGGTAATCTTGCCCAACAAACCGTTAGTTTCGGTCAGAGCTTCAAGCCCATCACGAACCTTGCGGCGTTCTTGCTGGATCATGGCCGGATCACCGGTAATGCCGACATTTTCAATCACCTGCTTGATGATCATGACGTTTTCCCAAGCGGCAGCAGAGTGCAAGTCCGCATCACCACCATTGGCATTGGCCAGTGCTGCAACTTCAGCAGCGGCTTCAGTAATGGGAGCAAAACTGGTAGGAATAATCATACCTTCAGCTTCAGCCGCACAACCTTTCATTACTTCTGCCGATGATGATGAAGTCAGACCGATAATCAACTTGGGCTCCACCCGCTGACGAGCCAGCTCTTTCAGCATGCCACAGGTGGTAAAGGGGTGAGACGAAATAATAAAGATATCCGCTTTGGAACGACGGAAAGCCCGTGCCTGTACCGAGAAGCTGGTATCTGCCTGTAGCCAGTTGGAAGAGTTATTCAGCACTTCCTTGTAGCCCGAGGCAATATCACCGGTGAGACCTTCGATAGCTCCCGTAGCCCAGTTAAAGCCATGGCGAGTAGCCGCCTGCACAATCACTTTGGAATAGGTGCCATTGGAGTGCCCCTGATCCGTTTCCGTACCACCATAGATGGTCTTCAGATCAGGGTGATTGGCCGCCACCCAAGCCCAAAGGCGATCATACATCTCTGGCTCATTGGGTGTATTACGGAAAGTCCATTGGGAAATTTTTGCTAAGCCATTACGTACCGCTGTATCCGTTAGAATAGGGTATTGCAGACCAGTATCACTGGTATCATCAACCTGTTTCTGGAACACACCATACATGGCCGCAGCCGCGCCAGAACAGGTAGGACCAATGCCAATCAGTGACTTGCCATCGGCTGCCTCTTTACGCGCCACAGCAATAGCCTGTTCGGCATTACAGGCACTATCACTGTAGTTATAGGTAAGTTTGGCCATGGAGCCATCGGCCAGCTTTACGCCACCCATTTGATTGACCCGTTCAACCGCCGCAGACATCACGGCTTCTGAGTTGATGCCAAATGACCTTAAGGGCCCGGATTTGGCACCCCAACCAGCTATGTTGATTTCCGTTTCAGCCACGGCTGCACCAGACGTAAGCAGCAAAGCTGACATACTACTGATAAGTATATTTCTTGCTATATATTTCATTTTATTCTCCAATTTATTGTTATTACATGCGTTAATTAAAAATTATGTAGGTAAAGTTATCCTCCATTAGTTGATATTTCTGCATCCGGATTGATTACCACCGAATAAACTGATGACCTAGCGGTTACGGAATACCGGGGCCCGCTTATGCAAGAAGGCACTCATGCCCTCTTTTTGACCATCAGTTGCAAACGCCGCCTGAAAGTACAGCCGCTCGGTTCTCAAGCCTTCAGACAAAGGTGTTTCAAGAGCCATATTGACAGCTCGCTTGGCCATCTTGACGGCAGGCGTGTTATAGCCAGCAATGGTATGGGCGGCTTCCAGTGCTGTCTGTAGCAAGTCTTCTGCTGCCACTACACGCGCCACCAAACCGACCTGCTTGGCTTCCTGGGCATCAATATTGCGCCCCGTTAATACCAGATCCATGGCTAATGCCTTGCCCACTGACCGGGTCAGACGTTGGGAACCACCTATGCCCGGCAAAATGCCCAACTTGATTTCCGGTTGCCCAAACTGGGCTTCTTCCGAGGCAATAATAAAGTCACATAGCAGAGCCAGCTCACAGCCACCACCAAGGGCAAAACCACCTACGGCGGCAATAATAGGTTTGTTAATGCTGCTAACTTCATCCCAGGGCGACAGGAAGTCATCCATATAAAACTCGGTAAAATTTTTGGCCGCCATTTCCTCAATATCGGCCCCGGCAGCAAAGGCTCGGGAGCTGCCCGTAATAACAATGGCACCAATTTTTGCATCAGCATCAAATTCCCGCAGGGCAGCAAGAGTTTCTTGCGCCAATTGCTGATTCAGTGCATTTAATTGTTTGGGACGATTCAGAGTAATCAGCCCCACCTGCTCTCGGCGTTCCACCAAAATCATCTCCGGTTCGGCCTGAGTCTTGGGCTGGGTAGTCGTTTTGGTCTTGGCTTTGCTTGTAGTCATCTGTGTCACTCCAAATTATTTACTGAAAGACTTTTTGGGTTTGGTTGTAGGTGTTGGTTGCTGTTTCTCTGTCTGTTTTTTAGCCGGCAAGTCATAGGCCCCATGATCACCCATCAATTCAGCCAGAATACGTTCACGATGCTCACCAAGGCCCGGCGCATAAAGTGGCGTATGGACGTCAATTTCTTCGTGACCATGCATCTTGATAGGATTACCGGCGGTTTTTAATGGCACTTTAGATGGCCCTTCAACCTGCACAATCATGTCCCTAGACAATAGTTGTGGGTGGTCAAACAGCTTGTCTATGGTGTTGATTGGCGCACAAGGTACGCCCACTTCATTGAGTGCATCAATCCAGTGAGACACGGGTTTTTTCTGCAGCACCTGCTCAATTTCTGCGACCATTTCCGGCCGATTCCGACAACGCAGATCATTGGTAAGAAAACGTGGATCAAGGGCCAAACCCGGGGTTTCCAAAGCATCAGCCATCAACATAAACAAGGTGTCATTGCCTGCCGCAATAACAATCTTGCTATCTTTGGCCCGAAAGCTTTCAAAGGGCGCCAGTGAGGGATGTGAATCACCAGTACGGTTGGGCACAATGCCCTCAACATCATAACGTGCCAGCGCGGTTTCCATTAATGCCGCCTGACAATCGAGCATACCGATATCCACCCGTGTGCCCTGGGCATCTTTAGTACGGCTATACAAGGCTGAGACAATGCCCACCGCAGCAAACAAAGCGGCACCCAAATCGCCAAAGCTAGTGCCTACTCGAGCCGGTTCACCATCTGGCCAACCAGTCAGACTCATAATGCCACCCATGGCTTGCACCACCATGTCATAGCCCGGAAACTCCTTATAGGGACCTGAGTGACCAAACCCGGAAATAGACGAGTAGATTAAATGCGGGTGGGTCTTGGCAAGGCGTTCAGCACCATAACCCAAACGATCCATGACGCCGGGGCGGAAGTTTTCTACCAGCACATCTGCCGTATCAAACAGGCGTTCCAGCAACTCCCGGTCACGGGGCGATTTAATATCCAGTATGATGCTTTCTTTATGCCGGTTAAAGCAATTGAAGTAAGCCGATTCCTTGTCGATAAAGGGTCCAAAGGCTCGCGTATCATCCCCAGTACCAATCTTTTCAACCTTAATTACTCTGGCCCCAAGATCAGCTAGCACCATAGTGCAGTAGGGGCCTGCTAACACCCGCGAAAAGTCGAGTACGGTGACCCCATGAAGGGGGCCTTTTTTCAAAGGTATTTCATCCATAGTTATGCTACTGTCCGGTTAGTTGTCTTGTAAAATCCAACGCGCGGCCTTTTCCGCAATCATCAACGTTGGGCTATTCGTATTACCACTAGTAATGGTGGGCATAATACCCGCGTCCACCACCCGCAAACCGCGGATGCCATAGACCCTTAATTTGCTGTCTACTACCGCTAGAGGGTCATTTGCCTGCCCCATCTTGGTGGTGCCCACAGGGTGGAATATGGTGGAGGCAATATCACCGGCTACGCGCGCCAGTTCAGCATCTGTCTGAAACTCTATACCCGGCTTGATTTCCGTTGGCCGATACGGCGCTAAAGCCTGTTGCTGAGCTATGTTACGCACCACTCGCAGGCTGTCAGCCGCTACTTTGCGGTCCTCATCTGTAGCCAAATAGTTAGGTGCAATGGCTGGCGCTTGATAGGGGTCAGATGACTTCAGCAATACCGTGCCGCGACTGCTAGGGTTAAGGTTACATACGCTAGCGGTGATGGCCGGGAAGTCATGCAATGGTTGACCAAAAGCTTCCAAACTCAGGGGCTGCACATGAAATTCTATATTGGCGTGTTCAAGGGCCGGGTCACTCTTGGTAAAAATACCCAGTTGGGAAGGTGCCATACTCATGGGACCCGTGCGCTTTAAAGCATATTCAAGGGCGAAGGACGCCTTGCCTATCAGCGTAGAAGCCATCTTATTCAGGGTTTTTACTCCTTCAACCCCATATACAGTGCGGATTTGCAAGTGATCCTGCAGATTGCGGCCCACGCCTTCAAGAGCATGGGCAACCTCAATGCCTACACTAGCCAGATGTTGTGGCGAGCCAATCCCTGACAGCTGCATAATATGTGGACTGCCAATAGCACCAGCACTAAGCACTACCTCACGACTGGCCTCGATAGTAAGAGCCTGCCCTCCTACCCTGACATCCACGGAAGTGCATCTTTTATGGCCATCAGCATCCTTACCAAGATTGAGCTTGGTAACTTGAGCGTGGGTCCATATTTCCAAATTGGGTCGGTTTTTAACCGGCCGCAGAAAGGCTTTGGAGGTATTCCAACGCCAACCAGAACGTTGGTTCACATCAAAGTAGCCCACCCCGGTGTTATCACCACCATTAAAGTCGTCGGTAGCGGGGATGCCTGTCTGGGTAGCCGCTTTTGCATAAGCTTCCAGAATTTCCCACCGTAAACGCTGCTTTTCAACACGCCATTCGCCACCTGAGCCATGTAAACGGGCCCGACTTTGTATATCCGGGTCAAGGCTATGCGCACTATTATCAAGACGATAATAGTCCTCGTGGGCCTTAAAATCCTCCAGACTGGCTGTCCAGGACCATTCAGAATCGCCGCTTAGCTGGGCCCACTGATCGTAATCCCTGGCCTGCCCGCGCATATAGATCATGCCATTGATAGAGGAACAACCACCCAAAGTCTTACCACGAGGATACAACAAAGAGCGACCGTTAAGCCCAGCTTCCGACTCAGTATGAAATTGCCAGTCAGTGCGTGGATTATTGATGCAGTAAAGATACCCCACAGGAATATGAATCCAATGGTAATTGTCCTTACCTCCTGCTTCCAGCAAGAGTACACGCTTAGTACTATCAGCACTTAAGCGGTTGGCAAGCAGAGCACCGGCCGTGCCGGCACCAACTACAATATAGTCAAACTTCTGCTTCATCATTTGGCCACCGGCATTGCAAATTCAGCACCATCCGCCATGTCCTGAGGCCAACGCTGCATTATGGATTTTTGTCTGGTATAAAAACGCACACCTTCCTCACCATAGGCATGCATATCTCCGAACAGGCTCTTCTTCCAACCCCCAAAACCCTGCCAGGCCATAGGTACCGGAATCGGCACATTAATACCTACCATGCCCACCTGTATGGTGCGGTTAAATAATCGTGCCACACCACCACTGCGGGTATAGCAAGAAACACCATTGCCAAAGCGATGGGCATTTATAAGCTCAATAGCCTGCTCCACAGTATCGACGCGCACACAGCACAGCACAGGACCAAAAATTTCTTCCTGGTAAATTTTCATATCCGCTGTTACATGATCGAACAGGGTCGCGCCCAAAAAGAATCCATCTTCGTAGCCAGGCACCGAGTGATCGCGGCCATCCACCAGCAAATTAGCACCTTCGGCAACACCAGCATCAATGTAGCCACTGATACGCTGCCGCGCCGCAGCGGTGACAATCGGTCCCATTTCACTGTCGGCAACCATGCCCGAACCAATGCGCAATTGTTTAGCACGCTGAGTCAATAGAGGCATTACCTGCTCTGCTGCGTCAGCCACCAGTACAGCAACAGAAATAGCCATACAACGCTCACCGGCAGAGCCAAATGCTGCTCCCATAAGACCGTCAACTGCTTTGGAAATGTCTGCGTCGGGCATCACCACCATATGGTTTTTAGCCCCACCCAAAGCCTGTACACGCTTGCCATTGGCAGCACCACGCTGGTATACAGCATTGGCGATAGGTGTCGAACCAACAAATGACAAAGCCTGCACATCAGGATGATCAAGCAAAGCATCTACCGCTACCTTATCGCCCTGCACCACATTAAAGACACCATCAGGAAAGCCAGCAGCCTGCATCAGATCAGCTAACATCAAAGAAGGTGTAGGATCCGTAGGGGATGGTTTAAGAATAAACGTATTACCACAGGCTATGGCCACGGGAAACATCCACGCCGGCACCATGACCGGAAAATTGAACGGTGTCACACCTGCCACCACGCCAAGGGGCTGACGCAGAGTCCAGTTGTCCATATTGGTAGACACCTGATCGGAAAAGTCACCTTTTAATAGTTGTGGAATACCACAGGCAAATTCAACAATATCGATACCCCGCTCAACTTCACCCATGGCGTCAGACAGCACCTTACCATGTTCGGTGGTGATGGCCTCTGCTAAAGCCTGTTTGTGCTCTTGCATTAGGGCTAGCAAACGATTCATTTTACGGGCCCGAATAATAGGTGGTACTTCCGACCAGCTGGCAAAAGCCTTGCGGGCATGAGCCACAGCCTGATCAACATCCTCGACAGTTGCATACTGTACGTAAGCAGTGACTTCTCCGGTAGCTGGATTAAACACCTTGTGTCCCGCAGAACCAGAAGCCTTGCAATGCTTTCCTGCCATATAATTACCAACCACAGTAACACTATCTTGATGCGTGGCCTTAGTTACGCCTGTCATATTGTTGTTCCTTAAAAATTTATAAGTAAATATTATTAGCCATACGACTAATAAATAATTAAAAAAACTTATCAGACCTTTAGATTAGCCAAAAAATCCGCTTTAAAAGCATCAATAGGGGCTGCTCGACGCTCCAACTTAGCCCGCAAAATCGCCCCCTCCCAACCAATCCAAAATAATTCCGCCCGCGCGGCACAATCAATGTCCTGCGCTATCTCACCCTGCGCTTGCGCAGCCAGCAAACAGGTCTCGGTCTTATGTTGCCATTCACAAAACACATCCACCAGACGCTGTCGAAAAACACCTGGCAATGCGTAGACTTCCATACCTAGATTACCCACTAAACAACCACGGTTAAAATCATATTTAGCCATATTAAAACGCGCTTCCATAATAAAATCGCTGATCCTTGCAAGCGGTGTGCGAGTTTTATTAAGGTACGAACGGTCTAACATATCATTAAAAAACCGGGCATAAGAATCAATCAGCGCCAAGCCAAAGGCTTCTTTGCTATCAAAGTAGGCATAAAAGGAACCCTTGGGCAGACCTGCTTGTTTGGCGACCTCATCCAAACCAGTGGCCCCAAAACCTTTTCTGGTCAGTAGAGCAGCACCAATAGAAAGCAGACGCTGGCGGTTTTCCTCAACCTGCTGGGCGCTTTTGCTGGGTCGACCACGACCCTGTTTTATAGCTGTTATTCTAGGCATGTGAATATAATATATACGGTCGTCTAATAATTCAAGACTTTTTTCTTGCATTGGTTATAGACACCCATATGTGGACCTGAACGACTGACACACACATGGCATTATATTATTAATTGCCGGACCAGGCCTGAGGGCCAGCTCTGGACACTATGCGTTTGGCTAAGGCATCAAGTACTACAATCAGGACGAGCGAAGCACCAAATAAAGGTAACACCAAAGCCAACACCAATATTCCTACCAGCAGTGCTTTACCTACCTGAAAACCAGATGGCACTTTGGGAATACCTATCTTGCCTGCGGGTTTGCGCATGATATAAGATATCAATGCACTAGCACTCATAACAGCCAATGCACTGGCCGCCAGCAGCACAATTAACCAATTGGCAATGCCAAAATATTGACCCTGATGCAAACGCATAACGATCTGGCGCCCACTGGACATAATGCCAACTTCTTGCCAGCTTAGCGCCTTCACCAGATGGCCGCTGTACTGATCAAAATGCAACACTTGCTGCTGTTGCAAATCATCAGCTCTATTACTGACACTAAATACAGCCTTATCACTTAGTGGCAACTTGAGTGTTACAGTACCGGGCAATTGTTGTGCCTGAGCTATCTGTACCATAGCATCCAGACTTAAGCGCTGATTAGTTACCTTGGACTCTAGCCCTTTACTATTGCGCCAGTGCACTGGGTAACCAGTACCTGTAGCATCACGTAACGACTTATAATTACTACCAAATACATCGGTCCATGGCATGCCACCAGCCAATATAACCAACAACACCAAAGAACTCCAAAAACCAAGTACGGCATGCATATCCCGCCAAAAAATGCGCTTGCCCTGACCACGCCGAATTATGAGGCTTCCCTTTAACCATGACCTGCCAGCAACCTTTTTTGGCCACCAGATATAGAGGCCAGTCAAGATTAAAACCACCATCCAACTCGCTACCAGCTCTACCACCTTGGTACCATAATCGCCCAACAATAGTTCACCATGTAAGTTACGGACTTGCTGCATAAAAGTGTCGGCAACGGCAATATTGCCAGTGACCTGACCATTATAAGGGTCAACATATACCCAAGATTTACCAGAAAACCGCCCCGCACTGAATACTGTTGCCTGCTCTTCACTCGATGGCAATAGCATAGCATTGATCTTGTTACCGCCAACTGTTTTAGCACTTTGCCATTGCTGTTCGTAAGCAGTGCGTTCAGCCTTAACCGGCACCGTAACTGTGCTCATATCTCGCAGCGCCATCTGTTCGTAATTATCTTTGAATAGATAAATCACCCCGGTCACTGACAACAAAAGTATAAAAGGTAATACCATAAGCCCGGCGATAAAATGCCATTTCCATAACCAAGCCTGTAATTGCATATTTTTTATCATTATTTACTCCCACTATTCCACATCCCCGACAAGCAGTCTCCGAACAATGGTGACGTTTGCTTTACCTAAGCTTTACCAACGACAAATTTCAGACACTTACGGCAGTGAATAGATTAATTTTATATTTTTTAGACATTCGTCTATTAATTAATGAAAAAATTTTCCCCAATCAGCTCTGTAACTGTAAATTCGTCAAAAAATCAGCTTTAAAGACATCAATAGGGGCCGCTCGGCGTTCCAGCTTAGCCCGTAAAATAGCCCCTTCCCAACCAATCCAAAATAATTCTGCCCGCGCGGCACAGTCTATATTCGGTGCTATTTCTCCTAACGCTTGAGCCGCCAGCAAACAGGTCTCGGTCTTGTGTTGCCACTCACAAAACACATCCACCAACCGTTGCCGGTAAACCCCAGGCAAAGCGTAAATTTCCATGCCCAAATTGCCCACCAAACAGCCACGATTAAAATCGTATTTGGCCATATTGAAGCGCGCCTCCATAATAAAATTCTCAACTCGCTGCAAAGGAGTATAGGTTTTATTCAGATAGGAGCTATCCAACATATCATTAAAAAACCGAGCATAGGAGTCAATTAGCGCTAAGCCAAAGGCTTCTTTACTGTCAAAGTAAGCATAAAAGGACCCCTTGGGTAACCCGGCTTTTTTAGTGACCTCATCCAAACCAGTGGCACCAAAACCTTTTCTGGTCAATAGTGCGACACCAATAGAGATAAGGCGCTGGCGGTTTTCTTCAACCTCTTGGGCGCTTTTGCTGGGTCGACCACGACCCTGTTTTAAGGCGGTTACTTTAGACATTCGCGAGATTGTATAGACGATCGTCTGATATTTCAACTTTATTTAGTTTAGATACGAAGCTTTATAAGCCGAACATAATATTAAATAAACAACTATACCCAAAGAGCGTATATGGTATGCGCACTTCTGTCTTGGCAAAAGCAGTAAAGTCAACTCTTCCAGCGCACTTACTGTCATAGATTGCCACATGACTATTCACCCATAACACTTTAGAAGCATAGACTTGGCCCTAAAGTGGTAGAGCTTTTTAACCGGCCATTTCCTATGCTAATCAACAACTACAATGCTGCTTTCACCCCCCGCTGGTAATCAACCATGACACCAGAAAGGCAAAATTCTATCTATCAGCAGCCACACTAAAATAACTAAACTGGAGTCGTTTCAGAAACCGCCTTTAAAAGCGGAAAACAGAGTATTAGCTGTGCCCATCAATGATCTTTCAACTGTTTGCGGACCACCCCAATACTGAGCCAGATTAGCAATGCAACCAAGGGCACAGCGGCCGCTTGTATGCTGCTAGGCGCCCATGGTAATAGATCTGGCTTAATACCTTTTAGCAGATAACCTAACAGGCTGATAACATAGTAGGTGATCGCTGCAATAGACAGGCCCTCAACCATTTCTTGCAGACGTAATTGTGCCCTTGCCCGGCTTTCCATGGAACGCAGCAAGTCATGATTCTGGGTTTGGATCCGCATCTCAATACGTGTACGTAGTAGATTGTTAACTCGGTTAGCGCGCGTGGCAAGGGAATCGATACGTCTTGATACAGCCTCACAGGTGCGTATAGCTGGTGCTAATCGACGCTGCAGAAACTCATTTATAGTTTGATAGGACTCAAGCCGAATCTCACGTAATTCTTCTACCCGGCGCTGCACCAGCATATCGTAGGCTCGAGTGGCCGCTAATCGATAATCCGTGCGTGCCGCAATCTTCTCGATACCAGCTGATACCATAGACAAACGCTCGAGTTCACCAGACAAAACGGATGCACCATCTTCTTCCAGGCCACTGTGAGTCATGGCCTCACTAATGCAGGTAATTTCCTGTTCCAAACGTCCCAGTTCCACCATTTGCTCACGTACCAGTGGCAGAGACAACAGGGCAAACACCCGATACACCTCAACCTCGATAATACGTTGCACCAAACGACCCGCTCGCAGTGGTTTTAAGTCAGGGTTTTCAATTAACACCCTGCTAAAGCCATCATCAGCAAAATGACTATGGTCTAGTTTAAAAGACATAAACACTTTGCCTTGCCCATTGGGCAAGCCACAGGCGGCAAAGTTACTGTGGCCAAATAAAGTCTGGATATCGGCTGCCTGAACATTATGCAAGTCAGGGACCATTTCAATCCAATTAGCCACCAGAAGTTGACCCGGAAAAGTCTGTATCAGGTGCTCGGGAATGCTGCTCGTTGCCGTATCGGTAAATAATAGGGGCCGGCCATCTGACGGGTTGCTGGCTATAGCATCTTTATAGATTAGGGTCAGGGATGTAAATTCCGTATGGCGCTCATAACGCAAGGTAATATCACCAACATCCACTACAAAAAATTTGTCTGTTGGCATGGGTAACTCAGGGGCATTCAGGTTAGCCAAGTACTGGCATAAGTGGCTCCACTCTGCTTGTGGTTCTTCCTCTCCAGTATAAAAAGCGAACTGAAAAACCCGCAAATTATTGGTCAGCGGTATATAAGGTCGAGCATGGAGTTCCTGATCAAGAGTGAAGCGAAGGCGGCTATTTTCCATGATGGTTTTCCAAATTTATAACAGCTGGAATCATAACATATTCACCTGCTCGGCAAAGGGCATGGATGGTCAATTACCGCCTTTATACGCGCGATAATTTATATTCCGATCATCAAATTCCTGAATAAGCAAGCGCAAGCAGGCCTCAAATATTTATAAAGCCATCATAGCGAGCGAGGCAAAGCCATTTATAATAAATAGAATCAATAAGTTAACGATCACCGCAGGACTGGACTTCTGGCCATAACAAGTTTTACGTAGGCTCCATGATGGTGTTTAAATCACTTTCCAACAGGCAAAAAAAAACGCCCGCAGGCGTTTTTTTATAGCGTCTATAGCTAGACTATATTACGTGGTGCAAAGGACATGCTCCGGAACTCGGACTTATATTTGGATGCCCCAAGTTTTTTGATCTTGGACACACCCATCTTAAAGTTGTAGTTACCAGAAATATTATCCACTATGCGAGCACCCAGTGCGTTGGAAGGCTGACGCATGTCAATCATATTGGCATACAATACGCCTTTCTTCACGGCTGGAGTAACAATAGCTATAGCAGTTACCGCGGCCTTTTGCAGGTCAATATGGCCTCGCTTCATCAGTTCCGAGAACTGGAAGTGACCACTGTCCACACCCAACACGGTATCCTTCACCTGCACTACCCGGTCAGAGTACATCATCACCTGATCACCAGATTCGATGCCACGTTTGGCGGCATCGTCCGGGTGGATTTCCACCCAGTTTTCAGGCCAGCGCTGGCGGGTATATGGGCGGCGTTCCACATCATCAAAACCGGATTGCCAAATTTCATTGATGCGACCATTGTTGAACCAGAGTTCATCATCCTTGGGCGATAACCACTCCCAGAAGTCAGAGAACAAACCCCAAGGGTGCTTCTGGATATTGATTTTGCCTGTCTGGGAGTTAAAGTGACTAAACTTCTTACTCACTATATTGGCACCCTGCGGCCCATTATCCAGACCCAGACGCTTAATAGCGGCCTTGTCATGCTCGAGCTCGGTGTCATGCAAACGCTTGGTACCCACCAATTCCTTGGTTTCATAGTTGTAGAATACCGGTCCTTGAATGCCATCAGTACCAAATTCACGCAACTTTTCATGCAGGGTCTTGCCCTCGGCATGAGCGGCAATCTTGATCATATGGAAGGCCTTGCGGCTGCCACGACTAAAGCGAGAAGCTTCTTCAGCCACGTCATTGGAGTTCTTCCAGTCAAAGCCGTCGTAGCCCATTTGCTTGGCCAGTTGGGAAATGATCCACCAGTCTGGCTTGGCATTACCCGGTGCGTCATAAAACTTCTGATACAGGCGCAAGCGACGTTCGCCATTGGCACGCATAAAGTCTTCTTCGCCCCAGGTTGCGGCAGGGAAAACAATATCGGCAAAACGGGCACCAATTGGATCACGCAGATAAATATCCTGATTAATCACAACCATACCACCAGAATCAGCCCGTGCCTTCAAGGAATCAATGATTTCCTGACGATCATAGCTCATTATCTGATTCGGGTTGTTGCTGACCAGTTCAGTAAACTTGCGCTGCAGGCCCTGTGAACCACACATGGATTGAATCCAGGTGGTACCAATAACGTGAGCAAAGCGCGTATGGCCGGAATAGGTCCAACGGTCTGTATCCAGAGACCTTCTGCGGCGTCCTTCCACCTTCTCAGGAGACTTGTTACGGGGGTAGCTACCACCGCTTTGTCCGCCACGCTGGTGACCACCAAAGCGACCCACCACCTGTCCAGGACGACCACCAGTACCACAGATGGTAGCCAGAGAAGAAATGGCATTGGTATTGGCGGTATTGTTACTCCAGTAGAAGCCTTTCTCAATACCAATAGAAGTCTTGACACGCCCTCCATCAGCCTTGGGCTTGGCCATCCATTCAGCTGCCTGATAAATCTTGGCAACATCAATGCCAGCCACTCCAGCAGCGTACTCAGCTTCAAATTCCGGTTGGGAGCTGACCCACTTCTTGTAGTCTTCCCAACCCTTGGTTTGGAATTTGCCCCAGGTACTGCGCCACTGCCATGGCGTGTTACGGGTACCCTGACCAAAGCCGGAATTGGATTCCCACTTATTGTTAACCCATTTTTTCAGCCATTCTGTATCTTCCCATCCCTGCTCCAGAATATGACGTGTGATAGCACCTACTACCAGATTATCAGTACCCGGCAAGAGGTCGATATGCAGACCACCCATCTTCTTCACAAAGGCCACACCTGCGGTCTCGCGAGGATTCAACATAATCACCTTCATTCCACGATAAATGGCAGGCATAATATGCTGGGTAAAGATAATGGTCTTGGTTTCATATGGGTCAGTACCACAAATCATCAGGGTATCGGCACTACCCCAATCTTCGTAGCTGGGCCCAAAGTTATCAAAACCAGCATCCCGGAAGCCCGGTGTAGATGTCACATCCGACGGTGTGTCATGGAAGGTAAAGTTAGCGGTATTCACATGCCGTAAAGCGTACTTGGTGACCGCATAAGTATTTTCAATATACTGATATGAAAAGGTCTTTACACCATAGGCGTTGGCACCATGATTTTCAATCACATGGCGACCCACCTGAGCGGCAACATCCAAAGCCATTTCCCAACTTACCGGCTGCAAGGTACCAAAAATACGCATCAGTGGTGTGGTCAAGCGATCGCGAGTTGGGGTTTTCGGGTTATAACACTTCTGGGCGATCAAACCGCCACGCATAGAAGAGTCACCGTTAGTGTTAACATACTTGGTGTCTTTGTCAGGCACGATAACCACATTGTGTGGCATCTGCTTGTGCATCACAATATTGTGCTGTGCTGGTGCTACCCAGGACTGCAAAGCAGAACTTGGGAAGTCAACGCCAAAAGCATTTTGGCTGGCCTGCAGGCCACCATCACCGGAACCAACCGGCCAACGGTATACCTTGTAACCACAGGCTACAACGCAGTAATCACAGGCGGTGGTCATGACCTCCGCATGAACTGGAGGCAACGGGGCGCTGTCTTCAGGCAAATAGTAGTCAGTACTCATAATTTCCTCCTATTAGCTGCTCATGTTACTGTTGCGGCCGAAAATCAGCCCCATCATGCCTACGGCGTAAACCTCATCACCATCCACTTCAAGCAGAACCTGAGGTAGACTTTGATAGGCTTGACCGGAAACAATAATGCCATGGCGGCGCAAATCGAAAGTGGATAAATGCAATGGACATTGGCCCAGTGTACGGTGCTCTCCGGTGGCCTTATAGGACCCCACCAAAGGACCACCCTGATGGGTACAAAGGTAGTTAAAGGCCACAATATCCCGGGCGGCACCAACACCACCACCAGCCTGAACACCGGCCATCTTGACAATCATGGCTTGAGAATTCGGGCCGTCATCCGGGTAGTTGAAAGCAATGGGCTGGTGATCTTTCATTTCACTCAGCTTGGCTACCAGTTTACGTGGGTAGCCAACCACTCGGGCCTTCATCTGTTCAGCCTGGGCGGTACCTGGGAACAAGGTTACCGTTACGGTGCTGGCAGCAGCCAAAGAAGCACTACCGTACATCAGGAAATTACGTCGTGAGAGCATGCATTTGCCATGCTCTTCAGCACTGTCCTTATCCTTGGTTTGGTCTTTTAGTTTGGAAAAAATACTCATTTTTTCACCTCCATTAGCTCAGCCTCGCTGAACAAGGGTGCATAGTCAGGAAGGTCTGGTTTTTCAATCAAGATTTCATCGCCAGAGAAGGCTTCCAGGAAAGCAACCAAGTCTTCTTTTTCCTCATCAGTTAAGCCCAGAGGCTTAATCAGAGGCGACTTGTTTTCTGGCCAGTCCGTAGTACGCCCATCTTCGTCAAATCCACCCTCGTTGTAGAAGTCAACCACTTCTTCCAGGGTAAAGAAGGCACCGTTATGCATGTAAGGAGCGGTATACATGGTGTAGCGCAGTGATGGCGTACGGAATTTGCCCTTATCGCTCTTGAACTTACTGCGATAATACAAACCCATATCGTCCTTCACGTTACGATACAAATCCTCAGTCACACCCTTGGCATACTGCTCAAAACGGAAGGTAATTTGCGCCAAACCATCTTCGTCCCAACGCGTAGCATAAGGCACGCCGATATTATGGAAGGCGTCGTCAGAAGCTAAAGCCCCACTATGACAGCTAATACATCCGGCCTTACCTTCAAACAGAGCCTTACCTCTTACTTGCTCTTCAGTTAAGGCTGAGGCATCGCCTTCCAGATATTTGTCCAGAGGTGTATCGGTCTGTACCAGAGTACGCTCATAAGCAGCAATAGCCTTCCAGGCATTACCAATCAGTGGCCATTCATCACCGAATACTTCGCGGAAAGCATCCACATATTCAGGAATCAGTGCCAAACGTGCTTCCATAATGTCATTTTCACCATTGCCTGCTACGCCACCTTTGGCAGCTGACTTGGCTTGCTTTTCCAGCGATGCAGCGGCACCAGCCCAAAATAGCTTGCCATAATAGGCACTGTTGATAACAGTTTGGCTGTTACGCCAGTGAGTGGTACCAGGGTAACCACGCGAGAATGAGTCTGACCAGGCCCAGCCGGACTCAGGCTCGTGACAAGTACCGCAGGACACGGAAGCGTCACCACCCAAACGGGGGTCAAAGAACAGTTTCTCACCCAAGGCTACCTTGGCATCAGTTTGAGGGTTATCCGCTGGCACTGGAATGTCAATGGATCCTAACGGCGCCAATGGTGCTGGAGCCGCGCTTGCCGGGGCCGCCAGACCCATAGTCATGACGCCAATGACGGCACTTGCCAGCAAGGTTTTTTGTATTGATGTTTTCATCTTTTCCTCCTGCGCCCTAATTCTTCACTGCACGCCAGTCTGCAATGACTTCGTATTCGTTGGGGTATTGGCCCTGCCATACATAGTCAGCAGACGTCAGTGGGTCACCTGATAGGGACTTCAAGAACTCAACCAGATCAGCCTGTTCCTTGTTGCTCAAGTTAAGCGGCTGTAACAGCTCAGATTTATTCTGGTCTACACCACCACCCTGATTATAGAAGGCAACCACGTCGTCCAAAGTATCGATCATGCCGTTATGCATATATGGTGCGGTATACACCAGTTCACGCAAACTCGGCGTCAGGAAAGTACCCATATCAGAACGGTCAGCTTCGTGAGTCAATATATGTGCACCAGCGTCACGCTTGAGGTTCATATAATTTTCCACACCCATAAAGCTGGCATAAGCAATAAACGCTTGATGACGTTCTACATCACGGAAAATATCGAAGTTCTCGGGCACACCAGTGTTATGTACTTCCTGGTCGGTAAAGTTGGCCCCACTATGACAAGTCACACAACCCGCCTTACCAGTAAACAACTGCTGCCCACGCTGGGCACTTGCTGACATCTTGCCAGTGTCAAAAGGTGCATTCTTGGAAGTGAGTGTTTTCAGGTACTCAGGAATAGCCTTGCGCACAGCACCGTTTGACGGCTCGCCATAACCGGCTGTTTTAAACATTTCTACATATACAGGATCCTGCTTAAGGCGTTCCTGCATAATCCGCATGTCCATATTCATCAAATAATCTTCTGTCAACATACCGCGCGTGACATCATTAAGACTGGTGCCCAAACGCGAATCATGCAGCCAACGCTTTTTGTGAACAGCGTTAATGACCGTTGGTGAATTACGGAAATGCTTATTACCCGGATAGCCGGGTGACAGCTTGTCGGGATGCGCGAAACCATGTTCTGGTTGATGGCATGTAGCACATGAAATAGCTGCATCACCAGACAAGCGCGTATCAAAAAATAACCGTTTACCCAATTCTGCCTTGGCCGCGTCAACCTTTACATCAGGCAACGCGCCAATTTGACCATTGTCAGCACTAATTGCTGCTGTATTCAGAGCACCAGCAGCTAACACCAGACATAGGCCTCCAAATTTTCGAATGCCCATTAGTTACCTCCTACGTTAATAAAAACTGCCTATCCGAAATGGTTGGTGCATCAAACACCATGCAAATAAGCAGTAATGGCTATACCACTATTACTATAGAAGCAACAATCAGACCAACTTCTAAAAAAATTTAAATTCCTTTTTATTACAATAGGTTAAACATGTTTATAGTATTTTTTTACGATTCTTAACGATGGGTTTATTGAACATTTTGTTCCTTTTGCTCAGACGATTAACTACTTTATTCAACTGCAATAAGAGGCCATTTAATAGCCACCTTTTACTGCACCCTTCAACTGACGGCATAAAAAAACCCGCATCTAACGATGCGGGTTTTGGTTCTATGGGTTGGCACTTGTGTAATTAATTTTTGGCCTTGGCTCTCGCCCGCTGACTACGCACCAGTAATAAACCCAAGCCAAATACCATAAGTGTTACTCCACTGGGAATACCATAAACAGCAAGACGATTCTCTTGCTGAGGCAATAATAACCAGTACCAACTGGTTAAGCTCTGGCGACCCAAACCCTGAGTTGCCTGACCTTCCATATTACTACCATCCCAATGGGCAAAGGACACAGGAATAAACTCACCGGCGACAAAGTCCAGATCACCGGATTCACCACCCTTTCTAGGTCGCTGCATAACCACCTGCCACTGACCATCCTGCCATTGGCCACTGGCCTTTAGACTCTGATCATCGGAACGAGGTAGCAATGGTTGGTTAGGCCCATGGCCTTCAAGCAACATGCTGTTTGCTGCCTGCTCCGGCTCCACCGACCCGGCATCCCAGTACCAAATAGTCACAGGATGCTGCTTGTCACCATTACGGAATAGCGGTTTTTCCACCACGGGCGCCGACTGATAAGCACCCTGTTTCGGTACCTGTATGGCCACTGCATCAGACAACAGATCCAGCTCTTCATCCTGAATAGCCTCAGCACTTTTATCTCCCGGCAAACTGCGGGTACGATCATTCACTTGCAACAGGAAGGCGATATCTGTGTCATTAAACAGCGTGCGCACGGTAATAGAGTCATTAAGGGGCGTAAATAAACGTTCGTCCTTAATCATGTTGGGTACCATCGCCAGAGCCGTGGGCTGGCTTTGCTGCCAGCGCGGATCATCAGCAGTGAGTGGCAAATCGCCGCTAACACGGGCAGCTGAAATAACATTGCGGTCACCTGGCATACTGGTATGTTGCTCACGCAGTGAATAGACATAATTGGCTACATGCCAACGGTCTTGCAGACTGATAGGGTCCTCATTGCCTTCATCCACAGCCCGGTGAGCAGGCATTGGCGTACCCATAATGCCAATTGACAAGCGCTGATAGATTTTGGCAATCGTCGCTGCGCGTGCTGCTTCCGCACTATCACTAGCCTGCTCTGACACATTGGATGCGCGCCAGGTCCAGGGCTTGGTCAAGTCACGGGGCCAAATACGATAGCCCCAATCGTCGGCCAACCGCTTACCCGAGGTTATATTACCCCGCCCTTCAGCGCCATGGCACTCACTACAGGCAGTTTCGAATACTTGTTGGCCCAGTTTAATGGAACTTTGATCATAGGCAATCTGGCCGTCTAGAGGCTCCTGTTCCGTATAACTGAGCATTTGCTCCGGTTTGATATAACGACCCTCGTCATCAAAATCTTCATCTTCAGCTTCTTCGGGTGCGAAACTAGCGGTGGTATCCAGCCCTTTTACTACCTTAACCAAATCATGAATCTGCGGATCCGTTAACAGACTGCTCCAACCCGGCATGCCCGTACCCGGTAAACCGTGTTTAATGGTCTCAAACAAGTCCTCATCGCGGGCGGGCAGACTGCCTGGAGAGGTCTTGTACTTGTACATACCAAGACTAAAGTCTCTTGGTCTGGGATATAGATAGTCGGCTGCTGGTCCGTCACCATAGCCTTGTTCACCATGGCATACAGCACAGCGGAATTGATAGATTTCTTCACCACCCATGGCATCACGTTGGCGCAGACGCTCATCCTTTATGGCAGTCACCTGCTTGGAAACAGCGGGATCCCAAATACGTGGCACCTGACCAACATAGTCATAAAGAAACATAATGGTATTCCAGACGTCCTCTTCATCCAGCATTTCATGCCATACCGGCATGGCTGAGTTCCACGGCGCGCCTTCCTTTGGCAAGCCAGGACCACCGGTGGCTATCCGCCAAAACAGATACGACTCCTGCAACTGGGCAATGGTACCCACATCCTGGAAATTAGCCGGCAGTGGATTAAAACCCTGTGCATAGTGCCCCTGACCATCTAACAGGTCGCCATGACAGAAAAAACAGTTCTGGAAGTAAATGTCCCGTCCTGCTGCTACGGCTTCCTCATAAGCCTCCCAGCCAGCCTCTTTATCCTCACTCATAGTAGCCAGAATTTCTGCCCGTATCGGGTTTTCCAGAGTGGATAAATTGTACTGCTGATCAAACACCTTAATGCTCGAAGGTGGCGCTGGATGTACCTGACGCAACTCCACGGGAGCATCATAGGAGGGCTTGACCATGGTATAAACGGTATAGCCCGCCAGCAAGGGGACCAGCAACAATAAAGTCCAGCGCATAATGGCCTGGTTGTCATCTCTTAGTACACTGGTTAATGGCCGCTTAAACGCTTGCCAGCGGCCATCATCAAATGAGTAATAGAGTAATACCGCTACGATAACGATCGCCATATACTGGATCATTAATGATAAGGGCATCACCGGAGGAAAGGCGTTGTCCAGTACCAGATAGGTCAACACCACTACCAACACCGCCTGCCAGAAAGGGCCTAATTGCAGATATTTCATCACTTTTTCTTTCCTCTATCAGGCTACTTTACTGTTTTTGCTCAGCCAAAAATTGCACTAGCATTTCCAACTCTGTCACCATCATCTGGTCCGCCAGATTAGGCATGATAGGGGGAAAGCCTTCTGCTACTTCAGCCATAGGGTCAAGAATACTCATGCGTATTTGCTGCCTACTCAAACGACTGCCAACATTACGCAAATCCGGCCCAACCGGGGATTCTGTAGCCAATACCGAGTGGCAGGCACTACAACCAAACTTGGCCAGGGCCGCTTCCGGTGTGGCTGCTGCTACGGGCGCTGCTGGAACTGGTTCAGAGCCCACACTGGCGGCTGACATATCTGCTTTATCAAGGGTGGGCAGGGCGACGCTCACTTCATGTCCATCTTTAGCCTGCAAGTAAGCAATAATGGCATCCACCTCTACGGCAGATAGCTGAATTGGTGCCGCACTAACATCCGGCATCGGCGACTCACTGTCATTACTACCCTTCTTGCCAAATCCAGCCACCACATAGACGCCCGGTGCAACCATGGACTCTCGTATATAATCCGTAACATTGCTGGCTGTGCCCACATAACGCTCATCCTGCATACGCTCGGCAGAAACGGCAACCACATCCATATTTAACAGATCGGGGGCACGCCCCATATCATTGTGACACAGGGTACAGGTACCCTTGCCAGTAAAGGTGGACTCACCCAAGGCAACAAAGGTATCCATATCCAGGCTACTCAAATCAACCTCTTCTTCCACTGGTGCTTCACCTTCTACCTGAGGCAGCAGGTTGGCGATCAAAGTAAATACCAGTGCCAAGCCCAAACTAAAGCTCAACACTCTGATTAATGTCCCCATATTATTCTCCATCCCTATACTCCACACAGGCCCAATTAAGCCTAGCCTGCCTTATTTACCGGGGGTATCTGTTTACTGTTACTTAACGAAGCAATCCAAAAAATAAACAAAATACATAGCAGGAATAGCACCGTCACAATGGTCATCATATTGCCGGCATATCCTATGGCAGGGATAAAGTTATCTGCTGAATTGTCTTTTACTACGGTATAAACATGCCAGTGAGTGCGCACGGAAGAGCGTACATAGCCCATCAAGGCCATAAGCCAGGTAAAGGCAATGGGCAAGGCAAACAAAGCATATTGCGAACGGTTGCTGACACGGCCCCACTGGGACGGTAGAATTTTGGCCTTTTTAAACATCAGGCTATCAATCACTACCCCAGCGACAATCACTACCAGAGTAGATACTACCTGAGTCACACTGGAGCCAACCTTGTATACGGTATTGGTAAAGTAGCCATAGTAAATACCAGCAAAGATAATATTAATTACGGCAATTAGATAAATGGCCGTCAGCACAGCATTACCCCAGGGCGCCCAACTGACGGTCACCTGCTTGTCCGAACGACGGTACAGTTGAAACGACAGGAAGGTGGCGATCAGCATCAGATTAACCGCGATATTCTTGGCCGGCATAATGCCCAGAGGGCCAAGCAAGTGGTGATGACTGCCGCCTAGCAAGGCGACCTCTGACGCTCGCAAAATAATGGTATGTGGTGTCACCCAAACCAAAAAGCCCAACACCAGCACTACGGCAATATACTTGATCATCCATTGATAGCGCTGGGAACCTTCGGTGCGCGACATACCGGACCACAGGTAATAATTACTGGCCAATAATATAGTACCAATCAACACTGCCTGTACAATAAATAGCCAAGCCAAAATGCCGCCCATAGCAGTAATCCCCATTTGCTGGGAATAGGCGTACACTTCGGCCATCAACCAATAGCCGGCAAAAGGCAAGGGTAAAAATGCCAATACGGCAATAAAGTTTGAGGTATAACCCATCCAGTCATAATGAGCACGTTCACCCATGGTCTTGGCACTGAGCAATTTATAGCCCGCATAAGCACCGACTACCGCACCACCAAAAGCAATATTGGCAATAAATCGGTGGAGGTTTACTGGGTTCCACAAAGGCCCGCGCATGACTTCCCAAATATTGCCGGTAATAGCACCTGTGGCAATATCTACACCAGAAGGAGCCATCATAAAGGTTGCCCAGGCATTGGCAATAAACAAAATAGAAGTGCCCACCACATTCAGTGCCACACCCAAACTCAGGTGTACCCACTTACGATTGCCATAACGCAAGGCACCCCAACTATAATAATAGACATACAAAATCGCGCTTTCGGCAAAGAATAAAAGGGCATACCACAGCATCTGGGTATCAAATACCCGCGTCATATAACCCATTAGATGGGGATACAGGACAAACAGGGCAAAAGCCAGCAGGCCACCAAACAAAGCAGTGATGGAATAGGCCGTCATACTGACCTTCATAAACTCATGGGCCATATCATCGTAGCGTTGGTCGTTGGTTTTAACACCCAACCACTCAATAACCACCACAAATAGGGGTACTGCCAAGACAAAAGCGGCAAAGAACAGGTGCATCTGTGCAGCAATCCATACTACCGAACGACTGCTAAAGCCAATATTGGGGTAATCACTGGCTGCAATCTCTGGTGCTGTAACACCAGTGCTCACTGCAGCATCAGCGGCCAATGCTGCCCCAAAACCAGTAAATTCAGACGCAATGCCGAACATACCCAATACCAACATAACCAATAAGGTCCAGAACATGGTTTGTGTCATTTTGTTAAACCAGCGCTGAACCCCTGGAATATGTGCTTGAGTAGTTTGAAAAATAGCCATATTCAAATCCAAACCTTTTATCTGTCCAACCCTATTGGGCCGGAGTTAAATCCAAATTTAAGGGTAAACCCTGAGAAGCCATAATGAGCTGATCGAGCCCATAAAACAGCAGCAAAGACGCGCCAATGGCTACCACCCACATAAGCAGACTGGCAGGCTTGTCCGGTCCAGAATTGTTATTTGCCATTTTATTTCCTCCTAATGCACAGCTTTTACGCCGTGGTCATAGATTACCAACCACCACATAAACACCAGACCAGCTAACAATGCCCCACGAAACAACCATGGGCCCCAAGTCCCCTGATAAACGGAGTCATCAATGACTGCTTCAGCCTTTCCGTCATTTGTTTGTTCATTCACCTATGCATCTCCCGAATCAAGCAGTTACAACAGTCCTATCCGTCGAAGATTACGGACTCTATTTGGTATCTAAGCAAAAATTGGGCCAATCAAAAAAATAGAGGCGATTGATAACTATGTTCCCTGTTTTTGTACACAAAGTGCCTTTGCGAACTATATGAGGGAACAAAAGGTGTCATTTATTCGCTTATTGAACGTTTTGTGCCACCGCATAAATGGAACGTTTTGTTACCATTTAAACAAATCGACCCCCCGGTCTTGAACACTCTGTTCAATCAGCAACTATTTGCTCAGCCAGAAAAAGCGTACCAAGGCGCCAGTCAACGGCAAATTGGCACTATTTAGCATCATGGCATGGTTCCTGCTACCAAAAAGATACTAGATGAACACTTGATCGTGCACTTTTGCCTTATAGGAAGCGAACCATGGAAGCCAACATGCCAGCCTTAACTCAGTCTGCAGCACCTGCTGAAGTCATTACCGCTCTGACCAGCATGCTCACCAGCAGCCTGGATAACGAACGCGCAACTGCAGCCAGAGTGCTGGGCAACCTACAATCACCACAAGCCATCACTGCCTTACTGGAACGTCTGCAGGATGAAGATATTGATGTCTGCATAGATAGTCTTGCAGCGCTTGGCAAAATTGGCAGTGATGAGGCTGTACAAACGCTGACCGAATGCCTGCTAAACGATCCTGATAAAGAAGTAAAGTTAGCAGCAGTGCAGGCACTGGCAAATATTGCCAGTCCAGAAGCCATGGAGACCCTTATTAACTATGCTTTACAAAGCAACGAACGGGTTTACACCGACGATATGGGCGACTGGGATCACTTCTGGGATATTCAATTAGCAGCTACCAAGGCCGTAGGTCATAACCGGACCCCACAAGCCGTACCTATCCTGAAAAAAATCCTTGAGGATGATGATGGGCAGGATATTGAAACTGAAGTGCTAAACAGCCTGGCACAATGTGGTGAAGAAGGCGTTGAGATTGTCATTCAACGTCTGCAAGGCAAACATGGCCGCCAACAACGTCGCGCAGCCAAAGCACTGGCCTTAAGTCAGCAGCCAGAGGCCACCATTGCACTACAAGAAGCCCTCTCCAGTGAAGATGCCGATGTCCGTATTGCTGCCATAAACTCGCTGCTTAAACTGGCGCCAGAGACATATCTGAAAACACTTATGGCCATGTGCCATGACCAACAACCAGAAGTACGTGAAGCCGCACTCGGCCAGTTGGCCAGTATGGCTAAACAAGGGCAGGGCCGCCTGTTTGCCTTGACTGATCTGATTGACTTGCTGGTTGATGGCAGTGCTGCCGTCCGGGCCTTGATCGTTAATCTTATTACCGATCAGGTCAAACACATGCAAGACCCGCAAGCCACACTCTCGGAGCAACAACTGGTCACTTGCCAAAATTTGCTATATACCCGCTATACAGTAGAGGCCATTGCCGCCTGCGAATTGGCACAGGTACTAAAAGACCCCCTCGCCATGCCCAGCCTGAGCAAAATTGTCTGTAATGATGAGGCCCCAATCGCCTTGCGCCGCCAAGCCGGTCTGGCCGTTGCGGAGCAATTATATTACAGCCAAGAAATTCTACATGATCTAAGCCAATGCATTCACCATGACGATCAGACCGTACGTTTAATCGCCCTGCAAACCATAATGGGCCTGCATCAAAACCAGGCTCAACTTAAGCAGCCCGAACCCGCCGCAGAACCTGACGAACAGCATGATGATGTTGTGGATCCTAAAGACGCTGGCCCCATCTTAGCACCTCTGGAAATCCTTACCTCTGTATTGCTCAACGATATGGATCAGGCTGGTGCGGAGGTGATCGAGACACCCATGCCAGAAGCACCAGCACAGGCTGCCATCAGAGCACAAGAGGAAAACGATACCCATATTGCCGTAGCCGCCCCTGACGATGAGCAACGTATTAGTCTGGTAAGCCTGGATGCAGAGGCAGAAACTGCACCCCCTTTGCTACCAGCAGACTATCCCAGTGACTATGCCGATGATATACCACGGCAAGAAAAAGCGTTCACCTCCACTTTACAGGCTATTGCGGCCGAAAATGTCGAAACGGCCCTGGCCCTAAGCCAAGCTGGCAGCGATAACGAAGATGCCAGCCTGTCCCAACTACTGGAACAATTACCAGATGAAGATGCTGCCTATCGACAACTGATTGAAAACAATATAGCCACGGCCGATAAGCTTTTTGTTTCGAAAAAGAAAATTAATGTACAAGACGATGTGCGACAGTTGTGTATCCGCATCTTGGCAGAAGCCGATGACGAGGTACTGATAAACCTGCTTATTCAACACCTCAACGATGCCAATGCCGACGTCCGCCTGGAAGCCGTCACCAGTCTGGGCAAGATTGCTGCCCGTAGTAAACATCGCCGCCTGTTAATCAACGCCGCTGGCAGCCTGTTAACCAAACTGGAGTTCGCTGGTGCAGATATGCGTTTAGCCATCATCCGCACGCTGGGTTTAATGCACTACAAGCCCGCTACGGAGGCCGTTATGGCCTGTTTGCAGGACGACAGCACTGATGTGCGCAAAGAAGCCATGCTGGCTCTGCTGAGTATACGCGGCAACAAGCTGCATAAGGCTGTGCAGAAAAATGGCAACCCAGAGGACCCTGATCAACAGATTCTGCAAGCCTTTATGCAAGCGCTACAGGATAAAGAGTACAGCGTCCGCAAAGTCGCTGCTGAGACACTGGCCGACCTGCGCTGTACTAGAGCACAAGACTCTCTTATTGCCGCGGGGGTGGCGGACGGCGGACAACTCAGCACCTTTATGGGCCAGATGTTGCGACGTCTGGATACCGACGCAGCTGGCAAGAGCCTAGTCGTAGCCTTACAGGATACAGACAAGACTGAGGACAATCGTACCTATCGCAGTCATATTGCCAGCATGCTGGAAGCCATTTACCGCCCCGATAACAAATTTGCTCAGGCAAACATTTAATTTTTTGTGAAATCAAGGAAACCATTATGAAACACACTGTAAAATATGGCCTGTTATTTGGCCTTTCTCTGGGTTTAACTGCCCTGACAGCGCCGGCTTTTGCGGCCTATAAAGAAATGCAGGTCGCTGACGGTGGCACCATTACCGGCAACGTCACCTTTACTGGCAAAGATCCTGCACCCAAGACCTATACCATCAGCAAAGACACTGATGTATGTGGCACAGGCGAGCGTGTGGTGGATTTTGTCCGTGTTAACGATGGCGCTCTGGCTGACGTAGTGGTATATCTTGATAAGGTAAAACAGGGTAAGGCTTTTCCAGCCTTAGGTTCGCAGGTTGAACAAAAGGGTTGTGAGTTCTTGCCTTTTTTGAGCGTAATGCATAATAAAGGTGACTACGCTGCCATTAACAGTGACCCGGTACTACATAATATTCATACCTATGAAATAATCGGCCGGGCCAAAAAAACCATCTTTAATATTAGCCAACCAGATGTAGGCACCATTAACAAAACCATCAAGCTCAAGCGCGGCGCTGGCATGAAGGTTGAGTGTGATGCTCATGATTTTATGCATGCCTATGTCTTCGTTGCTAAAAACCCCTACTATGCCGTCGTAGCAGAAGATGGCACCTTCAAGATCGACAATGTACCCGCTGGCAAATACAAAATTATTGCCTGGCATGGCAGCCTAAAACAACAAAAAGGTAAAGTCACCGTTACCGCCAATGGTGAAACCACCATTGATTTTAACTTCAAATAACACAGGCAAAACCCATGCGTTGGCTTAAACATATACGCTTGGATATTTTCGACCTGTTTGTTATGGCTGGTGGTCTGGTTAACCTGATCGTGGTGGTCATGTTGCTAGGCTACTGGCTGATGCATTAACAATTTTCGACTGTTATCAAACTCAAGGTTAATAATATGCTCGCAGCTTCCCAAATTTCTTCACAAGTTGGCAGCTTACCAACTTACCAGCAAATACTTCTTGGTGCCGATGCCTCTGATCATTCCAACTATGGTGTCGAACAAGCCATTGCGGTGGCGACTATCTGGCAAGCTACCCTAACCGGCGCCCATGTCTATGCGGCAAAGCTGCATGATGCCCGCTTTCGCCAAATGGAAGGTGGCCTGCCACCCCAGTATCAGGAAGAAACCGAGCTGGAAAAACAGCGGGATATTCACGATGATTTAATTACCAAAGGCCTTAGCGTCATCACTGATTCCTATTTGGATCAAGCAGAAGCCAGTTGTCAGGCACATCAGGTTACTTATGTAAGAAGTTCGCTGGAAGGTAAAAATTACACAGAGATGACCAAGGCCGCCAATTCTGGTAATTATGATCTGCTCGTCCTAGGTGCTCAGGGACTGGGCGCTGTGCCTGGTGGCCGTCTGGGAACGGTTTGTTCCCGTGTCTGTCGGCGCAGTAATATTGACACCTTGGTCATCAAAAACCTGCAGCGGCCTTTATCACAGGGCCCTATTATTGTGGCCGTAGATGGTTCCTCCAGAGCCTATGGTGGCCTGCTTACCGCCTTGTCTCTAGCCCAAGCCTGGCAGGTTCCGGTGCATGTTGTTTCTGCCTATGACCCCTATTACCACTATGTCGCCTTTAATCGCATAGCCAAGGTATTGTCTGACGAAGCCGGCAAGGTATTTCGTTTTAAAGAGCAAGAACAACTGCATGAAGATATTATTGATGCTGGTTTAGCGAAAATTTACCAGGGTCATCTGGATGTGTGCCAGAGCATTGCCGACGAGTATAAAGTGCCTATTACCACACAACTACTCGATGGCAAACCCCATGAAGTAATTACCAAGGTGGTAGAAGAACAGCAACCAAGCCTGCTAATTATGGGCAAACTGGGTATTCACGCCGATGATGATTTGGATATAGGTGGTAATGCCGAACACCTGTTACAAGACGTTGACTGTGCCCTACTCTTAAGCCAGCGCAGTTTTACCCCTGCCACAGAAGTGGTGGCCGAAACCACTACCAGTTGGACTAACCAAGCCAATGAACGCATGCTCAAAATCCCCAGCTTTGTGCAAAGCATGGCACGCACTGCTATCTTGCGTTATGCCCAGCAACAGGGCCATACGGTTATTACCGCCAGCATAGTTGATGCTGCTACCGCTGGCATGTGTCCAGTGCATGTCGACAAGGATAATGTCAATGACAGTGCCGCCCGGGCAACGGATCTGGCCCCAGACTGGTCTCCTGCAGCGCTGGCACTACTGGACAGCGTAACAGATGCCGAAAGCCGAGCCCACTATCAGCGTCGGGCCGAGAAAAAAGCCCGTCAGGAACACAGCACACAGGTAGAAATAACGCATGTGCAAGCCTTTATGACCATCCCAAAAACAGCTAAACAGCAGCAAGACAAAGGCCTAGAAGCAACCAGCACAACCTACTACTGGAGAGCTGATGCAGCGGCCCGTCTGGCTCGCGTACCCAAAGGCTTTATGCGCGACACCTGTCAGCAACAGATTGAAGCGGCGGCTGGCAGTGTCAGTGAAATTACTTTAGCAATGGTCGAACAGCAGTTGCAAAGTGCCACAGCCATGATGTCATCTACCAGCTCTGACCAAACCAACAAGCAGACACAGGGCAAGTGCCCATTTGGCCATACGGCCAAACCGGCTGACAAGGACTCTGCCTTGCCCTGGGATGCCGCGGCACAAGCACGGCTGGATAAGGTACCTTCAGGCTTTATGCGTAATTTAACACGCCAGCGGATCGAAGTTATGGCCCGTAAAATGAAGGCAGAAGAGGTAACCATAGCAGTTATGGATGCCAAATATGAGGAATGGGGTGAAGGTTCCGCCAAGCAAGCTGCAAGCATGCCATGGGATGCCGCCAGCGAGGCTAAAATAGCCCGTATTCCTGATTTTGTGCGGGGCATGGTCATCAAGGAAGCAGAACGCTGCGCCCAGACACTGGGGCAGACTACTGTTACCGCCGATATCTTGCGCAAGGCCTCTTCTGCCTGGTCACAAGAGGGTGTATTCCATTCCGAAAGTAAACCTGACCAGTACCAGTAATGAGCACTTGTACAGATGCTAGCCAAGAACCCCAATACACCAGCACCCAGCCTTAACCTGCTGGCTATCAATATGACCCAGCGCTGTAATCTGGCCTGTGCGCACTGCTATCTGGATGCAAAAATTTTACGCCAGGCAGATAAGCAAGAATTGCAAACGGCGGAAGTATGTCAGTTGCTTGATGATGTCGCGACTCACCATCCTGAAACCATGGTTGTACTGACCGGTGGTGAGCCACTGCTACGCAAAGATCTGGAAGCCATTATTGCCCATGGTCAGCAGTTGGGTTTATTTATGCTGATCGGCACCAATGGCATGCTCCTGACCCGCAAGCGAGTGGCTGCCTTAAAGGCCGCCGGCTTGCAGGGTGCAGGTATCAGTCTGGATTCTTTGGATCCAAACACTCATGACCGCTTTCGTGGTTTGTCTGGCAGTTGGCAAAAGACCATGAACGGTATTGAACAGTGTCGCCAACAGGGTTTGTCCTTCCAGTTGCATTTCACTATTCATCAAGACAACCAGCACGAATTAGAGGATGTTATTGCCTTTGCTTCGAGCTTGGAAGCCAGAGTTATGAATATCTTTTTTCTGGTCTGTACGGGGCGTGGTGAAACCATGACAGATCTGAGTCCAGACCAATATGAAGCTGCTCTGGCGGTTATTCTGCAGTCACAGCAGCATTATCCTAATATGATTATTCGTCCGCGCTGTGCCCCACACTCCAAACGGGTGGCCCATCAACTTGATGCTCATGCGACCAATAACCAGATTAGTGGTATGACAGGTGATGGCTGTATTGCCGGTCGCCACTACTGCCGGGTGACTCCCAAGGGTGAGGTCACAGCCTGCCCTTATATTGATACTTCTGTGGGTAATATAAGAGACCAGAAATTAACCCAAATATGGCAGCAGGCCGAAGCCTTCCAACAACTGCGTAACCCAGTGCTTACGGGCAAGTGCGGTGTCTGTGAATACAGCCAACTGTGTGGTGGTTGTCGTGCCCGTCCGGTGGCTCAGGGCCAGTCACTAATGGCCAGTGACAGCCTCTGTCAATATCAGCCTGCCGACACGCCAGTCATACTCCCTATTATCAACAACACCGCAACCATTGAGTGGAGTGTAGAGGCTACTGAGCGCCTAAGCCGTGCCCCAGGCTTTGTGCGTAATATGATTAAACAGCGTGTGGAACTGGAAATGGCGAAAAAAGGTGAGGTCCTGGTTTTGCCTGAACACTTGTCCACAATGATCGCACAGCGCTTTGGCAGTATGACACCAGCAAGGCCAAAACCTGTATCAGATCAATACAACTCCAATTAGAAAGTGAACGAAATGTTCAAATTCCATAAAATAAGGCGATGTATATGCCCTCTTATGATGTTCTAGTAATCGGTGCCGGCGTTTCTGGCCTGGCCACCGCCCGCTGGCTGGCTATGCGCGGCCGTCGGGTCGCTGTGTGTGAGGCACAGGCTCATTTGGGTGGCAAAATTCAGTCGCGCAAACAACAGGGTTATCTGACTGAACAGGCCGCCAGCATGCTGGTCAACTATCGTCCGGAGGTTAACCAGATTCTTCAGGCATGTGGCCTGCAGGACCAGTTGCTTGAGCGCTGTGCCCAAGCCACCAGCGCCCGCTATGTGGTGCGTGATAACCAGTTACAGGCCGTACCCATGCACCT
Organism: Gammaproteobacteria bacterium; assembly: GCA_030748435.1. Classification (GTDB taxonomy): domain Bacteria; phylum Pseudomonadota; class Gammaproteobacteria; order Pseudomonadales; family Balneatricaceae; genus Njordibacter. The sequence continues at coordinate 11,681 of JASMLZ010000009.1, read as the reverse complement.
GCCGGGGCTATTGCGCGCAAGCTTATTCAGTTGGCCACAAAAATTGCGCCTGTTAACCGAACCTTTACGTCCAAGGGGCCGCCCCGAACAGGAAAGCGTAGCTGATTTTGTGCGCCGTCGTTTTGGTCAAGAGGTGCTTGATACTGCTATGGAACCTTTTATCAGTGGTACTCTGGCTTCCGATCCAGAACGTGCCAATGCCGCCGCAACACTGCCCCGCTTGAGCCATCTGGAACAGCAGTACGGCAGCATAACAGCTGGTATACTAGTGAAAAAACTGCTGCGCCAACGTAGTGCCATGCAATCCCAAACTCTGTCTTTTAAAGACGGTATGCAAAGCCTGCCAGAACAGCTGGCACAACATCCCAATATAGATACCTATTGCTCTACCTCAGTAAGCCATATTGAACCTGCCAGTTTCCATGGTAGCCGCCAGGGTTGGCTGGCCCATACCAGTAGTGGTGACGGGAACAGAAGCATTAGTGCCAAACAATTAGTACTGTCAGTACCTGCTCCAGTTGCCGCCAGACTGTTGCGCACCCACAATGGTCAACTGGCTGACCTGCTGGCAAGCATTGAGTATGCGCCACTAAATATTGTTCACACCGGCTTTCAGGCCCAGTCTATACCCCACTCTCTCAATGGCACCGGCTTTTTGGTACCCAAACGGGCCAAGGCGGCCATTAATGGCAACCTGTGGCTAAGCAGTACCTTTAGTGGCAGAGCTCCTGCCGGCAAGGTATTACTCAGCTCATATCTCGGCGGGCTGCGTAATCCGACAGCCCGCGATTGGGACGACCAGCAGTGTATTGACAAGGTGCAGGAAGATTTGGCGACCCTGATGGGCGTGACTGGGACTGCTGATTTTGCTTATGTAGACCGCCACCAACAGGCATTGCCTCTGTACTTGCATGATTACCCAAACCGCTGTCGAGCTATTAACCAACAGTTAACCGCCTTGCCTGGTCTCAGTCTGGAAGCCAACTACATGGGGGGCGTTGCCGTGCGCGATCGCCTTACTCATAGTCTGGACACCGCCAGTCGTATTCATCAACAGTTGCAACTGGGTAAAGCCGCCCCGGTATACCCAGCGTTTACCATACACAGTGAACTTGAACCACTATGAAATCAAATAAGCTAACGCCCAAGCCTGAGCAAGCCCCAACAGCTGTGCAACTACCCAACGGGCAACAGGTGAAAATTGGCGATTTTAAGCCCTTGCGCATGGTGCTGTTTGTAGCCATTGGGTTTATATTAATTTCTGCCTGGACCGCCTGGTACAGTCGCAGTGTATCAATGCCCCGCTACTGTGATGACCCAGCTGCTGCTCTGGACTACCTACAGCAAATAATCAGCCAACCAACGCCCGCTGGTGATAAGGCCCGCCGGCCCTATCTAATCGCTGCCAAACTACTCTATCTGGTGCCCAGAAAAAGTGCCGAACCTTTGCAGGATTATCTTTATCGTGTACGTGGCCATATTGAGATGCAATGCCTAAATAGAGGTGGTTTCTAATGCAAGCCAATAGCCAACCGGAACGTCAGGACAATATTACTTCGCAGTTTTGGTCACAATTCAAGCTAACAGTCTATATTTTTATACCCATATTAATACTGTGGCTACTCGTCCTGTCTATGCATTATGAGTACCGTTCCAGCAAGGATATAAAAATCAAGCAACAAGAACAGACAAGGCTGGTTGTGGACCATAAACAGGCACTGGACAATATTATGATCAGTGCCATTAAAGACCTAAAATTCCTTACTAGCCATATCGAAACCACATTGCAAAAAGGGCACTTTGCTCCACACTTAAAAACCCAACTGGCGCGTGAGTTGATTGTGTTTATGCGCGTACGCGGGGGATATGATCAAGCACGTTTAATTGATATTGAAGGCAATGAGATTATTCGTATCAACCACAATAATGGCCAACCAACAAGAGCCGTAGAGCGCGACTTGCGTAACAAGGCCCAACGTTATTACTTTACCGCTACCAAACAGCTTGCACCCGGAGCCGTATACACATCACCTTTGGATCTTAATGTAGAAGACAACAAGGTAGAATATCCACTCAAACCCACCATTCGTATTGGCACCCCTATCCACGATAGTAAAGGTGAATTAATAGGGGTATTTATACTAAATTATGATGCCCTGCCTATTACCCAAAGAATTCACCAGGCTAACAAGGTATTTAACAGCCAATCCATGTTATTAAATGAGGCAGGTTATTGGTTAGCCAGCTCCAATCCGGAAAACGAGTGGAACTTTATGTTCAGCCGCCAATATAAATTTGTGGATGCTTACCAGAACACGTGGCACACCATAAAAAGTCAACAACAGGGTCAGTTCCAGAACTCACACGGCTTGTTCACCTTTGACACTATCCGGCCTAACTATCCGAGTAAGGACAAGACGCTGCAAGCAAAAAGTTATGTCTGGAAAGTGGTCACTCTTATCACCCCCACAGAACTGCTGGCCAGTCGAGAGCAATTTTCCAAGCACTATGGCGCCTTTTATTTGGCCCTGTTAATGCTATCCCTGATCGGTAGCGTCATTATTGCCAATATCACTCTCAAACGCCGCAGTATGCAAGCCCAGCGCGACTACGAGCGCCGTTTCCGCCACAGTCTGGAAACGATCCAACTAGGGGCGGCCAGTATCGACCAGAAAGGCAATATTATTTTCTGTAATGATTATCTGCTGCTCGTTTCCGGCTGGCGCAAGGAACAACTATTGCACAGACCCTGGTTAACCACCTTCTCACCGGATGAGAAACGCCAACAGGATGAAAAGCGACTTAACAGCATTCTTAATGGCAGCAAAAAATACGTACAGTTTGGTGGCCATATTCTCACTAAAGAAGGCAAACTAACCCTATTTAGCTGGACCTTAACCCCTCTTATCAGTGGCGAGAAAAATATTATTGGTGCCACCATGATTGGCACCAATATTACCGAACAGCGTCAGGCTGAGGAACAAATCCGTCTATTAGGACAGGCCGTGGAGCAAAGCCCTAGTACCGTAATGATCACCAACTCCAAGGCAGAAATCACCTATGTAAACCCTAAATTCGAGCAGCGTACAGGCTATGCTCTGGAAGAAATTAAGGGCAAGAATCCACGCTTTCTTAAATCAGGTGAAATGGATAAGAAAGCCTATCAGGCCATGTGGGATAGCATCCTCAATGACGGCGCCTGGCGAGGTGAACTACACAACAGGAAAAAAGATGGCACCCTGCACTGGGAAGATGCCCAGATTGTACCTATCTACAATAACAAAGGTCACCTGACTCATTACCTGTCCGTAAAAGAGGATATTACAGAACGTAAAGCTCTGGAACAGGAGGTGGCGTTGCGCAATAAGGAAATGGCTCGTAATCGGGAATTGGCAGCCATGGGACGTATGGCTGGCATGGTGGCCCATGACCTGCGTAATCCCATGTCTTCGATCAAGATGACCTTGCAAATGCTGACCAAACAGGAAGGCAAAACCATTACCTCTTCGATCACCGAGCTAACCCGTATATCTTTGGAACAAATCGGCTATATGGAAGCCCTGCTAACGGATTTGTTGATTTACTCACGCCCGGACCAGCTTAACCTCAAGACTATGCAGAGCGAGCAACTATTGCAGTCTGCCTGTCACAGTTTGCAATCATTAATTAGCAAAAAAGGGGTGAAAATCCATATCAATTTGTCACCAGAGCAAATCGCTTTCGAGGGTGACCAGGACAAGCTCTGCCGCGTTTTTGTCAACCTTTTCAGTAACGCCATCCAGGCCCATGACGACCAGAAAAAGCACTGGAAAAGCACTAATCGTCCGCAAATCTGGGTTGACGGGTTTCTGCAAACAGATGCGACAGGTGAACATATTACCTTTGACATTAACGATAATGGACCAGGTATCGACTTAAGCAAGCTGGATCAGTTATTTGAACCCTTTTATACGGAAAGAGCCAAGGGTACGGGCCTTGGACTGTCGATTGTGAAACGTATTGTTGAGCAGCATCATGGTGCTATAGATGTTTCCCTAAACCAGATGCATGGCACCTGCATCCGCTTGTGCTTCCCAAGGGTACAACCAGATCAGATAGAAGCTGATAACCAGCCATTAGTATCCACTGGCAGGACCTTAAAGACAGCCACCATGTTAGCCCATAAGGAAGGAGTAAAACGTCATGTGTAAAATACTGGTAATCGACGACGATGTTGCTATTTGTCGCACCCTGGAAATACACTTTGACACCTTGGGACACCATGTCAGTACCGCCCATAGTGCCGAAGCCAGTCTGTCGGAGGCCGAGATATTCCAGCCCGATGTGATCATTCTGGATATTCGCATGGGCGGCTTAAGCGGGCTGGATATTCTACCGGAGTTAAAACAAAAGCTACCTCAAGTGCGAGTAATCATGATCACCGCTTTTCATGATATGAATAGCACTATCGAAGCCATGCAAAAAGGAGCCGATGACTATATTCACAAGCCCATTGATCTGGACGAACTGGACCAGGCCCTGGACCAGGCCCTAAGTCATCAACAAGTGGATCAGGACCTGATCTATCTGGACACAAATCTGGCTAAGGATGGTAATCTGATGGCTGGTAGAAGTCAGGCCGTAAAAGAAATTTTTAAAGCCATAGGGCGAATTAGCAACAGCACCGCCACCGTATTAATTACCGGAGAAAGTGGTACGGGTAAAGATCTGGTGGCACGCTCCATTCATACTACCAGCCCGCATCAGGAAGGGCCTTTTGTGCCGGTAAACTGTGCGGCACTGGTAGAAACACTGCTGGAATCGGATATGTTTGGTCATGAAAAAGGGGCCTTTACCGGCGCTATTGCCAAACAACAGGGCAAATTTAGCCAAGCCAACGATGGTACTATTTTTCTGGATGAAATTGGTGAACTAAGCCCGGCTATTCAGGCCAAATTGCTGCGGGTTCTGCAAGACAAGCAGTATACCCCCGTCGGCGCAAAGCACTCCCTAACCACCAATGCCAGAGTGGTAGCAGCCACCAATGCCAATCTGGCCGAAAGTGCCCAGAATGCTGATTTCCGCCAAGACTTGTACTACCGCCTGCAGGTATTCCAAATTCATATTCCACCACTTAGGGAACGCCTTGAGGATATTCCTGATTTGGTCAACAACCTGGTTGCCAAAATCAATCAGGAACATAACTTTGTTATTGACTCCATCACCCGCTCTGCCATGCAACACCTGCAGGCCTATCACTGGCCCGGCAATGTCAGGGAACTAAAAAACACACTGGTCAAAATCAGTGCCCAGTGTCGCACCACCACCATTACCGCCGACTTGATTCCCCAACATATGCAGACCTTGGTAACACCACAACCAGAGCAGTCTGTGGTGCAAGCTATAAGTCCCGTGGTAGGCATGCTGGGTAAAAGTCTGGAAGAAGCCGAAAAAGCCAATATCGCTCAGGTATTAAGTGAGACTAACTGGCGTAAGGGGTTAGCCTGTGAGCGTTTGGGAATTTCCCGTCCACGCTTGCGTCGCTTGATTGAAAAATACGATCTGCAACCCCAAATCAGCATTAGCTGACAATAACAGATTTTTGCATTGTTCAGACCTGGCTTAGGGATGGCCGCTGCCCACAGGCGGCCAGATTACAGACCGACCGTCCCTAAGCATAGCCAAATTGGCTTGCACTAGTGTACCTAACGCAGCACTGTGGTCAGGCTGGTCATTTAAAGCCGGAATATAAGTCAAGCTTCCCCCTCCCGACAAGTCCGCAAACAGCTTGCCATAACCATGACTCACTTCTGCCAGAGTCTCCAGACAATCAGCAGCAAAACCCGGGCAGACGATCTGCAAGGTCTGTAACCCTGCTTTGGCACAGTCAGCAAGCACGGTATCCGTATAAGGCCCTAACCAGGGTTTATGACCCACTCGCGACTGAAAGCACAGACTATAGTCATGTTTATCCAGACCTAGTGTTTGTGCTAGCAGGCGCGTGCTAGCCTGACACTGCTGATAGTATTGCGGACACTGCCTGTGCATAGTCATAGGCAAGCCATGGAAGGATACCAGTAGCCGCTGCGCTTGCCCGTATTGTTGCCAATGCTGACTAATGCTGGCAGCCAAAGCATTAATATAGGCTGGATGATCATAATAATGCTTAACCAAGTGTACCCGGCATGGCAATGACAAACGCTCTAACTGATCACCAACAGCTGCTGTGGTGGACAAGGAATACTGGGGAAACAAAGGCAACACCAATAATTGTTCCACGCCCTGTTGCACCAGCCTGTTAGCCACCTCGGCAATACTTGCCTGACCATAAGTCATAGCCAGCTCGACCCGCCAGTGTAAGCCTTGTTGCTGAGCCCAGCGACTAACTCCCTCGCGCAAGCTGTCACTATAAACCTGCAAGGGAGAACCTTGGGCAGTCCAGATCCGCTGGTATTCAGTTACTAATTGTGCAGGCCGCTTACGCAATATGACCCCATGCAATAGGGGCAACCACAGCCAACGTGACATAGGCACTACTTTTGGATCAGACAAAAAAGGGCGCAAAAAATTACGGATGGCCTTGGTGCTGGGCGCTGCTGGTGAACCCAGATTAACCAGTAGCACCCCGGTTTTTTCCCCCTCACCCCACTTATCCACAGGGCAGCTCAATCTACTAAAATGGACATTAGTAAGTGCTTATTCCAGCACTGAATAAGGCAGAAAATCCAGCACATCACCCTTGGCTACAGATGCTCCAGCAGGCACTACCAACAAACCATCAGAAAATACGGTTGAACTTAAAGCCCCAGAGCTTTGATTAACCAACGGGGTGGCATACATCTTACCGGCTTCAAGGCTGACATTGGCGCGCAAAAACACCTGCCGCTTGGCTGCTTTGGTGGTAAAATCAGCGATCACAGGTGTGGCCTGAGGCGGCTGATAACTGGCACCTTGCAAACCACGAATATAAGGCTTGGCCAACAGCAGGAAGGTAACGGCAGCAGCTACTGGATTGCCAGGCAAACCAATAAAAGGTGTACCCTGAATGTCACCATAGGCCAAAGGCTTGCCGGGTTTAATGGCCAGACGCCAGAGTTTGATCTGCCCCAGTTGCCCAACCACATGTTTAACATGATCCTCTTCTCCAACGGACACCCCACCAGTGGTAATCACCAGATCGGTTTCCTGACTGGCCTGCAATAACGCGTCATAGACAGCATCGGCGGAATCCGCCAGGGCGGTTACGCTGCTGATTTCACAACCCAAGCGCAGCAAAAAACCACGCATAGTAAAATAGTTGGAGTTATAGATTTTGCCAGCACCACAGACTTCGCCCGGCATCACCAGCTCATCACCGGTATTGACCAAACTCACATGTAGCCTCTGATAAACCGGCACCATGGCACAGCCCACAGAAGCTAATATACCGATATGGCGAGGGCTGAGCACCGTACCCTTGGCCACCAACATGGCACCAGCGCGAATATCCTGACCAGCGGGACGAATATGATCACCCACAGCGGGTGTGTTAAGAATCATTACCTTATCACCGGCCTGACGGGTATCTTCCTGCTTCACCACCACATCAGCACCCGGCGGGATTTCACCACCAGTAAAGATACGCGCTACAGTACCTGCCTGTAAAGCCTCACCAATATTGCCAGCGGCAATACGCTGAGATACTGGCAGCGCCTTGTTAGCGGCATAATCCTGCCAACGCAAGGCATAACCGTCCATGGCACTGTTATTGGCTGGTGGCACATTGATACTGGAAACAATATCCTGAGCCAATACCCGCCCCAATACGTCCTCAATAGCAACCTGTTCTATAGCCTTACTGGCTACGGCCTCACTAACCAAAGTTGCCAAAGCCTGCTCCAAAGACAACAGGCCTGCTTCGTCATCACAACAACTCATGAGCGATCCCCACAAGCAGTATCTACCTTAGGCAGTACCATTTCCACAAAGTTACAGGGGCGATAACGCGCATCCAACTGCTCGGCAATAATTTTGCTCCAGGCTGTTTTGCAGGCTTTGGGAGAACCCGGCATGGCAAAAACCAACTTATGATTAACTACCCCGGCAAAGGCGCGAGATTGTATAGTTGAGGTACCAATTTCTGTATAGGAAATAGCCCGAAATAATTCACCATACCCCTGCACCTGCCTATCAAACAGAGGCATCAGTGCTTCTGGCGTGCTATCTCGGTCAGTAAAACCGGTACCACCCGTTACCAGAATCACATGCACATCCGGGTCAATAATCCAGTTACTCACCTGCGCTCGCATTTGATAGATATCATCCTTGACAATGACTCTGGCTACACAGATGTGACCTGCGGCCAGTAGATTATCCTGTAGCGTATCGCCACTGGTGTCATTGTCTGGGGTGCGCGTATCTGACACGGTCAAAACAGCAATATTTAGGGGTTGAAAGGCGACCCCCTCCTTGGCGTGTCCCATAAAATTCTCCTTGGGGATTATCGAAAACAGGGCAAGAATATAGGAGCAGGTCAAGTACAAAGATGACTTAACTCAATAGTCAGCCAAGCCAATGGGAAAATCAGCTTGCAGCTTGATCAGGGCCAGCTTTTCTTGCCCTAATGTGGATATAAAACGAAGCCCCAAGGCGGGCACAAAAGTGATGGATTATAAGGTATCGTGGGACAAGGGTGGCATATAAGCATTAACCACGTCGTAAAGCTCGTCGCGGAGCCATAGGCGATTGCCGTTGGCGTTCACGGTAAAATACCATAATACCCGCACCCGCAATCAACCCTGACCCCATGATAACTGGCCATGTCAAGACTTCATCAAACACCAGCCAACCCACTAAAAAGGCCATCGGCAAGGCCACATACTCATAGGAGGAAATAGTCGCCGCATTACCCAGTTTGTAGGCCGCGGATAAAGTATAGCCCACAATCCCTGAACAGATTCCCAGTAACAGCAATAACCACCAATCATTACCTTGTGGCCAAACCCACTCACGCAATAAGAAAAGCAAACTTTTGTTTTCCACACCTACGGCCAAATGACCGTCACCAGCGAACCAGTAGAAGCCAATACTTACCAGTAAGAACACTCCCTGAATATATACTGCCAAAGCCGAAGCCTTGGTATAGACACCCAACTTACGGGTCATTACCTGCATAGCAGCATAAGCCGCTGCCGCCCCCACTGGCAAGGCATAAACCCAATAAGCCACAGGCTCTGCTGCACTGCTAACACCACCCTTCCCAAGTAGCATAACCAGTACCCCAGCAAAGCCAACAACAATAGCCAGCAAACGCCAAAACCCTACCTGTTCATGCAGAAACAGCGCTGAAAACAGAGTAATAAATAAAGGAGCGATAAAAAATAAAGCCACAGCGTTAGCCAAAGGCAAGGTTGCCAAGGCAGAAAAAAACATCATATTGGCCAGTACTACCAATAAGCCTCGCACCAGATGCAAACCAGGGGTTGGGGTTTCTAATTCAGCCCAACCACCTTCCCACTGCAAAATCAGCAAGCTGCATAGCATCCCTATTAACGAACGTATAAATACCAACTGATATAGAGGGTAAGCACCGGCAAGAAACTTAAATACAGAATCATTTATGGTCACAAACACCATACCCGAGACAATCAGAAAAATAGCCAGTGTCGGGGTTTGTGCAGTGGGGCGAGGAACTGGCGACATAAGGCGTAATCCATATCCAAATTAACCATAGAACAGGCCATGCTACGTGCTTGATTGATAACTCAACAAGCAAAAAAAACCGCACTGATGCATAACTATATCGACCCCAATAGCGACCAACCCTATAAGCTTTGCTCATAGGGAAGATCCGGACTAGACCAGACAGTCAGTTTGCCCCAACTCTACCAATATGATGTAATCTATTGACTATAGAATAATAATAGCTGTCGACAGTTATCCAAAGTTGTCGGCGGCGCCATCAGGAAGCAATAATATGAGCCTATCTCTAGGACAAAAAGCCGGCTGGGGTTTAGCCGATATGGGTATTGTGGTATTTGTTATCGTGAAACAACTGCTGGTACTGGCATATCTCACCGCCTACCTGGGTGTCCCCATTGATATAGCCGGCATGGTCACCACCGGAGTACTGGTATTCGACATTATTACCGACCCTCTGATAGGTTATTTTTCTGATAAAACCCAAAGCCGCTGGGGCCGCCGTGTACCCTGGATGTTTAGCGGTGCACTGGTGATGGCCAGCGCCACCATTGGGCTCTTCTCAGTACCGAGTGGAGCCAACACTACCACAGCCATTGTATGGGTAACCGGCTTCTTTGGCCTGGCCACCATCGGCTTTACCATGGTGGCTATCCCCTATGGTGCGACAGCAGGGGAAATGACCCAAGACCCGCAGGAAAGATCAGCCATGACTGGCTGGCGCATGGGCTTTGCCAGCATCGGCATTCTGGTAGGCGGTGCACTAATCCCCAAGTTAGCAAGTGATATGGGCCATACCATGGCAACGGTTTATGTCTTTCCCCTAATCGTGGGGGCCATTTGGTTATCTCTCTTTATTACCCGCAAAGCTCCCCGTATTCAACAACCCAGCAGTATTGGCTTTGTTGCCATCGTTAAACTGGTAGTTTCCAACCGGTCCTTTTCCATCCTCACCGTAAGCTATGGCATTATGACCTTTGCCGTGGCCCTTATTACCGCCGGGTTGCCCTTTGCCGCCCTCTATCTGATTATGGATAATGGCACCAGCATGCTATCCGGTGCGGCCGGGGCCCTAACGGTTTTATCCCTTATGTTTGCTGCGTTTGTCGTCGGTTCTATCCTGTCACAGGCGGTGTGGGTCATGATCTCAGCCAAACTGGGCAAGCTGGGGGCACTGGTACTGGGGCTAAGCCTTTATATTGTGCTACTACTTGCCCTCTATCAAGTGATGCCCTCGGTCAATGTCACCACTATGGCAGGTATGTTTGTGCTAGCAGGTATGGCCAACGGTGCTTATCAGCAAATTCCGTGGGCCATGTATCCGGACCTGATGGATATTACCCGACAACAAACAGGCCAAGCTATAGAAGGGGCCTTCTCTGCTATCTGGCTATTTGGCCAAAAAGTAGCTAATGCCTTTGCCCCCATGTGTCTGGCACTGATACTGGGCGCTTACGGCTGGCAGGAAACCACACAAGGTAAAGTAGCACAATCAGAAGCTTCTGTGACAGCACTGCAGGCCAGCATTACACTGGTGCCCGCGGCCGTACTGTTACTGGCCATTTTGACATTACTATTAGTTTACCGCCCATCTCTTGGGCGTACATCTGTGGATAACAACCGTGGTTGATATTGAAGATCTGGACCAGATTCTGGCCACTGCAGAAGCAAACATCCGAGCCTTACGCCCGGCAACAGCAAAAACCATTATCTGGGCTGACAAACCCGGCACCAAAACCACCACCAGTATTGTCTATGTGCATGGATTTTCTGCCAGCCGCAATGAAATACGACCGGTGCCAGACTTGCTGGCCAAAGCACTGGGGGCTAATTTGTTTTTTACTCGCCTGCGAGGCCATGGCCAGGATGGTCAAGCCCTGGCAGATGCCAGCTATAAGGAGTGGCTGGCTGATACGATTGCCGCTATCAATATTGGGCACACTCTGGGCGATAAAGTCATTCTTATGGGCTGCTCTACCGGTTGCACATTGCTGCATATTGCTTTGGGTATGGGTTATCAGGCT
>JASMLZ010000008.1 GCA_030748435.1 Gammaproteobacteria bacterium | reverse complement strand
AACTAATCAAAGCCACTTTTTTAATGATCAGGAGCGCACCAAGCGCCTATGTCCGGCTGGCCCAGACCATGCGCAAGTGGCAGCTGCTCAGGGTGTGGGTGAGTATTTCAAAGCTCTTTGTGAACATCATGGTATCGGGGGTGACGATAAGCAACAGCGTGCACGGGCCTTAAGAAAGCTGTTACAAGGTGCCGAAACGGCGCAGTTGGAAACCCTGTTAGACTATTTTACAGAGCACCCCAAGGTGCGTATTATCGGCCCGCAGATAGCAACTCAGCGGGCACCAACGGTGAGTATTCTGGTCAAGGGGCATCAGCCCATGGCGTTATCCCGGCAATTGGGTGCACAGGGTATTCTATGTGGAGCTGGGCACTTTTACTCCTATCGTTTACTGGATGCCATGGGGTTGGATCCGCAAACTGGTGTGCTGCGCTTTTCTATGGTGCACTACACCAGCCAGCAGGATGTGCAACAATTACTTGCAGCTATGCATAGGCTATTGGTGTAAAAGCGCTATTTGGGCTGCCCCATAGCGATCTTTAGCCACGCCCGTTCATGCATATAATAAATCACAAACTTTAAAAAGAACTCAATACTGCCAATAGCCAAAGCAGCCTCAACCTCACCGGTTATACCATAAGCAATAATAATGGTGGTCAAGGTGGCGGTGATACGCCAACTGACCGCTTTTAACAGGCTGCGTGTACGTGATTCCATAGGGAACTCCAACATATCTTTAAGTTGTCTATTATTCCATAAAAGAATAAAAAATATAAATAATATATCGTAATGATATTATGCTTTTCGCTTTTGTCCTTTGGTCCTGCCTATTGTAGCTTGGCCTTATGAGTGTTAGCTTGGGTTGTAAATAAATTGATTAAAAAACCGGATCTATGCTTGGATTATCTTCATTGCAAAAAATTGCCCAACTACGTGAAGGCGTGAGTATTGAGTGCAAGCTGGCTCAAGGTCGTGATGGTACGGGTGCCTTGCCGGAAGATATATGGAAAACCTACAGTGCTTTTGCCAATACGCGAGGTGGCTATATCTTTTTGGGTCTGCGCGAATTGCCAGACAAGCATTATGAAGTAGCAGGTGTGCATTGTCCCAAGCAGGTGCTGGACTCCCTATGGCAGGGCCTGCAGGACCCGACTCAGGTAAGTGTGAATTTGCTCTGCAACGAGGATATTAAGATTTGGCGGCTGCAAGATGGCAATGTGATCAGTATTAAAGTGCCGCGTGCGGCACCGTCCCAGCAGCCTGTATATCTGCATGGCTCACCTCATGGTCACACCTACTGTCGTAAAGGAGAGGGTGATTATGTCTGCGATACGGAGCAGGTGTTGGCCATGCTGGTTGCTCAGAAGAACTAGTTACATATTTTGACAGATGTATCACCAAAAAGGCCCACGTTTTAGCGTGGGCCTTTGATTAATCGTATTATAAAAGACTAGTTGCGCACCGGTGAACCCAGGTCCAACATGCTCACAATACGCTCCTGCGTTGCTGGTGTTTTTGCCAGACGCAAGAATGAAGCTCGTTCAGCATTAAACAGATCTTGTTCGGTCATCATGGTGCCAGGTTCGATTTCGCCCCCGGTAACGATACGTGCCATTTCGGTTCCCACGGTACACTCATGGGTGGTTAGCAAACCTTTACCGCGAGCATCCTCGAGCCATTGCACCATGGCTTCAAAGGCTGGTTGGCCGACCATTTGCAGAGGTTCTCTGGCGGCTGTTTTAGTTACTGCTGTTAGTTGCCCTAAAGCAGTGGACAGGATACGGTCGCGATTCATCAGGTATTGGTCATCGCTACGGATCATGGCCTGCTCTGCTGCTTCCAGAGGCGAGGTGGCAGTGCGGCCGTAACCCAGATTCATAAAGGCTTTCCAGGCGGCCTTTTCCATATCGCCAGTACGTTCAAACCAGCGATATAGTGTTTCTTTACAGCCGCCACCGCCGGGCACGACACCCACGCCTGATTCCACCAGACCCATTACCGAGTTGGCATGGCAGATAACCTTGTCAGCGTGCAGTACGACTTCAAAACCACCACCAATAGACATGCCTGCACAGGCGGCAACTACGGGTAACTTGCACTGGCGCATGGTAAGTACGGTCTGCTGGAAGTCATTAAGGAAGTTATCCATGCCTGTCCAGTCGCCGGCTTCAAAGAATTCACGGAAGGCCACCAGATTAACCCCACAGGAAAAGTGCTGGGCATCGTTATGCACCACCACACCACTTAGCCCCAGTGCCTGGGCTTGCTCGGTGGCATCCCTTAGAATGGCCATGGATTCACTGTCCAGAGCATTGGCTTTGCTGTGAAATTCAACAATGGCGGCATTGTCATATACCCACCAGCTGGCCTTGGCATTGGTATTTATGGGTGTCAATGTCTGGCGCAGTTCAGAGAAGCGCAGTACACCTGCAGTACGCACAATATCTGTGTGCCCGCCCTGATAGCGCAAACTGGCCAGCTTACCGGATGCAGTGGCGTAGAAACGTTGGTTCTGTGCTTGCAACAGGAAAGGTGCTGGTGTGCGGCCTTCATTTTGCATACGCGTGATAACATAGTCTACGCCGATCTGATCGAGTAGTTCAAAAGGACCAAAGATCCAGTTGTAACCCAGCTTCATGGCGTCATCAATGGGTACCAGGTCATTACCAACTTCGGGTAACAGGTGGGCAGCATAATTGAGGGTACTGGACAGTACCCGCCAGGCAAATTGGCCATAGTCGCTGTTATCCTGCAATAAAACGGCAACACCTTCGGCCTCGGCCTGTAGTGCCAGTGGCAGTTGCAGGCGTTGCAAAGGCTGGTAACTGTTGGTTGCCATATCCAGCATTTCGCGTCCTTGGTCGCCATCCCGGTAGAAGCCTTGACCGCCTTTATTTCCGGTTTGGCCATTAGCGATCATTTGGGTCATCAGTGGTACTGGCTGAGCATACTGATGGAAATCATCAGAGGCCGGTAGAATCGTTTCCAGACTCTTGGCTACATCAGCCATCAAGTCGATGCCAATCAGGTCGTAGAGGCCAAATACGCCGGTTTTGGGAATCCCCATGGGGCGACCAAATATGGCGTCGGCTTCGGCTGGTGTCAGACCCAGTTTAACGGCTTCATGCAGGGCACACTGAATAGCAAATACACCCACACGGTTGCCCAGAAAGCCCGGTGTATCGGCACAGATGACAACACCTTTACCTAGGCGTTCTTCACAGAAGGCATCCAGCGTATCCATCACGTCCTGACGGGTATGTTCGCCGCGCACCAGTTCCAGCAGACGCATAAAACGCACCGGGTTAAAGAAGTGGGTAATGGCAAAGCGTTCACAAAAAGCGGGTGACATACCTTCAGTCAGCAAACTGATAGGTATGGTAGAAGTATTGGAGGTGATGATGACCTTGTCATCAGTAACCGCTTCAATGCGGCGGTATAGATCCTGTTTGATATCCAGACGTTCTACCACGGCCTCGGCAATCCAGTCACAATCGGCTAACTGGTCAAAGTCATCACGGATATTACCTATATGGATACGGGCTTCGGCGTCTTTGCTCATTAGTCCCGGAGAGTCAGGATTGTGCAGGCGCTCCAGACCACGTTGGGCCACGGCATTAACATTGTCACCTTCACTGGCCAGATCCAATAGCCATACTTCAACCCCCGCGTTAGCGACTTGACCAGCAATGCCGGCGCCCATGGTGCCGGCGCCAATAACGGCAACTTTTTTGATTGTCTGTGACATAAGTGTTCCTACTTTAAAGTCTGGATAAATGATTGCATGGCTTGCAAGCTTTGCTGGGGCGCTTCCATCGGTAGCATATGCCCTGAACCATTGATTATTTGTGCTTTTACGCCCAGCGTTTGGGCCAATTTCAGACCTTCGCGCATGGGTGTCATGCGATCCTGATCGGCCAGTACGACCTGCACCGGGCAAGTCAAACTGCTGGCTCGTGCAGCACCGCCACTATAGTTATTGCAGGCTTCCAGATCGGTAGCCAAGGGGTTATTGGTCATAATGCGTTGGCCAATACCAATAGGCTGCATGCCCGGCACTGAGCTAAGACCATATTGATAGTCGCTGCCAAAACCCCACTGCAGCATCATATCGGCGGCCTTGCTGGTATCGGCCTTGGCGGTGTCAATTAAGGCCGGGTTGACAGGGATGGCGGCTGCGGTAGCCAGAGCCATAACCGACTCCACTCGAGAACCTAACAGGGGGGCGGCTTCCAGCGCCATTAAAAAGCCTTGAGAATGGCCCATCAGGTGCACCTGCTCAACGCCGGCTGCATCCAGTGCCGCTACTAGCCAGGCCCCCATGTCTTCAATGCTGGTTAATGGCTCACCCTGTGACAGGCTGTGGCCTGGCAAGTCTGGGGCAAATACACTGTAACCATGAAAGGCGAACCAACGCGCCTGCAAGGCCCAGCAACGATGGTCCAGGCCGGATCCATGCAGTAGCACCACGGTTGGCAAACTGGTATCGAAGGTCTTGCCACCAGTAGCGATAAAGGTAGACTGGCCATTTACTTGAATATACATAAGCCTCTCCTTACGCCTGTTGGGCCAGCTTGTCAGCCATTTTGGCAGCCGCACGCAGGCCGTTGCCAAAGTCGGCTTTAATATCTTTAAAACTTTCAATGCCTACCGATACCCGGATCATATCTCCACTGATGCCGGCTGCTAGCAGTTCGGCTTCATTAAGGCGGGAATGGGTGGTGCTGCCCGGGTGTAATACCAAGGTTCTGGAATCACCCACATTGGCCAGATTGGAAGATAGTTGCAAGGCATCAATAAAGGCCGCGCCAGCCTCACGACCGCCTTTTACGCCAAAACTTAACATGGAGCCGGCGCCCTTGGGAAACAGCTGAGCGGCAGCAGACTGAGATGGGTTATGGGGTAAATCCGGGTGGTTAACCCAAGCCACAGCGTCCTGTTCCTGCAACCAGGCAATCAGCTTCTTGGCATTGTCTATATGTTGCTGCATACGCAAGTTTAGAGTTTCTATACCCTGTAATAGCAAGAAGGCATTATGGGGACTCATGGCCGCGCCAATATCACGCATGGATTCACAGCGAATGCGCATAGCTAGCGCTGATGGGCCAAATTCTTCCCAAAAATTCATGCCATGGAAGGGGGCATAGGGTTCGGTTAGGGTGGGGAAGCGGCCACTGGCCAGCCAGTCAAAATTGCCGCCATCTATCACCACCCCACCCACGGCAACGCCATGGCCACCAATCCATTTGGTTACTGAGTGTACCACCACATCAGCACCATATTGGATGGGTTTGCATAGATATGGGGTAGCAAAGGTGGCATCTACTACCAAAGGCACCCCATGCTGATGGGCAATATCAGCAATCATAGGCAGATCAGACACTTCCAGCCCCGGATTGCCAATAGATTCGCAGAATACCAGCTTTGTGTTGTCCTGTATGGCATTGGCTACAGCCACGGGGTCATTGATAGGTACAAAGGTGCAGTCAATACCAAAGCGCTTGAGGGTATGCTTAAGCAGGGTGACAGTGGAACCGTAAATCTGTGCGGCACTAACAATATGATCACCGGCACTGCACAGGCTAAAGAAGGTGACAAATAAAGCACTCATGCCTGATGCGGTGCAGATAGCGCCACTGCCGCCTTCCAGCGCCGCTAAGCGTTGCTCCAATACAGCCACAGTGGGGTTGGTAATACGGCTGTAGATATGGCCACCACGTTCCACATTAAACAGGGCCGACGCGTCATCCACACTGTCAAACACATAGGATGTGGTCTGGTATACAGGTACGGCTCGGGAGCCGTGGTCTGACTCAGGCTGGTAGCCTGAGTGCAGGGCAATAGTATCATCACCCAAATAGGAAGAACGGCTCATGGTTAACCTCTTTATTTGATAGCCTTAAGACCCAGAGCGGCAAAGTCAAACGGCAAATTACATAGCTTACCCTGGTGCGTACCGTCGCTGGTTTGTACATCGACTGCCAGTTTATTGCCCAGGGGTGCCAGATAACATAAGACAAATGCCAACTGCACGCCATAACGTGGCGAATAACCGAGACTGCGGATTTCGCCAACAGTTTCACCAGCAATAGTCAAAACATTGTCGCTAATGCTGGCTTGGCTGTCTATGACAAGACCCATAAGTCGTTTTGTCGGTTGTTGGGCTCGCAAGGCGGGTAAGCTAAGACTGTCAATATCGGCATCCAAATCGATATATTGCTCGAGCCCCGCTTCCAGCGGCGATGTATCATAGCCCATATCGTTACCCAGCGATAATAAACCACTTTCCAGGCGCTCTATCAGGTTAGGGCAGCCGGCGCGCACCTGCAGATCCGCCCCTTTGCTAAATAGCTCATCCCACAGTTGTTGGCCAGCCTGAGCATCATTAACATAGATTTCAAAGCCGCCTTGTTTGCTCCATCCGGAGCGTGCAACCTGCATGCTGACACTGCCCGTTGCCGTTTGGTAGGTTAGGGGCTGAATTTGGAAAAAGCGGATATCTTTGACTTGTTCACCAAATACACGACTCATTAATTGCTCAGCTTTAGGGCCTTGTACGGCCAAGGGCCATATATCGGGTTCATAGACCTTCACATCCAGGCCCATACCAGTAGCCAGACCCTTGGCCCATAGCACTACATCTGAATCAGCAATGGAAAGCCACCACTGCTCCTCGGAGAGTTTGATGGCAATAGGGTCATTAACCATATTACCATCTACATCACACAGGGGTAGGTAAAAACAGCGTCCTACTTTAGCTTTGCTAAGATTTCTGGGCGTCATTAACTGCACCAGTCGATAGGCATCGGGGCCCTCTATAGCCACCTGACGTTCACAGCTAACATCCCATACCTGCACATGCTCACACAAGTGCCAGTAGTCTGCTTCATAGCTTTCAAACATAGTCGCCAGCAGCATATGGTTGTAGACCGTATAGGCCTTGACGCCTGCGGCGGCAACGCGGCTGGTAAAGGGGGTGGAGCGGGTGCGACGGGAAATGGATAGTTGTGGGTTCATTGCCAAGCATCTCTTATTATAAAAAAATGGCATTATGGACATGCCTAAATTGGCAATCAAACGAAAAAGCTTGCGTCTGAGGGGTTGTTATTGTTATATCACATACAAAAATAGGAATGTCACTATGACCAATCAACAAACCCCGCTGATTTGGCTACGCACCTTTGTAGCGGCAGCTCGCCATAGTAGTTTTACCCGTGCCGCAGCAGAGCTGCATCTGACCCAAGCTGCTGTCAGTAAACATATGCGCGCTTTGGAACTGCATCTTGGGCAAACCTTATTTGTGCGTCAGGCCCATGGTTTGCAATTAACCGAGTTGGGTAGCCGCTATCAGGTGGAGGTAGAAGCTGCCATACAGAATTTGGACAATGCCACCTCGGACCTATTCGGCCTGCATGACCATAAGCGCTTGCAATTGCACTGTAATCTGGCTTTTTGTCAGTGGTGGCTAGTGCCACGTTTGCCTGATCTGTATCAGCGTTATCCAAGTCTGGAGATAGAATTACATCATAGTATTTGGGATACGCAAAATGAACCTATAAAAGGTGATATACATATTCGCTATGGTTTGAGTAACAACTTTGATGAGCATACCCTGCGCCTAACCAATGATCGGCTCATCCCGATGGCTGCTCAGGGTTTGCCTGCAGCTGAGTTAGCCAGCCTGCCTTTATTGCATGTGCTGGGCTATCGCCACGGCTGGCATTGGTATGCGGAGCAGCTGGACAGAGCGGATGTACTTAGCCGGCCACAACGCAGTGTAGACAACTCTGTTATTGCCTACCAGATGGCAGCTCAGGGCTTGGGTCTGGTATTAGTCCGTTCGGGTTTTGTTCACCACCCATGGATAAAAGCCAACCTGCAGACTTTTGATTGGCCTGCCTGTGACACGCCGGAGAGTTTCTTTGCCATGCTGCGGGACAGCTACGTACTGAGTGAGCAATTAAACACCTTGTGGGGCTGGCTAAAGCAACAAATCGATAGCAATGTAGACGTTTAGGCAATGCTTGAAAAATTCACCCATCTTTTACCAATACAATTAA
>JASMLZ010000007.1 GCA_030748435.1 Gammaproteobacteria bacterium | reverse complement strand
AAGATCAAACACGCCATGGCAGTGTACAATCTTTTTACCTTCAGATCTTAATTCAGAAAGTAGTGTTGCAAGCTCTTCTAGGGTTTTAATTTTTTCATTCATCTTCTAACTCAAATATTCAAACCATTGCTCTGTTGCTTTAGCAATAGACTTTTTATCCCATACTGGGGCATCTTCCCAGTACTCCATATTATTAAGCAAAATCTGAACACCAGTTTCTAAACTGACTTTTGGCTCCCAATTTAACAATTGAGTTGCTTTAGAAATATCCGCCCAAGTGCAATCTGGTTCGCCAGGCCTTTTTGGAATATAGGTTATATCACCTCCCAGTAGCTCCACCAAGCGATTAATACTGTATGTATTATTTGATCCAATATTAATAACCTCGCCACTTAAATCACTTTTAGCTGCAGTAACAAGCGCGCTTACAACATCTGAAACAAAAGTAAAATCACGAGTCTGGTTACCATCTCCTACAACTGTATAAGGCTTTTTAGCTAACTTTTGAGCCAAAAAAACACCAAAAACTGCGCCATAAGTACCTGATGTTCTGGCTCTTGGACCATATACATTAAAAAAGCGAAGAGATATAGCTGGTAAATTATATAATTGGCACCAGTGCATAACCAGCTGTTCGCCAATATTTTTGGTTAGGGCGTATGGGTACTGTGGACCTATTGCAGCATTTTCTTTAGTTGGGTATTCATCAGGAATGCCATAGCAAGAAGAAGATCCAGCATAAATTATTTTTTTAACCTGATACTTTCGACAAGCCTGAAGAACATTAAAGGTGCCATTGACATTAGATTTATAGTACTCAGTAGGATTTTCTATTGAAGGCACAATATCTGCTAACGCTGCAAGATGAAAAACCCAATCAGCATCCATAAAAATTGGCTCTATCAAGTCAAAATTACAAATATCAGCCTGTACAAAAGTAAATTTAGAATTTTCAACTAAGTGTGTAATATTTTCTTTCCTACCAACGCTTAAATTATCAATCACGATAACTTCATAATTTAAATCTATTAGTAAATCAGCTAAATGACTTCCAATAAATCCCGCTCCACCAGTAACTACAGTTTTCATATAATTCCTATCTATTCCTTATTAACTTAACATAGGTTAAATCTGCTAATGATAACCCCAAATATTCCAAACCAATACTCATTACTTCTTAATAATTCAACTGTACAAAATTATGCAATTTTCCACACTGCTTGTAAGATAAATTGTGTTGCTTACAAAAAACGACAGTTGCTTTCAGCCACTCCTGGCACAGTTTAGCTTTTAGGTTACCCGGCTCGTAGTATATTCCCGTATGAATAACGCCACTGTTATGCCCGGTCTGATGGCTTGCCAACACGTGGCCGATCAGGGCCAGGCGAATCTTGCGGTCAGTCACAGCTTGATAGTTATGCATGCTGTACTTCTGTTGAGATAACTATTAGCACTTAACTGACGAGGTTAGGTCCCAGTAAGTCTCGATTTTTGATAGCTGACATACCAAGGCATGGTTTGGGCAATACCTGCTGCCAAACGATGGGATGGCGCGTAGCTCAACAAGCGCTGCGCCTTGCCGATGTCGGCCTGGCTGTGGCGCACGTCTCCCGCCCGAAAGTCGCGGTACACGGGTTGGGTGTCAGCGCTCACGCCGTTGGCGGCCAGGTTGACGCGCAGCAAGGCAAACAATTCGTTGAGTGTGGTGCGGTCACCCATAGCCACGTTGTAAACCTGATTCAATGCGGGATTCATGAATTGCCGCGCTTCGCTCTCAATGACGGGCTCGACGGTGGCAGCCAGCAGGTTGGCTTGCACGGCATTCGCAATAAAGCAGAAATCGCGGCTGGTTTCACCGTCGCCGTTGATATAAACCTTTCCGCCAGCCAGCAGCGCGGCTGTCCATTTTGGGATGACGGCGGCATAGGCGCCATTGGGGTCCTGACGACGGCCGAAGATGTTGAAGTAGCGCAGGCCGATGGTGTTAAAGCCATAGCAGCAAGCAAACACGTTGGCATACAACTCGTTGACGTATTTGGTCACGGCGTAAGGGCTGAGGGGTTGGCCAATCACGTCTTCCACCTTGGGAAGGCCGGGATGGTCACCATAGGTGCTGCTGCTTGCAGCATAGGTGAAGCTTTTGACCCTGGCGTCGCGCGCGGCAACCAGCATGTTTAAAAAGCCGGTGATGTTAGTTCCATTGGTGGTGATGGGGTCTTCCAAGCTGCGGGGAACGCTGCCGAGGGCAGCTTGGTGGAGGACGTAGTCGACGCCCTGGCAGGCTTTTTGGCAGTCGGCCAGTTCGCGAATGTCGCCCGGAATGAAGTTAAAGTTGGCCCACTGCGCAGGGGTGACGAGAGTTTGTACTTCGTCCAGGTTGCGCTGGTGTCCGGTGGCAAAGCTGTCGAGGCCGACCACGCGCTGGTTGAGCTTGAGCAAGGTTTCGAGCAGGTTGCTGCCGATGAAACCAGCCACGCCGGTGATAAGCCAGGTATGGGGCGCAGCGACTAGGCGAGTTAGAAGTTGATTGTAGGCTGACATAGGCAAACTCATAGACGCCACAGGTATGCACCTGTGGCTGTAATGGCTTCGGGCATATAAGCGGATTTGATGTCGATAAACACTCCACAGCGCTTCAACGGGGCCAGCAGATTGGCCACAGGCTGGGTGGTGTATTTAGCATGCGAAACTGCGGCAACAATCGCGTCGGCGTTCTGAGGCAACTGGTGCCACTCCCTGAGCGTAATGCCGTATTCGTGCAGCGCTTGCTCAGCCTCGGCTAGGGGGTCGTGCACATACACTTCACAGCCAAATTCCTGCAGCTCCTTCACCAGGTCTGCCACCTTGCTGTTGCGCAGGTCGGAGCAGTTTTCCTTAAATGTAAGACCTAATACGATGACCTTGGCGCCCCTGATGTTAGTGCCGCTACGAATCATTTGCTTGATAGTTTGCTGCGCTACGTAGGCGGCCATACCATCGTTGATGCGACGGCCGGCCTGAATGACTTGCGGGTGGTAACCCAGTATCTCGGCTTTGTGCGTCAGGTAATACGGGTCCACGCCGATGCAGTGGCCTCCCACCAGACCGGGGCGAAACGGCAAAAAGTTCCACTTGGTGCCGGCCGCCTTGAGCACTTCCAGCGTGTCGATGCCCAGGCGCTCGAAGATGATGGCCAGCTCGTTCATCAGGGCAATATTGAGGTCGCGCTGCGTATTTTCGATCACTTTGGCGGCTTC
>JASMLZ010000006.1 GCA_030748435.1 Gammaproteobacteria bacterium | reverse complement strand
CAGCAGTTGCAACAACCAGAATCAGAGCCTCGTCAGGAGGCTGCCAAGTCTGGTCAAAAGGCTCTGGAAGATAGTAAAGAATGGCGTTTGATTCGTACTCTGGTGAAAGATATTCAACAGGAACAGGTGCGCAGTCGACGCTGGGGAATATTGTTTAAAAGCTTAACTTTTATATTGTTATTTGGGGTGTTATTTGGTGCTTGGTATGGCGTGGATGAGGGCGCTGTGGCACAGCATGAGCATGTGGCAGTGGTAGAGGTGCTAGGCCCTATTATAAGTGGGGCTCCGGCCAGTAGTGAGCAGATTGTGCCGAGCCTGCAAGCAGCTTTTGCCGAGGATTACGCACAAGCCATTGTGCTGGATATTAACAGCCCCGGCGGCAGTCCAGTGCAGGCCGGTATTATTTACGATGAATTACATCGTTTGAAAGCCGTTTATCCAGATAAAACTGTATATGCAGTAATTAGTGATGTGGGTGCTTCCGGGGCCTATTATATTGCTGCCGCAGCGGACTATATTTATGCTGATAAGGCCAGTATGGTAGGGTCGATTGGGGTCATAGGCAGTGGCTTTGGGTTTACTGAGCTTATGCATAAGGTAGGGGTGGAGCGTCGCTCTTATACAGCCGGTGACAACAAGGACTTTTTGGACCCATTTCAAACGGAAAAACCCGGTCAGCGAGCAGCGTTTGAAGGTTTATTAAAGCGTGTGCATCAACAGTTTGTCAGGGTTGTTAAGGCGGGTCGTGGCGCCCGTTTGGCAGATGATCCAAAGCTATTTAGCGGCGCCATATGGGATGGAGAGCAAGCAGTAGAACTGGGGCTGGTTGACGGTTTGGGCAGTATTTATAGTGTATCACGAGAGCATATTGGTATTACTGAGTTGGAAGTCTATCAGCCGGCCCAAACACCTGTGCAGCAGTTGTTGGATGAGATGGGGGCGCAGGCCAGTACGCAGTTACAGGCCTGGCTGCAAACCCCGCGTATGCAATAATATTTGTTAAGCCGACAAGGGGCCACAGCCTAGTTGATTGAGTATGCCAGTAAGGGTGATTAAAGGTAAGCCAATTAGCGTATTAGGGTCTTTGCCCTGCATGCTGCTAAAGAGGCTGATGCCCAAGCCTTCACTTTTAAAGGAACCGGCGCAGTTATAGGGTTGTTCTTGCTGTAGATAGTAGTCGATTTGCTGGTCTGTTAAGGGGCGCATATGCACCTCATATTGCTCTACCAACTGATGCTGATGGGGCCCATAGACAACGCATAGTCCGGTGTAAAAAGTGATGGTTTTGCCTGCCATACTTTGTAGCTGGGCAAAGGCGTTTTCGTAACTGCCCGGTTTGCCCAAGATGTTGCCATCACAAGCAGCCAGTTGATCGCTGCCGATGACAATGCAGCCCGGGTATTCTGCGGCCACGGATTGGGCTTTGAGTCCGGCCAGACGAAAGGCGGCCTCGGCTGCTGTTTCAGTGGCCAGCAGTTGTTCATCTGTATGTGGATTCTGACAGCGAAAAGGCAGCTTGAGTTGGCTAAGAAGTGCGCGTCTATAGGGGCTGGTGGAGGCTAAAATAATGTTTTCAGACATGGCATTAACTTGGTTATCGGATTGAGGTGTTACTATTATGCGCAAAACAGCATTAATTTACCTGTTTTTTTGTCTGTATAAGCAATTTTCTTTGACAATAGCGGTCGACCTGAATATCATATCGCGCCATGTTTGACACACCTTTAGCTCGTATTCTGGATTCCCGCAAACTCTGCGATGCACAGCAGCAAATAACGGGATCCATTGCAGTAGCAGAGCTCGATGGCCTGCTTTCGTATCTGGAGTCTGATGCAGGTAAAGTAGAAGTTACTTTGCGGTTTCAGCGGGATGAACGCCGCCGTCCATTGATAACCGGGCGAGTAGAGGCTAAGGGTGTTGAAATAATCTGCCAACGTTGTTTGCAGATCGATGCACAGGATTTATGTGTTGATCTAAACGTGGTAGTGGTATTAGATGAATCGCAAGCTGAGAAGCTTCCGGCCGAGTGTGATGCTTGGATTGTTGAAGATGGACAGCTCAATGTACGCGAACTTCTGGACCAGGAATTAATATTGAGTTTGCCCATCGTGCCGTATCATGTCGACTGTAAGGTCGAAACCCAATACGGTGACGCTGGGGCCGCGCAACAGCAGGAAAGCCCCTTTGGGGTGCTGGCCAGTTTGTTGCAAAAAGATTAGTTAACGCATATCCATTTAGGAGTAATCAGCCATGGCTGTACAACAGAATAAGGTCACCCGTTCCAAGCGTAACATGCGTCGTGCACACGATGCCCTGACTAGCGCTACTTTGTCTGTAGATTCTACTACTGGTGAAACTCATCGTCGTCATCATGTGACTGCCGATGGTTTCTACAAGGGCCGTCAGGTAGTAAACAAAGACGCTGAATAAGTTTGTCGACCAGCTATACCCTGGCGCTTGACGCCATGGGTGGGGATCTAGGTCCCCAGCCCAGCTTCGAGGCAGCTCTAGTCTGCCTCGATTCCTTTCCTCGTCTTCAATTACAGTGGGTTGGCCCGGCCAATCAGCTACATGGCATGTTAGCCGATGTGCCAGCAAGTCAGCAGCATCTGCTATCCCGTATAACCGTTATTAGTGCAGATGAAGTCATCGAAATGGCTGATGATGTACTCGTAGCCTTACGCCAAAAACAAAATTCTTCTATGACGCTTGCTTTGCGACAAGTGGCTGATGGGCATGCTGATGCCTGTGTTACCTGTGGTAATTCGGCGGCCTTGATGGCTTTGAGTCGGCAACTGCTGGCAACCTTGCCAGGTTTTGATCGGCCGGCTTTTGCCAGTCATATACCTACCCCTTCTCATCCATGTCTGGTGGTTGATATGGGAGCAAATTTGGCTCCCACTGCTGAGCAGCTATGCCAGTATGCAGTGGCAGGACAAGCTCTAGAGCAGGCATTGCAACCAGCTCAGACAGTTAAGGTAGGGCTGTTGAATATTGCTGCCGAAGCTGGCAAGGGACAGCCAGAAGTGCAACAGGCTCACGGGTTGCTGCAGGCTCATTCTGAGCTGAATTACCATGGCTTTGTTGAACCCCAAGAAGTATTTAAGGGCAGGGTTAATGTCCTTGTCTGCGATGGTTATGCTGGCAATGTGTTGATTAAGTCAGCAGAAGGGGTGAGCCAGATGTTAGCAACGGCTATGTACCACCATGCCCAGCAACAGGGAGATGATAGCGATATTCTGCAGCGCAAGATGGTTAAGCCTTTACAGGTACGTTTTGATCCGCGTAAATTAAATGGTGCCTTCCTGTTAGGATTGCAAAGTTTGGTGGTAAAATCCCATAGTTATGCCGATACTACAGCTTTGGTAGCTGCCATTACATCAACCGTACAATATTTGGAGATGCAGTTTACACAACATGTGGCTGACGCCATCACAGAATAATTCTTAATCAATGCTCAATTTAGAGGCCTTTTTATGACATCCACACTTGCCTTTACTTTTCCTGGTCAGGGTTCTCAAGCCGTTGCCATGTTGGCTGATCTGGCTAACCAGCCAATAGTTACAGAGACTTTTGCCGAAGCCAGTACTGTGCTCGGTTATGATCTATGGGATCTGGTACAAAATGATGATCAGGGTCGGCTTAATCAGACCCATATAACGCAACCAGCTCTACTAACTGCCAGTGTGGCTTTATGGCGCTTGTGGTGCGCGCACAATGGCCAGCAGCCAGCCTTTATGGCGGGTCATAGTTTGGGTGAATATTCAGCTCTGGTTTGTGCTGGCGCCATCGCTTTTACTGATGCTGTTGATTTGGTGCGGGCACGGGGTGAGTATATGCAGGCAGCCGTACCTGCAGGGACTGGTGCCATGGCTGCCATTATTGGTTTGGCTGATGAGGCTATTGCCGATGCTTGTGCCGCTGCTGCTGCGGATGAGGTCGTTGCGCCAGTCAACTATAATTCACCTGGCCAGGTGGTTATTGCTGGTCAGCTAGGAGCCGTGGAGCGAGCCATGCTGGCATGTAAGGAAGCAGGAGCGAAACGCGCCTTACCTTTGCCGGTAAGTGTGCCTTCTCACTGTGCGCTAATGCAGCCTGCTGCTGAACAGTTGGCGATAAAGTTATCTACTATCGAAGTGAGCATGCCAAGCATTCCGGTGGTTCACAATGTCAATGCTCAGATAGCCAGTAATCTTGATGAGCTGGTGTCTAATTTGGTGGCTCAACTACATCAGCCTGTGCGCTGGACTGCTTGTGTGCAGAATATGGCCCAACAAGGCATTGAAGTTATGCTAGAATGTGGCCCTGGCAAAGTACTGACGGGTCTTAGCAAGCGCATCGACAAAACCATTGCTGCTGCGGCCATTAATGACAGTGCCAGTTTACAATCTGCTCTGGACATGTAGAGGAATAAGAAGATGCTGAGTATTGAAGGGAAAGTCGCCTTGGTTACTGGTGCCACCCGGGGTATTGGTAAAGCGATTGCATTACAGTTGGCTAGTCAGGGGGCTGTGGTAATTGGTACCGCTACTTCTGAGTCAGGAGCGGTAACAATTAATGCCTATTTGGCAGAAGTCGGTAATAGTGGTCGTGGCATGGTGCTTGATGTTGCCGATAGTGGATCAGTAGAGTCTGTATTACAAACATTGGTGGCTGATTTTGGCGCGCCAACCATATTGGTAAATAATGCTGGCATTACCAAAGACAATCTTTTGATGCGGATGAAAGAAGACGAATGGGATGCGGTTGTTAATACCAATCTGAACTCTATATTCCGTTTAACCAAAGGTTGCCTGCGTGGGATGACCAAGGTGAAATGGGGACGTGTGGTTAATATTAGTTCTGTGGTTGGTTCCATGGGTAATATGGGCCAGTCCAATTATGCTGCTACCAAGGCTGGAGTGGAAGGTTTTAGCCGCTCTATGGCGCGTGAGGTGGCTTCACGAAATATCACCGTTAATGCTATTGCGCCCGGCTTTATTGCTACCGATATGACTAATGCTCTGGGCGAGGAGCAAAAAGATATGCTGCGTACGCAAATTCCCATGCAGCGTTTGGGGGCACCAGAAGATATTGCCACCTTGGTCGGGTTTTTGGTCAGTGATGCGGGTAGTTATATAACCGGTGAAACCATTCATGTGAATGGTGGCATGTATATGTGTTAAGCTGATTTTGCCTTAGGTCACTACCCAAGGCAAAATTTTGCGTTTACTTGCTGTTAGAGGTTGAAATTTTCGTCAATATGTTGATAATGACCACACTCTTCTTAAGAGTTACAAAATAGGTTATTAGCTAATATATTTGGCAGCCATTTTGAAGTTTTCAGGGCCATGATTAACTGCCCTGGCAACACAAAAAAACCAATTAGGAAAGACTATGAGTACTATTGAAGAACGCGTAAAGAAAATTGTTGCAGAGCAACTGGGCGTTAAAGAAGATGAAGTTACCAACGAAGCATCTTTCGTTGATGATCTGGGTGCCGACTCTCTCGACACAGTTGAGCTGGTAATGGCCCTGGAAGAAGAATTCGAAACTGAGATCCCAGACGAAGAAGCTGAGAAGATCTCTACTGTACAGTCTGCTATCGACTACGTTAACGCCAACCAGTAAATTCGCGTTGCGTCGGTACCCTGTACTGCATATTGAAGAGCCGCGCCTTTAAGGGTGCGGCTTTTCTGTTTTTGAGCCAATAGTTGGTCTGTGGCCTAGTAGAACAACGATATTATAGGGACGACTTTAATGTGGTTATGGCGTCCCTTGGACGCGTTGTGGTGCCAAGGTTGGCAAATTTTTTTTTAAACGCTAGAATCCAGCGTTGGTCGGTTTTCATAAGGAGTTGTAAATGAGTCGTAGACGTGTGGTAGTGACTGGTCTGGGGCTATTAAGCCCGGTAGGCAATAATGTCGCAGACTCATGGAGCAACATTCTTGCTGGCCTAAGTGGTGCGGCACAAATCAGTAGTTTTGATACTAGTGCCTTTGGTACGCGCTTTGCTGCCAGTGTCAAAGATTTTGATTTGTCTGCCTATATGGCGCCCAAAGAAGGGCGCAAGATGGACTTGTTTATGCAATACGGTATGGCAGCAGCCATACAGGCTATTGAAGATGCGCAACTGCAAGTGACTGACCACAATGCCCATCGTATAGGAGTAGCCATTGGTTCTGGTATAGGCGGGCTGCCGCTGATTGAAAAGAATCATGAAACCTTGGTCAATAGTGGACCACGCCGTTTATCACCGTTTTTTGTCCCCGGCAGTATCATCAATATGATTTCTGGTAACCTGTCCATTAAATATGGCATGCAGGGTCCGAATATTGCTATTACTACGGCTTGTACTACTGGTACTCACAATATTGGCACTGCGGCGCGTATGATTGCCTATGGTGATGCTGATGCCATGGTCTGTGGTGGTGCTGAGATGGCTACAACTCCATTGGGTCTTGGTGGCTTTGGTGCCGCCCGTGCCTTGTCTACCCGCAATGATGCTCCGCAAGCTGCGAGTCGACCATGGGATAAGGACCGGGACGGCTTCGTTTTGGGTGATGGTGCAGGTGTACTGGTACTGGAAGAGTATGAACAGGCTGTGGCTCGAGGTGTGCGCATTTATGCAGAGTTGGCCGGTTTTGGTATGAGTGGTGATGCCTTTCATATAACCTTACCACCTGAAGATGGGCGTGGCGCTGCAGCGTCTATGCGCAATGCTATGCTGGATGCGGGCCTAAATGGTGACCAGATTCATTATATTAATGCCCATGGTACCTCAACACCAGCCGGTGACATTGCCGAATCCAATGCCGCCAAGTCGGTGCTTGGCAGTGCTGCCCAGCAGGTGCGTATCAGCTCTACCAAATCCATGATAGGGCATCTTCTTGGTGCTGCGGGGGCGGTTGAAGCTATATTCAGTATTCTGGCTATTCGTGATCAGGTTGCCCCCCCCACGATTAATTTGGATAACCCTTCGGCAGGCTGTGATCTTAACTATGTGCCTCATCAGCCCCAGGAAGCTCAAATTGATGCGGCTATGACCAACTCATTTGGCTTTGGTGGCACCAATGGCACACTTATTTTTAAACGCTTGTAAGTTATGATACAGCTTATCAATGGCCAACCAGCTACTAATCTGTCATTAGCAGACAGGGGTTTGGCTTATGGTGATGGTGTATTTGAAACTATTGCCTTGCAGGGCCAGCAACTGCAACTATGGCAAGCCCACTGGCAGCGTCTGCAGCATGGCCTGCATAGGCTGGGCATAGAAGTTGATACATCTGAGTTACAGCAGCAACTTAGACAGGATATTCAACAAGCTCTGCAAGGCTGGTCGCAAGTTCAAGGAGTGCTGAAGATAATAGTCACGCGTGGGATTGGTGGTCGTGGTTATGCACCGCCAGCAACGCCACAGCTTACTCGTATTGTACAAGTTTCACTTTGGCCTGATGGTAGAGCAAGCTTGCCGGAACAGGGCGTGTGCTTGCATCTGTGTCGCCATGTTTGGGGGCATAACCCGGCGTTAGCTGGTATTAAACACCTGAATCGACTTGATCAGGTCTTGGCCCGTCAGGAGTGGTCTGCTGCTGATAGGCACGAAGGTCTGATGCTTAATCAAGCAGGTCATGTGCAATCCGGGGTGATGAGCAATATATTTGTGGAGCATCAAGGGCGCCTTTATACGCCCCTAAATGATGGTGCAGGCATCGATGGCATTATGGCTGCTCAGGTTATGGCTATAGGGCAAGCTAAGGGTATTCAGGTGCATCAGCAGGCCATCAGTATGGATTTTTTGCAGCATAGTGATGGGGTATTTTTAACCAATAGCTTAAATGGCATCTGGCCAGTAGTAGGCATCGCTGATCAGGCCTATAAGATCACTGCTATGACCCGTGAACTGCAGTCCTTGCTGGCGCTCCATGTGAGCCGCTTTACCGGGGTTTGGTAATGTTTAGGAAGCCAGTTGTTTGGGGCCTGTTGTTGCTATTGCTTATTATTGGCAGCTTATCTTATGGTGTTTGGCGACAGGCCCAAGCCTGGCTCTTTGAGCCGGTAGAATTAACACAGGTGCAACATCTTACTATTACCCCGGGCAGTGATATGGCTAGTATTGCCCAGCAGTTGCAGGACTTGGGTGTGACCCCCAATGCTTTAGCTCTGCGTTACTATAGCCGTTATTATGGCTATGATCAGCGCATCAAAGCCGGAGAATATGCTTTTGTGGGTGAGGTCACAGCCCTTGGCGTACTGACAAAATTAGTTACTGGTGATGTGCGAAAATATAGCATTACTATACCAGAGGGCCATACCTATGGGCAGTTTGTGCATGCTCTAATGCAACACCCGGCTATGCAGGGCAAGTCTGAGCCCCTGTTTTCCCAATGGGGCAAGGCATCTGGCCATAGCAGTCCGGAAGGGCTATTGTTTCCATCGACTTATGTTTTTACCCGTTCACAGTTGCCTCGTGAGGTGGTACAGCAGGCTTGGCAAAGACAGCAAGAAGTATTGGCAGACCTGTGGTTAGAGCGAGCCCCAAACTTACCCTATAAGTCGCCTTATGAAGCCTTGATTATGGCTTCCATTATAGAAAAGGAGACCGGCCTTGCCAGTGAGCGTGAAGCCATCAGTGGCGTATTTGTAAGACGACTACATAAAGGCATGAGACTGCAGACAGATCCGACTGTTATTTATGGTATTGGGGCTGAGTTTGATGGTAATTTAACCCGCGCGCATCTGCGTCGTAAGACGGCTTATAACACCTATATGATCTATGGTTTGCCACCCACTCCCATCGCTTTACCAGGTCGGGCGGCTATAGCCGCTGCTTTGCACCCAGCTCAGGGTAAGGCTTTATATTTTGTCGCTCGGGGAGATGGCAGTCATGCTTTTGCTGAAACCTTGTCAGAGCACCAAGCCAATGTCCGTAAATATCAACTGAAGAAATAAATATTTAACGTATAATGTTTGGTGTATTAGCTAAACAAGCATAGGAAACAGTTTGTGAAAGCAGGACGTTTTATCTCTATTGAAGGTGGTGAGGGCGTTGGCAAATCCACCAGTGTTGCCTATATTCAAGACTATCTGCAAACTTGTGGTATTGATGTGGTTTCTACGCGTGAACCTGGTGGCACCAAGTTGGCGGAAGAGTTGCGTGCCTTATTGCTCAATCACCATACGGAAAAGGTGGACCCCTATACTGAACTGTTAATGATGTTTGCGGCGCGACGGCAACATATTACAGAGGTGATCCGACCGGCGTTAGCGGCCGGCAAATGGGTGTTGTGTGATCGTTTCACCGATGCCAGCTATGCTTATCAGGGCTACGGGCGTAATTTGCCTTTGGCCTTTATTGATAGTCTCGCCAAATGGGTACATGGTGACACTAATCCGGATTTAACCTTGCTACTGGATGTGGATATCGAAGTCGGTATGCAGCGAGCTCGCCAACGCAGCAGTCTGGATCGCATTGAATCAGAAGCTATGGCTTTTTTTGAAGCCGTGCGGCAGGGGTATTTGGCCCGAGCCAAGGCTGAGCCACAACGTTTTTGTATAGTCGATGCTAGTGTCAGTATTACTGCTGTGCAATTACAAATAGAATCAGCTTTGCAAGGACTAAATGTTGGAGTAGCAAGACATGAAGGCTAGTGGTGAGCTGCCTTTCTGGCTCGAGACCAGTTGGCTCCATATGCAGCAAATGTTGGTGCAACAGCGCTTGCCCCATGGTTTGGTGCTAAGTGGCTTGCCAGGACTTGGCAAACGACAATTGGCAGAAACTTTAGCTGCCCGTTTGTTGTGCCATACGCCAGAGTCCAAGCAACAGGCTTGTGGCAGGTGTAAGAGTTGCCTGCTGCGACAGGCGGGTAGTCATCCGGACTTACAACGTTTGCAGCCTGAAGCAGAAGGCAAGGCTATCGTGGTTGATATGGTACGCAAGTTGCAACCTTGGTTGGCTGCAACAGCACAGCAAGGTGGCGCCAAGGTGGTATTAATTGAACCTGCCAATGAACTCAATGCTAATGCTGCCAATGCCTTGCTGAAGAATTTGGAGGAACCTGGTCAGGAAACCTATTTTATTCTGTTACATCATTGGCCCAGACCTTTGCTGGCAACCATTCGCAGCCGTTGTCAGGTAGAGACAATACAGCCACCAACTGCGGATCAGGTACAGCCTTGGTTGCTACAGCAAGAACCTGCCGCCAAACCCGAAGATTTGCTACAAGTACAGCAGATGGCGCATGGAGCGCCCTTGTTGGCTTTACAGTATTTACGTGACGAAGCACCAACTCTTAGGCATCAAATTTTAGTTGATCTGACAGCCATACTGCGTAATCAGAGCAGTGTTTCCGAGGTGGCAGAACGTTGGGTTAAGGCGCCAGTACCACAAGTATTGGACTGGTGGCTGCAATGGTTACAGGATCTAATCAGGCTACAACAAACTAATGATACACAACAGGTGGTGAATCAGGATGTGGTAAAGCTGTTGCAGGCTGTGGCTCGTAAGGCCGAAATACAGGCTGTCTTTGGTCTGTATGATGCAACTCTGCAAGCTTTGGACAGTATTTCGCAACGACGTAATATAAACCAGCAATTACTACTCGAGAAGCTCTTGTATAGTTGGTATCAATTAATTTAGAGCTTATTTTATGTTTATCGATTCTCACTGTCATCTGGATAAGCTGAACGTCCAGCATTATGCCAGCGGCCTGGACGAGCTTATAACCACCACTTATGCAGCTGGGGTAACAGAGATGCTCTGTATTGGTGTTGATACAGAACAGTTTCCGGTTATGCTCAAACAAGTAGAAGCTTATGATTTTATCCATGTTTCTGCAGGCATTCATCCATTAGGTGTCAAGACCGCCTCAGACTTTGCGTTATTGGCCCAACAAGCCGACCTAAAAAAAGTGATAGCTGTGGGCGAGACAGGCCTTGATTATCATTATGCGCCGGCCACGAAAGAGGCCCAAGTAGCGTCCTTTGTACAACATATGCAGATTGCCGATCAGGTAAAAAAACCACTTATTGTACATAGTCGGGAGGCGCGTCAAGACACCATAAATTTGTTGCAGGCCCATGCTAACCAAGAGGTGGGTGGTATTATCCACTGTTTTACTGAAGATCAAGCCATGGCCGACAAGTGTTTGGATTTGGGTTTTTATATCTCTATTTCCGGTATTGCCACATTTCGTAATGCTGAAGCTCTACGACAGATAATCAAACGCCTGCCACTAGATCGAATATTGATAGAAACAGATGCGCCCTATCTTGCTCCAGTGCCTTATCGTGGTCGGCAAAATGAACCTCTTTATGTGTCTTATGTAGCGCAACTGGTCGCCGATTTAAAGGGCATTAGTGCGGCTCGTGCTGCTGAGATAACCAGTGAGAATTTTCATCGCCTGTTCAATTTATCCTAGTCAAAAAAATAATTTACTTGAGTGTTTGGTTTTTTTGTGAATAATTTATATCTATTAGTCATAAAATGGATGGTCCTGTCATGAATTGGGGTATTGCTGCCAAGCCAAAAATTCCTGATTATTTTCCGCGCGAAAAAGAAAGTCGCAAGGTCAGAGAGTTTAAACGTCGTGAAGAAGAGATTCTGGAATCTTCTTTATTGTTGTTTAAAACTCATGGCGAGGACAAGATCACTGTTGAAGTCATTGCTGACAGTGTGGGTATTGGCAAGGGCACTATTTACAAGCACTTTAAATCCAAATCAGATATCTATGTAAGATTGTTGGAAAATTATGAGTTGGATCTGAAAGCTTTGTTGGAAACCGAAGACTTTACCGATCCAGAGTCCATTTGGCGCAGCTATTTCGGTTTTCGCATGGGGGATCCGGAGCAGGCGATTTTATTTGGTCGTTTGGAGGACAAGCTGGTTAAGGATGGCCAGTATCACGAAGCTATTAAGAATATACACCAAGTCCGTTCGGCCAATATGGATATTCTTGCTGAGTTGGTAGATAAACGTATCGAGTCGGGCAAATTGGAGCAGGTGCCTGCTTATTTTCATCTTTCTGCTTCCTGGGCCCTGGTGCATGGTGCATTGGCTTTGCATCAATCAGATTATTTTCAAAGTTATATTGAAGATAAAGAGTCTTTCTTCGAGTTTCTCTTACAGATTGGTATGCGTATGGGGAACCGAGGGCAAAGTGGCCATAATCAAGACGGCCGCAGCGACTTAGAACAGGTCAAGGACTGAGTTTGACTGATTTGCAAAGTTTAGTGGCGGCGGCTGAACAATTGCCTGACTATGCAATTGATACCTGGTGGCCCCAGCAACAAGGCAGCATTGATATTTGTATTCGTGCGGATGGTAGTTGGTGGCACGAAGGTGGGCTGATTAAACGGCATAAACTGGTACAATTGTTTAGTCGCTTGTTAAGTTACCGCAATGGTCACTATTGTTTGCTTACACCGGTCGAGCAGCTCACTATCAAGGTGGAAACGCTACCTTTTGTTATTGTTCAGGCAGTTCAGCAAGCCGATGCAGTCTGGCAGTTAACGACCAATATTGGTGAGCAAATATGGCTGACTGAACAACATCAGTTAAAAGTGAATATGTCTGTACCTGGTGATATACCCACGGTGTTGGTTCGAGACCAACTGTGGGCCAGCCTTTCTCGGCAGGCGTACTATGATATGGCCTTGAAAGTCGATTCCATAGAACGGGGAGGGCGGGTTATTGCACAATTACAAAGTGCTGCTTGTGTTTATGATTTTGGTATTTTGGAGTAATTATAATGGCTGTTATAGAAGTACAACATGCTTTAGTAAAGCATAAACTGGGCTTGCTGCGTCAAGCTGAATTGCCAGTTTATGAGTTTCGACGCCTGACCAATGAGCTGGCTGGTATATTGTTGACCCATGCCTGTGCAGATATGCCGTTGCAGGATACTTTGGTTGATGGTTGGCAAGGTCAGCCAATTGCCGTACAAAGTTTGCAACAGATAGACCCCACCATAGTGCCAATATTGCGTGCGGGCATAGGTATGTTGGATGGTTGCCTGCAGGTGCTGCCAACGGCAACGGTTAGTGTTGTGGGTTTGTATCGTAATGAAAAGACGCTGGAACCCGTGGCCTACTTTGATAAGGTGATTGATTATGTTGATCAGCGTACAGCTATCATTATTGATCCAATGTTGGCGACAGGTGGCACCTTATTGGCAACCATCGAGTTGCTCAAAGCCAAAGGTTGCACGGATATCAAAGGTTTATTTTTGGTGGCTTCACCAGAAGGTGTGGCACGCTTGACTGAGACTCACCCTGATGTTGACTGTTGGGTAGGTAGCATCGATGAGTGTCTTAACGATAAGGGTTATATATTGCCTGGCTTAGGCGATGCTGGTGACAAGATATTTGGCACCATTTGAGCAACAGTCCGTAATACAGGTCGGGTGTTATGTCATCGCTTCCCAGCGATAGAATGATAGCTGAACATACTATCTGGTAGAGATACAAGGTTGAATTTCAACCCGACCTACAGTTCATACAGCATGTTTGGCACAGATTTAAGCAGATTAACCATGACTTTGGTCTTATAGATCGCCATTTTACAATTAATTTGGGTAGCAAAATTCGCCTCTGATCTTTATAATAGGCGCGCCTTTTTTATGGGTTTGTGTTTCTGGGCAAACTGGATCAACAATGATTTCTACTTGCATTAATTATTACATACAAAATCAGAAGCGCAGGCCAAACGATAACTTAGTATTTGGGTACGACTTATGATCAAGATCAGACGCGGTCTGGATCTACCGATAACCGGTACGCCTGTACAGACTATTGATGATGGTAAACTAGTCAGTCAGGTTGCTGTGCTTGGTGCCGACTATGTCGGTATGAAACCAACCATGGCGGTTAAGGTAGGAGATCGAGTGAAGCTCGGTCAGGTGTTGTTTTCTGACAAGAAAACCCCTGGAGTAAACCACACTGCACCTGCTGCAGGTACGGTAAGCGCCATTAATCGTGGTGCACAACGTGTATTGCAGTCAGTAGTTATTGATGTGGATGGTGATGAAGCCATTGAGCTGCCGAGTTTTAGCGCAGATCAGTTAGCTCAACTGGGAGCGGATAAAGTCCAGCAAGCCTTGTTGCTTTCGGGCTTATGGACGGCTTTGCAAACGCGCCCGTTTAGCAAAGTGCCTATGCCTGGCAGTTCACCAAGTTCCATTTTTGTTACTGCTATTGATACCCACCCTTTAGCGGCTGATCCGGCGCCAATTATAGCCGCTGAACAGGATGCCTTTGCACAAGGTTTGCAAGTACTCAGCAATTTGACTGATAAAGTCTTTGTTTGTGCTGCTGGGGATACTTCTGTACCTGCTGTTAGTGGTACTCAGGTTGAGCGTTTTGGTGGTGTACATCCGGCTGGATTGCCCTCCACGCATATTCATATGCTTGATCCTGTGGGTGCCAATAAAACGGTTTGGACCATCGGTTACCAAGATGTGATTGCTATTGGTAAGACATTTGTCAGCGGGCAGTTGTCAGTAGAGCGTATTGTGGCTGTGGGTGGCCCCATGGTGACTAATCCTCGTCTGCTGCGTACCCGCTTGGGTGCTGCTACTGAACAGCTATTAGCTGATGAAACGCAAAGCGGTGAATTTGCTAATCGAGTCATTTCTGGTTCAGTGCTGGGTGGGCGGACTGCTTATGGTGCGGAAGCATATTTAGGTCGTTACCACACGCAAGTCAGTGTACTGGAAGAAGGCAAGAAGCGTGAGTTTTTTGGCTGGTTAACAGCTGGTAGCAATAAACATTCACTGTTAAATATCTATTTATCGGCCCTTAAACGCAGCAAAAAAATCAGTTTTACTACTACCACCAATGGTTCGGCTCGAGCTATGGTGCCAGTAGGTGTATTTGAAGATGTGATGCCGCTGGATATCTTGCCCACACAATTGTTACGAGCTTTGGTAGTGGGTGACATTGTAGCGGCACAGGAGCTAGGCTGTTTAGAGCTGGAGGAAGCTGATTTGGCCCTATGCACCTATGCCTGTGCTGGTAAGTATGAGTACGGCCCCATTCTGCGTGATGTATTAACCCGCATTGAGAAGGAGTGCTAATCGTGAATTTACGTAAAATGCTTGACTCCATGGCACCTCATTTTCATAAAGGTGGTAAGTACGAAAAGTTCTATGCCCTGTATGAGGCTGCAGATACTATTTTCTATACTCCCGGTTATGTGACCAAAAGTAATGCTCATGTACGCGATGGTATTGACCTGAAACGTATGATGATCACAGTATGGCTGTGTACCTTCCCGGCTATTTTCTTTGGCATGTATAACCTTGGTCTACAGGCCAATACAGCTATGGCCTCTATGGGCATATCTGAGGTTGAAGGCTGGCGTGGCAGTTTGGTTGCTGCAGTGGCCGGTTTTGATGCCCATAGCATATGGGATAATATGCTGCATGGTGCCGTCTACTGGCTGCCGGTTTATCTGGTGGTGTTTGTGGTTGGTGGCTTCTGGGAAGTCCTTTTTGCTGCTATTCGTGGCCACGAAGTCAACGAAGGTTTCTTTGTTACTTCCGTACTCTTTGCGTTGATTCTGCCCCCTGATGTTCCTTTGTGGCAGGCAGCTTTGGGTATTAGCTTTGGTGTGGTAGTAGGTAAGGAAGTGTTCGGTGGTACCGGTATGAATTTCCTTAACCCAGCCTTGACCGGGCGTGCTTTCTTGTTCTTTGCTTATCCGGCTCAAATGTCTGGTGATGCTATCTGGACTGCCGTAGATGGCTTCTCGGGTGCAACAGCTCTGGGTATTGCCAATCTGGGTGGTGTGGAAGCACTGGCCGAGGCCGGCATCAGCTGGATGGATGCCTTTGTCGGTACCATTCAGGGTTCTGTTGGTGAGGTCTCTACACTGGCGATCTTTATCGGTGGTGCTATTTTGCTGTATACCCGTATTGCTGCCTGGCGCATTGTCGCTGGTGTGATGTTGGGTATGACAGCGACCAGCTTGTTGTTAAATGCCATTGGTTCTGATACCAACCCATTATTTGCCATGCCTTTTTATTGGCATCTGGTATTGGGTGGTTTTGCTTTTGCCATGATCTTTATGGCTACTGATCCGGTGTCAGCGGCAATGACCAATACCGGTAAGTGGTACTTCGGTGCCCTGATTGGCATCATGGTAGTGTTGATTCGTGTGGTGAATCCTGCTTTCCCAGAAGGCATGATGTTGGCAGTATTATTTGCTAACCTGTTTGCGCCTCTGATTGACTACTTTGTTACCGAAGCCAACATTAAGCGGAGGGTAGCACGCAATGGCTAGTAAAGACTCAATTTCACGTACTGTTATGGTGGCGCTGGCCTTGTGCGTTGTCTGTTCTGTAGTGGTTTCTACCGCAGCAGTAGTACTAAAAGATAAGCAGGTAGCCAACGCTGCCAACGAAAAAAAGGTCAATATTCTGACCGCCGCCGGTATTGATATTGTGGACGGTGACTTACAAGCAGCTTTTGCTAAAGTCACGCCCAAGCTGGTTGATATGGCTACCGGACAGTTTACCGATGCCGTTGATGTCAAGGCTTACGATGACGTCAAAGCTGCTAAGGATCCTGCTCTGAGCAACGCCTTGACAGCTACTCAGGATATTGCCTCTATTCGCCGTCAAGCCAAGTATCGTACGGTTTATTTGGTAGAAGGTGAGAATGGTCTGGAAAAGGTGGTTTTGCCTGTTCATGGTTATGGCCTGTGGTCTACCCTGTATGGTTTTATCGCTTTGGAAGGTGACCTGAATACGGTGGCGGGTTTAGGTTTCTATGCCCATGCTGAAACTCCGGGTTTGGGTGGCGAAGTGGATAATCCTCGCTGGAAAGCCGTGTGGAATGGTAAACAGGTATTTGGTGCCGATGCGAGCCAGCCTCTGATTGGCTTGATCAAAGGCAAGGCCCTGCCTACGGCTAAACATGATATAGATGGTTTGGCTGGTGCTACCTTGACCAGTAATGGTGTTACTAATTTGGTGCGCTTCTGGATGGGCAAAGATGGTTTTGCTCCGTTTCTGGCTAATCTGAAAGCAGGGGAGGCATAATCATGTCAAAGACCAAAGATATCCTGATCAGCCCGATTTTTGCTAACAACCCTATTGCCTTACAAATATTGGGTGTTTGTTCTGCTCTGGCTGTTACCAGTTCTTTAAACGTGACTATGGTCATGTGTATTGCCTTGACGACGGTAACTGCGTTTTCCAACCTGTTTATTGCTCTGATTCGTAATCAAGTGCCCAGCAATATTCGTATTATTGTGCAAATGACGATTATTGCTTCTCTGGTAATTGTAGTAGATCAAATACTCAAGGCTTATGCTTATGAGATCAGCAAGCAGTTGTCTGTATTTGTGGGCCTGATCATCACCAACTGTATTGTTATGGGGCGGGCGGAAGCTTTCGCTATGCAAAATCCACCACTGCCATCATTTTTGGACGGTATTGGTAATGGTTTGGGCTATTCTGTAGTGCTACTATTTGTTGGCTTTCTGCGTGAACTGTTTGGTTCTGGTTCCTTGTTTGGCGTAGAGATTTTGCCTCTGGTCACGAATGGCGGCTGGTATTACTCCAATGGTTTAATGCTGTTACCACCTAGTGCTTTCTTCGTTATCGGTGGCTTTATCTGGTTGCTGCGAACCTGGAAGATAGATCAGGTCGAAAAAGCCGAATACACTTTGGCCAAGCACACTAAATAGGAGTCAGTAACGTGGAACATTATATTAGTTTGTTTGTTAAAGCGGTGTTTGTTGAAAACATGGCTTTGGCGTTCTTCCTGGGTATGTGTACTTTCCTGGCCATTTCCAAGAAAGTTAAGACAGCCATTGGCTTGGGTATTGCGGTTATTGTGGTACTTACCATCACTGTACCCGTTAATAATCTGATCTATACCTATCTTTTGGCGGATGGTGCCTTGGCTTGGGCTGGTATGCCTGAGGTAGACCTGAGTTTCTTGGGTCTGATCTCATATATTGGGGTTATTGCCGCTATGGTACAGATTCTGGAAATGTTGTTGGATAAATATTTTCCTGCTCTGTATAACGCTTTGGGCGTGTTCTTACCCCTTATCACAGTAAACTGCGCCATTATGGCGGGTGCGTTGTTTATGGTAGAGCGTGACTATAATTTTGGTGAGTCAGTTGTTTATGGCTTGGGTGCTGGTACTGGCTGGGCTTTAGCTATAGCTATTTTGGCGGCTATTCGTGAAAAACTAAAGTATTCTGATGTGCCTCCTGGCCTGCGTGGCCTGGGTATCACCTTTGTCACTGTTGGTTTGATGTCATTAGGCTTTATGTCTTTTTCTGGCATTCAGTTGTAAGACGAGGAGTTAAGTAATGAATAGTGAAATTATCATCCTCGGTGTACTGATGTTTACCGCGGTGGTGCTATCTCTGGTAGCAATCATTCTGCTGGCGCGTGCCAAGTTGGTTAGTTCAGGTGAAGTGACCATCGAAATTAATGACGACCCGGATAAAACCATCAAGGTGGCAGCGGGTGACAAGTTATTGCAAACCCTGGCAGCGCAAGGTGTTTTTCTGGCATCTGCCTGTGGCGGCGG
This sequence comes from Gammaproteobacteria bacterium, assembly GCA_030748435.1. GTDB lineage: Bacteria > Pseudomonadota > Gammaproteobacteria > Pseudomonadales > Balneatricaceae > Njordibacter. The sequence goes on along the minus strand of JASMLZ010000006.1, from coordinate 16,285 downwards.
TGGTACTTGCGCCCAGTGCCGGTGTATTGTTAAAGAAGGTGGTGGCGGTATGCTGGCTACCGAAGAGTCACACTTCACCATGCGTGAGGCCAAAGAGGGCTGGCGTTTGTCATGTCAAGTGGCCGTTAAGCAAGACATGCAGATCGAAGTGGAAGAAGACGTATTTGGTGTTAAGCAGTGGGAGTGTACAGTTGAATCCAACCCCAATGTGGCTACCTTTATCAAGGAACTTACTTTACGTTTGCCGGAAGGTGAAAATGTGGATTTCCGTGCTGGTGGTTATGTACAGTTGGAGTGTCCACCGCATACGGTCGATTACAAGGACTTTGATATTCAGGAAGAGTATCGTGGTGACTGGGATCGTTTTAATGTATGGGACAATATTTCTACCGTTGATGAAACCGTAGTGCGTGCCTATTCCATGGCTAACTACCCGGAAGAGAAGGGTGTGGTCAAGTTTAATATTCGTATCGCTTCTCCACCCCCAGGCAGTCAGGGTATACCTGCAGGCAAGATGTCATCCTATGTGTTTAATCTTAAGCCAGGTGACAAGATTACCGTATATGGTCCATTTGGCGAGTTTTTTGCCAAGGATACTGACAATGAAATGGTATTTATTGGTGGTGGTGCTGGTATGGCGCCTATGCGTTCGCATATTTTTGATCAACTCAAGCGTTTGGATTCTACACGTAAGATGTCTTTCTGGTATGGTGCCCGTTCCATGCGTGAAGCCTTTTACGTTGAAGAATACGACCAGTTGCAGGCTGACAAGGAAAACTTCCAGTGGCATTTGGCACTGTCAGATCCGCAGCCAGAAGATAACTGGGATGGTTTAACCGGCTTTATCCATAATGTGTTGTATGAAAACTATCTAAAAGACCATGAGGCACCTGAAGATTGTGAATACTATATGTGTGGGCCTCCCATGATGAATGCGGCGGTTATTGCCATGCTCAAAGATCTGGGCGTTGAAGACGAGAATATCTTGTTGGATGACTTTGGCGGATAGGCATAACTATGTGGCACCCAAGGGTGCCACTTTACGTTTCAGACTGATCTGCCTGCGGTTGCTGCTAGTGGTGACTCTAGTGTCAGGTTGCTCATCGCCTGAGCAAGAGCAGCTTAAAACCGTAACAGGTCTGGCTATGGGGACCAGCTACAGCGTTAAGTGGTTGCCAGTTAACGCAGCTGCAGAGCAGGCTTATGGGAGTCAGATTAACGATCTTATCCGACAGGTAGAACTGACTATGTCTACCTATATGGATGCTTCTGACCTATCTGGCCTCAATGGTTCTCCAGCTGGTATTTGGCACAGTGTTCCTGCCGAGATGGCGGCCCTGATTGCTCAGGCTCAGGCTATTAGCCAAAGCACAGCAGGAGCATTTGATATTACCATTGGCCCTGTAGTTGATTTGTGGGGATTTGGCCCCGACCCCAAACCTGAAACCATACCTACAGCAGATCAGTTGGATGCTTTGCGGCCGCTGATTGGTCACCAGCAAATTGTGGTGCGGCAAAATCCTCCTGCGGTAAAAAAAGCTAATGCCAATGCCATTGATTTGTCAGCCATTGCCAAAGGCTATGCAGTTGACCGTGTGGCCCAATGGTTGGAACAACAAAGCATTGAACACTATCTGGTTGAAATTGGCGGTGAAATTCGTACCAAGGGGACTAAACCCGATCAGCAACCCTGGCGCATTGCCATTGAGTCACCTGGTCAGCAGACACGTAGCGTGTTTGAGGTAGTGCGGGTGGAAAACAGAGCGGTAGCAACCTCTGGTAACTATCGCAACTATTATGAAGAAGGTGGCGTACGTTATGCCCATACTTTGGACCCGCAAACACTGCAGCCGGTGCGACATAAGCTGGCTTCAGTAACAGTGATGGCGGATAATGCTGCTCGGGCGGATGCTCTGGCAACGGCATTGATGGTGCTGGGTGAAGAAAAAGGTATGGCTTGGGCTGCCATGCATAAAGTACCTGCCTATTTTATAATATGGCAAGATAATCAATTTGTGGCTCGACAGGTGGCTGGTTTTGGCCAGTTTATTGAGCCATAAGCAGCCTTTTATGGTCTGCAAATCAAGACTTAAATTATTAGCCGGACAGGCGGGTAGGGAGATGTGATGGAAACCATGATTTTGACATTTGTGGTGTTATTGCTGTTAGTTTGTGGCATGGCTATTGGCGTTATAATGGGACGTAAGCCTATTGCTGGTTCATGTGGTGGCATGTCAGCATTGGGTATGGATGTTGCCTGTGATGTTTGCAAGGGTGATCCAGAAGTGTGTGAAACAGAGCAGCAAAAGGCCATTAAGGCAGAGCAGCGTGCAGAGGCAGCAAACTTTGGCTATGACGCCAGCAAGTGATATTAGTAGTGACTGACTGCTTAGCAATGTCAGATTGACAGAAAAGAGTAAGAGTAAAGAGACAAACATGGCCGATTATAATTATGATTTGGTAGTTCTGGGTTCAGGTCCTGCTGGTGAGGCAGCGGCTATTAATGCTGCCAAAATGGGCAAGAAAGTCGCTGTAGTCGAGGCTCGTGATCAGGTAGGTGGTGGTTGTGCCCATAAAGGCACTATTCCTTCCAAGGCATTACGTCACGAAGTGAAACAGATTATTCACTTTAATACCAACCCCATGTTTAGGGTTATTGGTGAGCCAAAAAATTTCTCTTTTCCCAAGGTAATGAAAGTTGCCAGCGAAGTTATTTCCAAACAGGCTATGCTGCGTACGCAATTCTATGCGCGTAATCGGGTAGATGTGTTCTTTGGGCATGCACAATTTGTGGATGCTAACAATTTATCGGTACAAACCAATAATGGTGGTGAACAGGAAAGTTTGTATTTTGAACAAGCTGTGATTGCCACTGGCTCCAGCCCTTATGAGCCAGCAGACGTTGATTTCTCTCATCCTCGGGTCTATAACAGTGACACTATTTTGGATCTGGAACATACACCACGCAACATGATTGTCTATGGCGCCGGCGTTATTGGCTGTGAGTACGCATCTATTTTTGCTGGTCTGGGGGTAAAGGTTGATCTGGTTGATACTCGAGCCAATCTACTGGAGTTTTTGGATGTTGAAATTTCTGATGCGCTTAGCTATCACTTGCGTAATAACGGTGTGCGTATTCGTCACAATGAAGAATATGATAAGGTTACTTGTGATGATCAGTCGGTCATCATGCGGCTTAAATCCGGCAAGAAGTTACGGGCAGATGCCCTGCTTTGGTGTAATGGAAGAACCGGTAATACGGCCGATTTGGGATTACAAAATATCGGTTTGCAGACCAACAACCGAGGTCAGATAGAGGTGACTGAACGTTACAACACGACAGTCCCCGGTATTTCTGCTGCAGGAGATGTTATTGGCTGGCCAAGTTTGGCTTCAGCAGCCTTTGATCAGGGCCGTTCTGCAGCATCAGATTTGTGTGATGGCAAAGATTTTCGCTATGTGGATGATGTGCCAACGGGCATATATACTATTCCAGAGATTAGTTCTTTGGGCGCTACGGAAGAACAGTTAACTGCCGCCAAGGTACCTTATGAAGTAGGGCAGGCTTTCTTCAAGGATATTGCCAGGGCGCAGATATCAGGTGAAGTGGTAGGTATGTTGAAAATATTATTCCATCGCGAGACCTACCAAATTTTGGGTATTCACTGCTTTGGTGACAGGGCTTCCGAAATTATTCATATCGGACAAGCTATAATGAATCAGGAAGGCAGTGCCAATACAATAGAATATTTTGTTAACCACACGTTTAATTACCCAACTATGGCAGAAGCCTATCGAGTGGCAGCGCAGCTTGGTTTAAACCGGGCACGTTATATAAATAATTAATAGTTAAGCCCGGCGTATGCAGGGCTTTTGGTTCCTTTATGTACCAGTCAATTGCTCTTACTATTGGTCTTCGCTATACCCGTGCCAAGCGGCGCAATCATTTTATTTCCTTTATCTCTCTGATTTCTATGCTAGGGCTGGTACTGGGGGTGGCGGTATTGATTATTGTACTGTCGGTAATGAATGGTTTTGATCGCGAGTTACGCCAACGTATTTTGGGCATGGTGCCCCATGCCACGGTACAAATTGCCCAGCCTATTATGGATTGGCAAAGCGTGGCTCAGGAAGTGCTTAAGCAGCCTGGTGTTATAGGGGCTGCGCCATTTGTGCATGGGCAAGGTATGTTTACCCATAAAGGGCGCGTGCAGCCGGTACTATTTCATGGCATTTTGCCAGCAGCAGAGCAACATGTATCCATCTTGCCAGAGCATATGCATCAGGGTTCTCTTGATAGCTTGCAAGCGGGTGAATTCAATTTGATTATGGGTGATATTTTAGCGCGTCATATGGGTTTGAAGTTAGGCGATAAGGTGACACTGATTATGCCTGAGGCCAGTTTGACGGTAGCCGGCATTATCCCCAGATTAAAACGTTTTACTCTAACTGGCATATTTAAGGTTGGTGCTGAGTTGGATGCCAGCCTGGCCATTATGCATATGCACGATGCCAGTCGCCTAAAACGTTTGGGTGGCGGGGCAGAGGGCTTGCGCCTGCAATTGCAGGATTTATTTGCCGCACCGGTGATAGCCAAGAGTGTAGCCAGTTCCTTAAGCGGTAGTTACTGGACCAGTGACTGGACCCATACCCATGGTAATCTGTTTCAGGCTATTCAATTGGAACGGCGTATGCTGGCTTTGTTATTAATGTTGATTGTGGCTGTAGCAGCCTTCAATATTGTCTCTACTCTGGTCATGCTGGTGGTAGATAAACAGGGTGATATTGCCATTTTGCGCACCCTTGGAGCCACTCCAGGTAATATTATGGGCATCTTTATCGTACAGGGTCTGGTGATTGGTGTAGTGGGTATTTTGACAGGTGTCTTGCTGGGATTATTGGTGGCATTTAATATTACTGAAATGGTGGCCTGGCTAGAACAATTATTTGGTTTTAAAGTGCTGAGTGCGGACGTTTACTTTATTAGTTATTTCCCATCTCAGGTAAAACTTGACAATATCCTGTTGATTGCAGGCGTATCCCTTATGCTCACTGTGTTGGCGACCTTATATCCAGCTTGGAAGGCATCACGAGTCGACCCAGCGGAGGCACTGCGTTATGAGTAATGATGTTTTGCAAGCTCAGGCAGTGAGTAAAACTTTTGCTGATGGTGACAATAGCATTGCAGTGCTACAGGGGTTGGAGTTTAACTTGGCTGCAGGCACCAGTTCCGCTATTGTTGGTGCCTCAGGTTCCGGTAAGAGCACATTGCTGCAGTTGTTAGCAGGCCTGGATCAGCCAGACACTGGTCAGGTTGCAGTGGCCGGGCGCCTTTGGCAGGGTATGTCAGCAGCACAAAGTGCACGTTGGCGCAATCATAATCTGGGTTTTGTGTTTCAATTTCATCATCTGTTGGCCGAATTTAATGCTGTAGAGAATGTTGCTTTGCCTGCCATTATGGCGGGACGGAAGCCTAGCGTAGCGCATGATATTGCCCGACAATTGTTGGCTAGCCTTGGTTTACAGCAACGTATGGCGCATAGACCTGCAGCCCTTTCCGGTGGCGAGCGCCAACGTGTGGCGATTGCTCGTGCTTTGGTTAATGAGCCAGTGTGTGTATTAATGGATGAACCAACAGGTAATCTGGATCAGGCCAACGCCCAGCAGGTCTTGACCCAGCTACAATTGGTCAAAGAGCAATTTAATACGGCCTTTGTCATCGTGACTCATGATCCCAGCCTGGCTAAGCAGCAGGATCAACAGTGGTGCCTGCAGAAGGGGCAACTAGTGCCACTGTCTGGCTAATCCTTATCGCCTTTGCGACGAATACGCCAGGTCTTGCGAACTTTCCACACCCAAAAGCGATTGACCAGTAAATAGGCCAGCAGTGAACCCACTATGGCACATATCAAGGCACCTAATATAAATGGCTGCCATATATTTTCCAGACGTTCATAAAACCAGCCGATAGACAATTCAAATAAGGGTTTGCGCACCTGCTCACCCAAAATCATGCTGCCCAATTTATATTGGAAAAAATAGATTGCTGGCATGGTGATTGGATTACTAATCCATACCAGAGCTACTGAGATAGGTAAATTGGCGGTACACAGATAAGCCAAATAGGCCGCCAGCACCATCTGAAAAGGTATAGGCAGCATACTGCAAAACACACCAATGGCAAAGGCCCGGGCTATATTGATGCGTTTATAGCCCCATATATCCGGTTTATGCAATAAGCCATTAAGCCAGCCCATAGCACTTTTTTGTGCCAGGTTGTGAGGTTTTGGACTGATTTTTTTAAAAAATTTGCGAGGCATGGAGAACCACTAACTGCCGATGAAGCGCTATTATGCCTTGCCCATTGCATCAAGCCAAGCCGCTAGCTATAAAACCTCAATAAAAGAACTAAACTAAACCGTAATTAATCGATTTAGATCATTAATTTGCCAGGGAGTGGCGATGTGCGTGTGTTTATCAGCGGTGGTTTTATAGCCTGGGTGCTGGCTTGGTGCCCATTGGTTTGGTGGCAGTGGTGGGGGCTGTGTTTGGGCCTGTTGATAATGCTCGGCTATCATGCCAGAGACCATAGCCATAGCCAAAGATTACGGCTCTGTGGAGTGGTTTTTATGCTGGCTTTGAGCAGCTATATTTATGCTTTGCAACAAGGCCAAAAGCAGCTACCTGTGTATTTGCATAAACACCCTGTTTTGGTGGCAGGCTGCTATCAGTTGGTGACGACTGATGAGTTACCTTTGCAGTTACTGCTCAAGCAGCCACGGATTATGTCGCAGGTGCTAGCCACGGCCGGTGATCAGGTGTGGCAACAGCATACTCTGGCGGCAGGCTATATGCGCTTAAGTATTTATGATGCTGAGCTGATCGAAGCCATAAAAAATCGCCCTAAGGGGGCTTTGGTGGCTATGGCTGTGCTGAAAAAGCCACGTAATTATCATAATCCAGATGGTTTTGACTATGTGCGCTGGGCTCAGGCACAGGGACAGCTGGCCAGCGGTTATATTAAGTCCAGCTTGGTGGCTTGGGATGCATGTCAAATTGTTGGCCGGGATAAGTTGGATACTTGGCGACAGGCATTTTTGCAGCTTTTGGCGCAGGTGCCCCATGAGGGTATGGGTAGCAGACTATGGGCCGCTCTTAGCGCCGGCTATAGTAAAGACCTGGAAGGCAAACATTGGCAGGTGTTACACCGCACAGGCACAACTCATTTATTGGTTATATCAGGTCTGCATATTGGTTTGGTGGCGGCCTTGTTAATGTGGTTTGGGCGCGGCTTACTGTGGTTATTTAAGCGGCCGCAAAGCTATGGTTTGGCCATTTGGCTGGGTTGGGTTGGGGCTATGGGTTACGCTATTTTTAGTGGTTGGGGCCTGCCCGCGCAACGGGCTGTGATTATGCTTAGTGCCATTATGCTGGTTAATCGTTTGGGGGTGGCCTGGACCATCTGGCAGCGTTTGTTGCTGGCGTGGGCCATCACCCTGCTATTGCAGCCCAATAGTTTATATAGCCCGGGTTTTTGGTATTCGTATTTGGCGGTGCTTAATCTGGCTTTGGTGTGGCGCGGTAAACGATCTGATCAGTGGTATGTTTTGGTTTTACAGCTTGTGCTGAGTCAATTATCTCTACTGGCCATTCTGGCGCCAGTGATTGCTGCTACTACGGGTGGTTTAAGTGTTATCGGGCCTGGGTTGAATCTGTTGCTGATTCCCTTATTTGGTCTACTGCTGGTACCAGTTTTGCTGTTATGCAGTCTGCTCTTGCCCTGGTTGGGGCCACATCATATTGCCATGCAATCCGTGGCAACCGCTCTGGATGCACTATGGCAGGGTTTGCAGTGGTTGGCTGGTTGGCCCTATGCCATGTTAAATGTTAGCCATTGGCCTGCTGCCGTATGGTTGTTATGGATACTTTTAGGCGTGTTGCTGTTGCTGCTTAGAAGCTACTGGCGGGCTGCATTATGGGGTCTGCTTTTGCTGTTGCTGCAACCCCAGAAAGCAGTATATCAACTTACGGTGTTTGATGTGGGGCAAGGCTTGGCTATTTGGCAACAAGCGGCTGAGCATAATCTGCTGTATGATTTGGGTGATCGTTTTAGCAGCAATTTTAACCTGTTACAGGCGGTAGTGCTGCCGGCTCTGTACCGGGCAGGAGTAGACCGCCTGGAGCGTGTATATATTGGCCACTGGGATCGTGATCACAGTGGTGGTTTGTCAGCTTTGGTCAGCCCCTATGAGAAGCTTGAAGTAGGGCAGTGGTGGTTGCCAATCGAGCGCCATAAATATTTGGAGCACTATATTCCTGCGGCTGCCCACATTGAGCGCTGTTACCCCACCGATTGGCAATCTTTTGGAACGATACGTTTACGGCATTTAAGTTTGCAGCGGGCGGTAGTAAACGGTAATAATGCGTCTTGTGTGCTCCAGATCGATATTTATGGTCAGCGCATTTTATTGCCTGGTGACATTGAAAAAGCGGCGGAGTTGCGGTTGGTGGCTTTATATGGTCAGCAACTGCGCAGTGATATTCTTATTGCCCCTCATCATGGTAGTCACAGCTCCTCATCCGAATTATTTTTGCAAACTGTCGCGCCACGTTTGGTGGTTATTTCTGCCGGTTATCAAAATCGTTATGGTCATCCGCATAAGCAGGTGTTAGAACGTTATTGGCAACAAGGTATTGCTTGGTACAATACAGCCATACATGGTCAGATACGGATACGGTTTAATGATGACGGGCAACTGCTGGTTGAGCATGCATATTATTAGCCGGCAGGCTATAATCCCTCTTTTAGCAACAGGGCTGCGAGGCACGGCGGGTGTATGTCCGAGAGTTTGATTAAGGCTTGGTATCAGGGCGCATGGTGGTTATGGTTATTGTGGCCACTTAGCCTTTTATACAGAGTCTTAAGACAAGGATTACTGGTGTTAAGTCCACCACCTAAAGCCAACCTTCTACCACTTCTGGTTGTAGGTAATATTAGTCTTGGGGGTACTGGCAAGACACCAGTAGTGCAGGCGTTAGTTCGTCATTTAGCTGCTCAGGGTATTCGCTGTGGCATTATCAGCCGTGGTTATGGCGGACAGGTTGGCGCTGGCCCCAAGTTGGTGACGGCCAAGGACACACCCTTAAGTGTGGGTGATGAACCTTATCTGTTGTGGCAGACGACGCAGGTGCCGGTGGTTGTAGGCAGTGATCGTCAAGCAGCTATAAAGTTGTTGGCTGTCGGGCATGATCTGGACTTGATTATTAGTGATGACGGGCTCCAGAATCAAACTATTAAGGGGGATATGGAGTGGTTGCTAATTGATGGGCAAAGAGGTTTGGGTAACGGTCAATGTTTGCCTATGGGGCCCCTACGTGAACCCCCTCAGCGTCTTAACAGTGTCGATGCCATTATGGTGGTAGCAGGTGAAGCTGATAAGCTTCCTAAGGGAGTATCTGGTGGCACCACACCGGTATTTTATATTACTCCAAAGTTAACTGGCTTAAGGCGTTTATATGATAACGAAAGAGTAGCCTGGCCAGCGCCGAACAGCCAGGTTAAGGCTTTGGCTGGAATAGGTAATCCCCAGCGCTTTTTTGCTGACCTTGAACATCAGGGCCTGACAGTTGAGCCTGTGGCCTTTGCCGATCATCACCACTTTAGGGCGCAGGATCTGGCACCTTTTCGTGATCTGGCACTTATTATGACAGCCAAGGATGCAGTAAAATGTAAAGCCTTGGCAGATTCTCAAGACCAGCAATGGTATTATGCTGAGCAAGGACTTGAATTGCCAGCATCTGCCGTGCAAGCAGTGCTCAACAAGCTACATCTGGATGGAAAATACAATGACCATGGATAAACAATTATTGGAGGTTTTGGCATGCCCTGTCAGTCATGCCGGACTGGAATATAACGCCCACAACAATGAGCTTATTTGCCGTGTCAGCAAGCTCGCTTACCCAGTGCGTGAGGGTATTCCTGTGTTGCTGGAAACAGAAGCCCGCGATCTTACCAGTGATGAACTTGCTAACTTAAGTGAGTAGGTTTCTAGATTAGGTGGCAAAATGGTGAAAGTATTATTTGTGTGCTTGGGAAATATCTGCCGTTCACCGGCCGCTGAGGCGACCTTTCGTCACTTATGCCAACAGCAGGGCACTAATCAACGTTTTGCCTGGGATTCGGCTGGTACCGCGGCATATCATATTGGCAAAGCAGCAGATTCGCGTATGCGCGAGGCCGCACAGGCCAGGGGTATTGCCATGGATGATTTGCGTGCTCGACAGGTAAAGGTCACAGATTTTTACGAATACGATTTGATTATTGCTATGGATAAAAGCAATCTGGCCAATCTCAAGGCTATACAGCCTGTTGATAGTAAGGCTGATTTGGTACTGATGCTGGATAACGCTGATAATGCCCCAGCTGAGGTACCTGACCCCTATTATGGTGGGATGGATGGTTTTTATCAGGTGCTGGATATGCTGGATACAGCTTGTCGTCGTTTACATGATCAGCATTGCTAGTAGGCGATGGTTACTAATCCAAGACCATGGAGAGCCCAGTGAGTAATTATTCAGATCCTGATTGGGCCCCACAAACCAAGGTCGATTTACAGGCTTACAATACATTGTCCTTGCCAGTACAAGCGGACTATTTCTCTGATCTGTGCCAGTTGTCAGACCTTTATGCCGCCCATCAGTTTTGTCATGACCAGCAGCTTAACTGGTTACTATTAGGCGGTGGCTCCAATATTGTGCTTACGGACGACTTTAATGGTCTAGTGATGCATATGGCACTAGCTGGTAAAGCCTGGCTAACACCTGATCAGTTGCATCATCGCCCGGCACAAAACCGTGATGACCTAGTGTATCTCTGTATTGGTGCAGGGGAGAATTGGGATCAATTGGTGGCCTGGAGTCTTGCTCAAGGCGCCTATGGTTTACAGAATTTATCTTTGATCCCCGGCTTGGTTGGCGCGGCACCGATACAGAATATTGGTGCCTATGGAGTCGAATTGGCCCATATCTTACATGAAGTAATGGTATTTGATTTTGTCACTGGAGAAGAGTTTTGCTTGACGGCTGAACAATGTGAACTAGGCTATCGGGATAGTATATTTAAGCGTCATCCACACTGGATCGTTATGAGTGTTACCTTGGTGTTAAGTCGGCACCCACACATACACATTGGTTATGGGGATATAGCTGCCTATCTGGAGCAGGTTCTAGATGGTCCGGCTACACAAGCAACGCCACAGCAAGTCCGTGATGCCGTTATCCATATTCGTAGCACAAAATTGCCTGACCCCAGCAGGATTCCTAATGTTGGCAGTTTTTTCAAAAATCCCCTAGTGACTGCTAACAAGGCGCAGCAATTGCGTGAAAAATGGCCTGATCTGGTGGCCTACCCTCAACCGAATAAGCAGGTTAAGCTGGCTGCAGGTTGGCTTATTGACCAGCTTGGTTGGCGAGGTTATATGAAAGCGGGAGTTGGCGTGCATGGAAAGCAAGCATTGGTGCTTGTACTTGAATCAACCACAGCCAACAAAATGACCGGCTTGACTCTGCTTAAGCTGGCACAAGAAATTCAGGCTGATGTGGAACAACATTTTGCTATTTCTCTGGCGGTGGAACCACGTTTATTCGGTAAGGTAGGTGAAATTCAAATGGAGCATATTTAATTCACCATCCATAAGACTGATAACACCTAAATCTCTTTATGTTTGCTATGTCCCAGAAGTAAAAATCCCCGTTTTATAACGAGGATTTTTTGTCTGAGCAATGCCAGTTTGAGCAGGCATTAATGACGCTTCTGGTAACTTGTTATCAGGTATTGTCAGAAATAAAAGCCAGCAGGTCTGATTTTGACATGGCGCCGACTTTGGTGCCAGCAACTTCGCCTTTATCAAACAACATCAAAGTGGGAATACCGCGTACCCCATAACGACCCGCGATTTCGGTATTGTCGTCAACATTAATTTTACAAACCTTAACGCTGCCGGCAAATTCAGAACCTACTTCTTCCAGTACTGGGGCGATCATCTTGCATGGGCCACACCATGGTGCCCAAAAGTCCAATAATACCGGGACGTCAGAATTGATTACGTCTAGGTCAAAAGAGGCATCTGTAACTGCTACCGTGTTTTCGCTCATGGTTTTTCTCCTGGCGTGCTCGCCATAATGTCAATAATGGTGCTAATGATACGTGTTTTTTGCACAAAACTCAGCTCTATTTTGGCTGTTTGCAGCGACTTTCTCCAACTCGAGGACAAGTTAGCCATGGTCTTGTGTTGGTAAAGGTTTTTTGACTATATATAGAACCCGAAAACACAACAGGGCGGCGGCACAACTTAGGCCACAAATAATACCTATCCAGAAACCCTGAGCACCCAAGGCCGGCAATAGTAGGTCGGTGAGGCCTAGTATATAACCCAAAGGCAGGCCAATAACCCAGTAAGATATGACAATCATTAGCATAGGCCACTTGGTGTCCTTGTAGCCGCGTAAAATACCTGCACCAGCTACTTGAATAGCATCGGACAGTTGAAACATGGCAGCCAAAAAAAACAGACTTACTGCAACATCGATAACAGCCTGATCTTGAGTATATATTTGGGCGATTATGTCCGGCACTGACAACATAAGACAACAAGTGGCAGTGGCCATAGCTAAAGCTAAAGTAAAGCCGATAATAACCAGCTGTTTAGCTTCTTGTGCATGGCCTGCACCCACGGCCTGACCTATGCGAATAGTCAAAGCGATGCCGATACTCATGGGTAGCATAAAGCTTAAAGATGAAAAGTTGAGTACTAGTTGGTGGCCGGCTACCACTGTTGTTCCCAAAGGTGCTAAAAATAGGGCAACAATGGCGAACATAGTGGCTTCAATAAAGATAGAAATGCCAATGGGAACGCCTACTTTTAACAGTTGCGTTAAGACATCTAATTGGGGCCAGTAAAAGCGCTCAAAGAAGCCGCACTGTCGATACACAGGGCGCCAATATATATAGCCAGCCATACCCAGTGTGGTGGCCCAGGCGCTGATGGTGGTGGCCCAACCACAACCCACACCGCCCATGGCGGGCAGACCAAATTTACCGTAGATAAAGGCATAGTTTATAGGAATATTTATTAGTGCCCCCAGTAGCGTAAAGTAAACCATGGGTTTAGTAATGCTAAGGCCCTCGCTAAAGCTGCGCAGGGACTGCATCAGTGTGATAGCTGGCAGGGCAAAAGAGGCGGCAAAAAGGTAATCCAGGGCAATAGTGCGCACTGGACCGGTAATGGCCAGCAAGTTAAATACTGGTTCTACCAACATAATCAGTAAGATACTTAACAGGCCAAGACTTATGGCTAACCAAATGGATTGTTGGACAAGAGGACCAATACGATGTAACTGACTAGCCCCAAAAGCTTGAGCGACACTGGGCGTGGTCGCCATAACAATGCCTACCACCAGAATCATCAGGGGGAATAGTGTACTGCCGCCAATCGACACACCGGCCAGATCAAGGGAGGAGTATTGCCCAGCCATTATGGTATCCACCACCGTTGAACTTAGGTGCAGTACTTCAGCCAGGAGTATGGGAATGGCCAGTTTAATAAATTTACGCCACTGTAAAGTATCCTGAAAGGCTGTTGCGATAATTGACATAAATAGGGGTGTGATTGGTGCGAATGCGATAGTATAGTCCCTCGACTTAAATGATGCATTAAAAAACCGATGGAAGAGAATGCTTTACGGCTTATTGAGCTGTTTAATGAGCTATTTGCGGAAACTTATAATACTCGTCTGATAGCTGGTGGTGATGAGCCAATATATTTGCCAGCAGATCATGATGTTAACTATCACCGGGTGGTTTTTGCACACGGCTATTGTGCCAGTGTTATGCACGAAGTAGCCCATTGGTGTGTGGCTGGTGCAGAGCGCCGTTTGCTGGAGGATTTTGGTTATTGGTATCGGCCCGATGGACGCACTGCAGTACAGCAGGCAGAATTTGAGCAAGTTGAAGTTAAACCTCAGGCCATGGAGTGGATTTTTACTCATGCCAGCAAGCGGAAATTCCATATCAGTGCCGACAACCTAAATGGCGCAGCCCATGACGATCGCCCATTTCGTTTGGCTGTTGCCCGCCAGGCACGTCATTATCTGAGCCATGGCTTGCCAGCCAGAGCGGCACTTTGGAGCAAAGCTTTACAGCAGGAATTTAAAGGCCAGTTGCAGTTGCGCGACTTTTACTGGCCCGATGAGGAGCGGGCAAGTCAAGAGCCCCTGATTTGACAAGCAGATAGGCAAAGGCTCTGGTGGACTTATAACAAAGGTTTATAGGTATTGTTGTAATTGAGCACTGATGTCAGTTACCGAGGTGGCATGAGGTATAGTAGTAATCAGCTTGCCCTCACGATCTATTAGGTAGATGCGTGACGTATGATCTACGGTATAACCTAAAGCTGAATCTTCCATAGGTATATGACGGAAGTAAGCACCATACTGGCGAGTCAGTTGTTCCAGATAGGGCAGGTCCCCAGACAGGCCTAGCATGCTGGGATGAAAGTATGTTGTATAGGCAGCCATATTCTCCAGCGTATCACGGGCCGGATCAACACTAATAAATAAAGGCTGAATTTGGCTTTGTTGAGCTTTATCCAGACTGCGCATAGCAGCGGCTAAAGAAGACAGTGCTGTGGGGCAAACATCCGGACAGGACATAAAGCCAAAATACAAAGCCACAAGTTTGCCCTTATAGTCACTCAATTTCACCTCACCATTCGCACTATTAAGCGTAAACTCACCGCCTAAAGTAGCATAAGGATTGGGTTTTTCAGCTTGCCAAAAATCCTGACTGGCAGCCCATAGGCCTGCTACAAAGAAGATCAATAGGCATAATAGATAGGCCAGCTTGGCTCGCATGCTCATGGTATTTTTTCCTCAGTAACCTGATCCGTGGAGGTAAAGTAATAGGTGCCTGTATAGGGCGGTAAGAATTTGATGCGCCAAATCATATCATGGTCAGGCGTACAACTAGGTAAAGGTGTGTTGGCCTGCCAACTGTCTCCCTGGCGTTGTAGATCAATATCAAACTGACCCATATACATATTATAACCACTCATACGGACACGCAGGCTTTCGGCTTCTGCTAAGCCTTTAAATTCTATAGTGATGGGTGTTGGGGTGATGACAGTATCACCTTCAGGGGTGCTAATGCGCATACTGGTTTGATGGCCAGAAATGGTCTGCTCACACCACTGATTGTTGGCGTCGCACACTTCTTCTTCCTGATCAACTTCCTGTTGCTGGTTATCACTCGGACCCTTGAACCACTTAAGGCCTACCATAAGGCCGATAAAAGTCGCCATTACGGCGCTCAGAATTAGGCGTAAAACGGTCATTTTGTTCATGTTGGAGAGCTTACTCGTGGTCGCGGTAGGGGTTGGCAGTGTAGGTTCCCAATAAACGAATATCTTTGGCAAAGTAGCTCAACTCATCCATAGCCAGAATCATATTGGGATCATCAGGGTGCGCTTCGCAGTCTACATGAAATTGTGTGGCAATCATGCGTCCTCCTGGTGTGTAGCTCTCCAGCTTTACCAGATTGACATTATTGGTGGCAAAACCACCCATGGCTTTATATAGAGCGGAGGGTATATTGCGCACAGTAAACAAAAAGGACGTGATATACTTTTTGTTGGCTGTACGAGGTGGAATCTTGTGTTCTCTGGAGAGGATCAAAAAGCGCGTAGTATTGCCGTTAACATCCTGAATATTTTCTTGCATAATCTCCAAATCATAAAGGTCTGCTGCCAGACTGGAAGCAATGGCACCATGACTCGCGTCCTGGCGTTGATTAACTTCCAGTGCCGCCCCGGCTGTGTCCAAAGTGGCTTGACAGCGAATACCTAACTGACTCAAGTATTTGGCACATTGTGCTAAAGCCTGAGGATGGGAGCCAACACTTTTGATCTGCTTTAATTGGCTGCCTTTGATGCCCAGCAGGCAGTGATTTACCGGTTCAAAGTGTTCGCCAATAATATATAGTGAGGTCTGTGGTAATTGACGGTAAATTTCTTCTACCCGGCCAGCAGTGGAGTTTTCTACTGGAATCATAGCTATATCAGCTTCACCCCGTTCCACCGTTGCCATGGCATCGGCAAAAGTCAGGCAGGCCATGGTAGGTATGCCCGGAAAGACCTTGGTACAGGATAAGTGAGAGTAGGCACCTTGGTGGCCTTGAAAAGCCAATACTTTGGGTTGGGTGTTATTCATAGGGGATAAAATAATCTGATCA
>JASMLZ010000005.1 GCA_030748435.1 Gammaproteobacteria bacterium | reverse complement strand
CCGCCGTTCTACCAACTGAACTAAGAGGGAATTATTTATTATTCAACAAGCATAGCTCATTAAATTTAATATGGTGCCTCGAGGCGGAATCGAACCACCGACACGAGGATTTTCAATCCTCTGCTCTACCGACTGAGCTATCCGGGCACTACAATTGTTACGTAAGTTGATGCGAGGTTTACGATCCCCCAAGGCTTGCGCCTTCCTCTGCTCTTCCGGCTGAAAATCCAAGATTTTCATCGTTCAAGATCTATTGAAGCGATGCTTCAATTCCCTTGCGGGACCGACCTCTCACCCAACCGAGCTATCCGGGCACTATAAGCGCTGCTTATAAGTGTTACCTTACGAGGGTGCTGATGTGCTCTCGTAAAGAGGGGCGTATTAAACCCGTTTTCCTTTTTGCTGTCAACACTAAGTAGCTGAATTTTCAGTTTTATTCGGCTATTTTTTTAATTGCTAGGTGGCACGTAGCCTGCAGCCAGATCGTAGGCTTCGCCAGACAGGAATTTTTCCATTTCACCTTGTAGATAGGTGCGGCTTTCCGGATCCATCATGTTCAGGTGTTTTTCGTTGATCAGCATGGTTTGGTGGCTTAACCATTCGTCCCACGCCTGTTGGGAGACGTTGGCAAATAGCTCCTGACCTTTGGGGCCGGGGTATGGTGGGCGTGCCATGGCGGGTAGTTGGGCTTGGTATTTGCGGCAGAAGACGGTGTTGCTCATATTACGCTCTCGTTTTACGCTCTCGTTTTGATCAGGCCCAATATTGCTGCAGCATATCTTTGATTGGGCTGGGTAAGCCTATTGTATCCATTTGCTTGCTGGCATACCACTGCACCAGAGCCGATTCCTGTATATGGCCATGGTTGGCTGACAGTTCTACCAGATAGGGGTGGATAGTCAGTTTATAGTGACTAAAGGCGTGTTTAACCTGTGGTAAACACTTG
The DNA here is from genome assembly GCA_030748435.1 of Gammaproteobacteria bacterium. Lineage (GTDB taxonomy): Bacteria > Pseudomonadota > Gammaproteobacteria > Pseudomonadales > Balneatricaceae > Njordibacter. The sequence continues at coordinate 93,489 of JASMLZ010000005.1, read as the reverse complement.
GCGTGTTGGTGTATGCCTTGCAAAGCCAGGTGGTTTTGTAATTCGTTAAGGCTGGCAAATTCTGGTAAGCTCCAAAGGCCACCCCAGATGCCCTTGTGGGCGCGTTGGTGCAGTTGGATTTTATGCTCATGGTTGGCTAGTAGCAGGGCCCATGTTTGTTTTTCTGGTATGGCTTTTTTAGCTTTGCGAGTGGGTAGTTCTGTTACCCGGTTTTGAGTCAGAGCCTGACATTCGGTTTGCATGGGGCAAGCCACACAGAGTGGTTTGTTGCGACGGCAGATGGTGGCACCCAAGTCCATAATGGCCTGAGTATAGTCGGCATTACGTTGCTTGGGCGTTAGTTTTGTAGCTAGCTCCCAGAGCTGTGTTTCTATGCTTTTTTGTCCGGGCCAGCCGGCAATGGCAAAGATGCGAGTTAGTACTCGCTTCACGTTGCCATCAAGTATAGCAGCAGGTTTATTATATGCCTGACTAACAATGGCGGCGGCAGTAGAAGGGCCGATACCTGGTAGCTGTGCCAGTTCCTTCGTGTTATTAGGGAACTTGCCTTGGCATTGTTCGGTGATCACCTGAGCGCATTTGTGTAGGTTGCGAGCTCGGCTGTAATAGCCTAGGCCAGTCCATAAAGCCAGCACCTCATCTACTGGAGCGCCGGCTAAGTCAGTCAGGGTGGGAAAACGCTCCATAAAACGCTCGAAGTAAGGGATTACCGTAGCTACCTGAGTTTGTTGTAGCATAATCTCTGATACCCAAACTCGATAGGCATTACGGTTGTCTTGCCAGGGTAGGTTGTGACGGCCATGGGCATCAAACCAGATTAATAACTGTTGGGCAAAGTGGGTGCTCATGGTAAGGATAAAGTAGGGTGCTGTTATTTAATTTGGCCTTATTATAGCTGGGAAAGTTATGGCTAGAGAAGATCGTTCAAAAATAGCGTCGTTGACTCTTTACGATCATCCTTTGAGCTTTGGCCTTGGGCTTGAATTTCCAGTATAATCACTGGCTTGCAAAGCTTTCTTAACCCTTTATAGGAGTTACCTATGATGGCCCGTACTGCTACGGTAGAACGTAACACGCTGGAAACCCAGATTAAAGTCACTGTCAATCTCGATGGTAGCGGCCAATTTCAGTGCCAGACTGGCGTGCCTTTTTTGGATCATATGCTAGATCAGGTGGCCCGCCACGGATTACTTGATCTGGATATTCAGGCTCAAGGTGATCTGCATATTGATGCCCACCATACTGTGGAAGATTTGGGCATTACCTTGGGTATGGCTGTGGCTGAAGCTGTAGGTGATAAAAAGGGTATGACCCGTTATGGTCATGCTTATGTGCCTTTGGATGAAGCCTTGTCCCGTGTGGTGTTGGATTTTTCCGGGCGTCCGGGGTTAAGTCACCATGTGGAATACAGCCGGGGCCGTATTGGCAGCTTTGATGTTGACCTGTTTGACGAGTTTTTTCACGGTTTTGTTAACCATGCCAAGGTCACTCTGCACATTGATAATATTCGTGGTAATAATGCTCATCATCAGGCAGAAACGGTATTTAAAGCCTTTGGTCGTGCCTTGCGTATGGCGTTAGCGTCTGATCCACGTATGGCAGGCATGATGCCATCTACCAAGGGTAGCTTATAAGCAAGCATGAATACTATTGCCGTTATTGATTATGGTATGGGTAACCTGCATTCGGTTGCCAAGGCCTTGGAACATGTAGCCCCGCAAGCCAGAGTTCTGGTTACCAATGATCCCCAGACAATCGCCGACAGCGACCGGGTGGTATTGCCCGGCGTGGGTGCCATTCGCGACTGTATTGGTGAAATACGACGTCTGGGGGTAGATAAGATTGTGGCCGATACTTTGGGTAGCAAGCCTATGTTAGGTATCTGTGTGGGTATGCAGGCATTGATGCAACATTCATCAGAAAATGGTGGGGTAGACTGTCTGGGCCACTTGTCTGGAGAAGTGGCGTTTTTTGCTGACCAACCCAGTGTGACTGATACTCATCTTAAGGTGCCACATATGGGCTGGAATCAGGTGCAGCAAATTGATCACCCACTATGGTCAGGCATAGATAACCATAGCCGTTTCTACTTTGTGCATAGTTATTATGTGCGCACCGAGGCGCGTCATCTGGTAGCTGGCACCTGTCATTATGGCGTGGACTTTGATGTAGCTTTGGCGCAGCCGAATTTGTTTGCTGTGCAGTTTCATCCGGAAAAGAGTCATACGGCCGGTCTGCAATTGTTGAAAAATTTTGTGCACTGGGATGGTAACTAATGGGTCTGGCTAAGCGAATTATTCCTTGTTTGGATGTGGAAAATGGCCGCGTGGTTAAGGGTGTGCAATTTGTTGATATCCGTGATGCGGGTGATCCCGTGGAAGTGGCCAAACGCTATAACGAACAGGGTGCAGACGAAATTACTTTTCTCGATATTACCGCCAGCCATGAGGGTCGTGATACTACCGTACATACAGTAGAACGTATGGCCAGCGAAGTATTTATTCCGCTTACTGTGGGTGGTGGTATTCGTACCTGTGAAGATATTCGACGCATGTTAAATGCCGGCGCCGACAAGGTAAGTATTAACTCAGCGGCGGTTTATAACCCTGAATTTGTGGCCGAGGCGGCTGGGCGTTTTGGTTCCCAATGCATTGTTGTGGCGATTGATGCCAAATTGGTTACTCAGTCCGGTGAGACTCCTCGCTGGGAGATATTTACCCATGGAGGACGCAAGCCAACGGGTATTGATGCAGTGGCATGGGCTGTTAAGATGACGGAGTTGGGGGCTGGTGAAATCTTACTAACCAGTATGGATCAGGATGGTGTTAAGAGCGGCTATGATCTGGGTGTAACCCGTGCCATTAGTGATGCTGTTAATGTACCTATTATTGCTTCTGGTGGCGTAGGCAATTTGGATCATCTGGTAGACGGTGTTACCCAAGGTGGTGCCGATGCGGTGCTGGCGGCCAGTATTTTTCACTTTAATGAGTATTCCATACCCGAGGCCAAGCAGTATATGGCTGAGCGCGGTATTGAGATGCGCTTGTAGCTGGTGTACTAGTGACCAATAGCGAGTGCAATCGCCACAAGCGTGCTATCTAATGGCTTCTGCCAACTGCGCTTGCGGGAGCGGCCTTGGGCGCCTGTTATCCATTTCGTACAGCAAAGCCGAGGCTGACACCAGACGAATGCCCAAGGCGTCCAGTTGTGGCAGATTTTTTCTCAGAAATGTGATGGACGCAGGATAGGTATGACCTATCAAAATGGCGGACCCTTGTCGTTGAGCTGTTTTGATGGCTTGCTGGAATTGCTTTGCTAGGGCCTCTGGGGCAAGATTATTATCCAAAAATACATCTCGCGACTGACTGGCTATATGCCGTTCTTGTGCCAGCCGCAAGGCTTGTGTATTGGCACTGGTGCGGCTGTCGATAAAAAATAGCCCATGTTTGTCCAGTATGTCCATGGTCCAGCGCATAGGCTGCTCTAACTCGGTTAAAGCACTGCCCATATGGTTGTTAATACCTGCTACGTAGGGGATGCTGGCAATATTGTCTTGTAGTGTCTGTTTAAATGTCTGTTCGTCCATATGACTGGTTAGGCCGCCGGGGCCAAGGCGCAAACCGGCATGGTTTTCCATGGGCGCGTGAAGCATGATTTCTTTGCCCAACTGGTAACCAGCGTGGGCCAGACGTGGACCAAAAGGTGTATGGGGCATAATGGCCAGTGTTACTGGGCCTGGCAAGTGTACAGCCCCTAGCCCTCTGGATAAGTTATCACCCAAATCATCTATAATCACTACCATTGCTGGTTGTGGTTCTTCCTCTGCTTGAGCTAGGTTGCAGCCTGCTAACCAGGCACAAGCTGTGAGTGCAAGTGCCAGAAAATGGTGGATATTTCTCATAGGGCCTATTATAGCTGGTTTTGCAATAAGGCGATGGCTTTCTGCAAAGTGTCTTCTCCGGTTTTGGTGTCGCTGAGTTTATGGTCTGGCACAATGCCATTATTATTGAGGTTATTTCCCGCAGGGGTGTAATAGTAGGCTGTGGTCAGTTTAATACTGCGTTGTTCATCCAGACTGATCACTGACTGCACAGAGCCCTTGCCAAAACTGGTTTGGCCGGCCAGTTTGGCGCGCCGGTTTTCTTGTAAAGCCGCGGCCACGATTTCTGCTGCCGAAGCACTACCACGATTGATTAACACCAATGTTGGCAGCTTTTTGCTGGGATCTGTTGCATCAGCCTCATAAACCATATTGCCATATTCATGCCGGGCACGGGTGCTGACAATTGTGCCTTGGTGTAAGAAGGCATCGGCCACGGCAACACCAGTGGTGATTAGGCCGCCCGGATTGTTACGTAAGTCCAGTAGCCATGCCTGAGCACCATTTTGGCGCAGGTTCTGCATATGCCTAACCAGTTCTATGGCTGTACGTTCCTGAAACTGACTAATGCGTAAATAGCCTATCTGGTCCGCCATAAGCTCACTGCGGACACTGGGCATGTCGATTTGTGCCCGTTGCATGGTAAACTTCAGCTCCTGTCCCTGACGCAGTATCTTTAGTGTCACCTCAGAACCCTTGGGGCCACTGATAAGGTTACTAATAGCTGTGTGATCCAAGCCTTTTACACTATGCTGATCAATATGTGTGACCCAGTCGCCTGGCTGTACCCCGGCCTGCTGGGCGGGGCTACCATCAATGGGTGTGATGACTAGAATATGATGCCCGGCGGGTTCAATTTCCAGACCAATGCCCACATAGGAACCGGTGGTTGCTTCTGCCAAGGCTTGCGTTGCGGCGGCATCCAGAAATACAGAATAGGGATCCAGTTTTAGCATCAGTCCCTGTAAAGCCAGTTTTAACAGCTCTTCATCAGTGTGCGGGTCAACATGTTCAGTGCGCACCCGTTCATATACGGTGACAAAATCCTGCAGGGCTTCTAGTGGCACATTCGGAGCCGGTGCTGGTTCAGCGGCCACTGCTTGCCAGTTAGTGTTACCAAAGCCTAGCAAGCTAGCCAATAAAATGATGCCAAATGGGTGCTTCATGGTATGGATTTACCCGTCAGTGTTAACGTATAAGCCAATGTCGCGGATCTTGTGGTTGCCCGTTCTTGCGAATGGAAAAATACAAAGCAGAAATTTGTTGGCCACCGGTTTTGCCGCTGTTGGCAATAAGTTCTCCAGTCTCTACCTTATCACCAACTTCCTTATAAAGGGACTGGTTTTGCCCATAGAGGGTTAAATAACCTTCGCCATGGTCGATAATCAGCAACAATCCATAGCCCTTAAGCCAGTTGGCAAAGACTACTTGCCCCCCATGCACTGCCTGTACATTGCTGCCGGGTTTGGCTTTGATTAACCAGCCGTTTTCGCTCAATGGGTATTGAGTTTGCTGCTGGCCAAAACGGTTTAGCACACTGCCCTGTAAGGGCCAGCTTAACTGTTTTTGGCGTTTGGCAAAAGGCTGCCCCAGACTGCTTATTTGAGCCTTTTTCAGGGCTATTTCCAGCTGCTCAAGCAGATCCTTAATTTGTCGCTTGGCAGCATTACTGTCGGCTAGTTGAGTCTTTTTGGACTGGCGTTCTTGCTGCAATTGACTGGCGGCGACTGTTTGTTGCGAGCGAGCTGTAACCAGCTTGGTTTCCTGTTGTGCCAGTTGATGCAATTCCTGCTGCAAGGCCAGTTCAGTATCAGCCTGTTGTTGCTGTACCTCATTCAATCTGTCTAGACTATGGCGATAGGCTGTCAATTGTTCAGCCTGAGCCTGATGCAGATAGCGAAAATAGGCCATCATGCGGCTGGCATCTGCGGCATCGGTTAGAGAAAACAGCAGACCGCTGGCCTGGCGTTGTTGTAATTGGTATTGCTGACGCAGATGTACTGCTAGCAAGATTTCCTGTTCGAAGAGGCTGTCTTGTAATTGACTGGCCTGTTCTTGTAGCGCCTGAATTTTGTTGCGCAAGTGGGTCAGAGAGTTTTGCCGCTCGCGCATGCGTTTATTCAAGGTGCTGATTTGACGCTCACTGCTAGCCAGTTGTTGGCTGAGTTTGGAGGCTTTTTGCTGCGACTGCTGGAGCCAGTTTTGCAGCTCCTTGATATCTTTCTGCAAGGTCTGCATACGCTGCTCTAACTGCGCTTTATTGGGTTCCTGATTCGTTGCAGCATGGCACATTTGACTGCTACCAATGCTACTTAAACCAAGCAGGCAGAGGCACACCACCCAGACCATGGCAAAATGGCGTGCCTGATAAGCGACAGTTTGCAGCAACATATAGCTAAACAGCTAGGTGACTTGCAGCAGTGATTGGCCCGTCATTTCAGCCGGTTGCTCCAAGCCCATCATAGCCAGTATAGTGGGTGCGATATCGGCTAGAACACCTTGCCTTAAGCTGTGCGCTTGATGGGCCTGGCTTACATAAACCAAAGGCACAGGCCAGACCGTATGCGCTGTATGTGGTTGCCCGGTAATGGGGTTTTGCATAAGTTCAACATTACCGTGATCGGCGGTGACTAGTGCCTCGCCACCGACCTTGTTAAGCGCTGCTATTATGCGTCCAAGGCAGTTGTCGACGGCTTCCACGGCTGCTACAGCAGCATCGAATTTGCCTGTGTGGCCAACCATATCAGGATTAGCAAAGTTACAAACAATCAGATCATAGGTGCGTGATTCTATAGCACTGACCAGCTTATCAGTGACCTCAGGCGCACTCATTTCTGGTTGTAGATCGTAGGTGGCGACGTTAGGTGAGGCGATCAATTCACGGGTTTCGCCAGTATAAGGGGTTTCTTGCCCACCATTAAAGAAAAAAGTCACGTGGGCGTACTTTTCGGTTTCGGCTATACGTAGTTGTTGCATACCCTGTTTGGCGACCACTTCTCCCAAGTCATTGGAGATGTTTTGCGGAGGAAAAGAGCAGGCACATAATTGTCCCAGTTCGGCACTGTATTCAGTCAGCATGACATATTCCGCCAATTGCAGAGGAGCACCCGTATCAAAGCCGTTAAAATCGGTCTCAACCAAGGCTCTGGTTATTTGGCGGGCCCGGTCGGGACGAAAGTTCATGCAGATAACACTGTCGCCGTTGTTTATGCCTGTGGCGTTACCATCCCTATCGACAATCACGCTTGGGGTAACAAATTCGTCATCCTCACCCCGCTCATAGGCCGCTGCCAGTGCGGCCTGAGCATTATTATAGGTATACTCAGCGCAACCATTACGCATGGCTTGATAAGCCTGCTCAGTGCGCTCCCAACGTTGATCACGATCCATAGCAAAATAACGCCCACTAATACTGCCAATACGGCCATTCACTGCCGTTAGAGCGCTTTCGATATTGGCTAGAAAAGGCTGTGCTGAGCGGGGTGGCGTGTCGCGACCATCCAGCCAGGCGTGTACCACTATACGGTCTGCACCTCTTTGCTTTGCCATGCGACAAGCTGCCACAATATGCTCCTGATGGCTGTGCACACCACCATCGGATAAGAGCCCGCAAATATGCACGGTGCCCTGTTTGCTAATGGCTTTATCGATGGCTGTCACTAAGACCTGATTGGTGAAAAAATCACCATCACTGATGGCTTTGCCAATACGCGTAAAGTTTTGATAAACAATCCGCCCGGCACCTATATTCATATGCCCCACTTCGGAATTACCCATCTGGCCATCGGGTAAACCGACATCTGGGCCGGCAGTGCCTATCAAGGTGTGAGAATATTTGCTTAGCATACTGTCCCAAGTGGGTGTATTAGCAGTTGCAATCGCATTGGATGCGGATGTGTCACTTTGGCCCCAACCATCCAGAATAATAAGGGCTTTGGTTGTTTTTGTCGTCATAGTCTCTTGCGGAGTCAGTAAGTGTATAGAGCCGCCACACCATAAAAGTGGTTATGCTATTTTATAGTGTTTGTGCTCTAAACAGCGAAAAACAGGCTTGATATTTTAGCATTGTGCCCCAAATTAAGCCATGTTAAGTAGGTTAGATCAGACGTTTGACCAATGTATTGGCTTATATTCTTTGAATCTTGGTTTAGAGCCGTTTTATAGGCTACAGATTGTGTATAATGCCCGCTGGTTTTTGTATTGTGGCAGCCGTGTGGCATGCAGGTAAGGTAATTATGGATCGTATAATCGAATTCGCTGTTAATCATTGGGATATGGTGTTGGCTTTGGTGGCGACTTTAGCCATGTTGGTGTTTACCGAACGGCGTAAAGCCGCACCCTCGGTGTCTCCTCAGCAAGCCACCGTATTGGGTAATAATGATGATGCCCTGATGTTGGATATTCGCAGTGCGGCTGATTATAAAGCTGGCAAAATACTTAATTCCAAAAATATTCCATTTGCTGAATTAAGCAAGCGTCTTAGTGATCTGCAGAAATATCGTGATAAGCCTATAGTGCTTATTTGTAAGACCGGACAGACAGCAGGTAGTGCGGCCAGCATGTTAAGCAAAGATGGTTACACCAAGGTATACCGTATGACCGGTGGTATCTTGGAATGGAGTAATCAAGGTTTGCCACTGGTACGTAAATAAGCTTTGGCAAAAGGTGGTTGGAGGCCGCATGGCTGCAGAAGTAACGGTTTATAGCTCTGATTTGTGTGGCTTTTGCTACCGCGCTAAACGTTTGTTAGATAGCAAACAAGTGGTGTACGCAGAGATCAAGGTTGATGGCGATAGAGAAAAACGGCGTGAAATGATGCGTCTGACAGGCGCTCATACAGTGCCGCAAATTATTATTAATGGCCAGCCCGTGGGTGGCTGTGATGAACTATATGCCCTGCAACGGGATAATCAATTGGATACCCTGTTGGGTTAAAAAGGAGTGCTCATGAGCGAACAAGATAAGCAACCAGAAAATGGCGCGGCCCAAGCCCAAGCCGAGCAACCGCAAATTCAGATTCAGCGCGTTTACTTAAAGGATATGTCCTTTGAATCACCTACCTCGCCACAATCTTTTTCTGGCGATTGGAAACCGGAAATTGGGGTAGAGCTTAATAGTAAAGGCCGTCAGCTAAGTGATACAGCTTACGAAGTGGTGCTTAATCTAACCGTGACCGCTAAAGCTGAAGACAATGTTATGTATTTGGCCGAAATTCAGCAGGCTGGATTATTCCATATTGCTAATGTGCCAGAGCAGGCTATGGGCCAGGTCTTGGGTGCCTTTTGCCCGAATATTCTGTTTCCTTATGCTCGTGAAGCCATTGATAATCTGGTTTCCCGCGGCAGTTTCCCAGCATTAATGTTGGCCCCGGTCAACTTTGATGCTCTATATGCTCAAAATATGGCGCAACAGCAAGCTGCTGAAGCTGATGATAATGGCGAGGCTAAAGCCGAAACAGCTCACTAATCATAGGGGTCGGCAGACTCTGCTGACCGAGTTTTTATTCCGCGCCGGTAAAGCCCAACTGGCGCCATGCTTCATACACGACAATAGCAGCACAATTGGATAGATTTAGGCTGCGGCTGCTTGATTTCATAGGTAGTCGCAAGCGTTCCTGACTTTGGTTGCGAATATCTTCTGGCAGCCCTCGACTTTCTGGGCCAAACAACAAGGCATCCCCTGTTTGATAAGTTAACTGGCTGTAGCAATGACTACCTTTGGTCGTCATGGCGAGTAGGCGTGCGGGTTTTACCTGTGCCATAAACGCAGGGAAATTTTCGTGTACCTGCATATTGGCCCATTCGTGATAATCCAGCCCGGCTCGGCGCATAGCTTTATCTTCCAGATCAAAGCCTAAGGGTTTGATAAGGTGCAACTGAAAGCCCGTATTGGCACATAGGCGGATAATATTGCCCGTATTGGGTGGGATTTCTGGTTCGTACAGTACAACATGTAGCATGGCGATTATCTCGTGGGTAAGACACTTCCTGAGCATTGGCGAAGTTCTTGTACCTTGGTGGTTTAGACGGTGGCTATTATCCTAGATTCCGCAGTTGACCGTGTATTCGTTTTTTAAACGTATTAAAAAAATATTTGGCAACAGTACCCTTCACCAGTTGGGTGAAGCACTATGCGGGTTCAAGCTAGTTAAACAACTCGCTAGCGGCGTTATTTATTGTGCAAGTAGAACCACTACTTGCTGCAATAAAGGCCTTGTTATCGAGCTTTTTCCCTGGGCTTAAACACGCATTCAACTGCGGAATCTAGGATTATAAACCTAAAAAGCTTATTTGAACGCAGATATTTTGCGTAATATTTTGTCATACCAGTAAATACAGAGTAGTTCTATGCACCTTGCAGGTGTATGCAAAGAGGCTACCGAAACCAGATATGGTTAATAATTTATGCTTGGCTAGTGAGCCAGACTCGCGAAAATTAGCGCCTATGGCATATCCGGGTTGGCATCGCTCATGCCTAGCTCTTTTAGCTTACGGGTCAGTGTATTACGGCCCCAGCCAAGTAGTTCGGCGGCTTCACGCTTGCGTCCGCCTGTATGTGACAGGGCGACATTAATCATCGCCCGTTCAAACTCCGGCATGGCCTGATCAAGAATGCCCTGATCGCCAGCCTGTAGCTGTTTTCTGGCCCACATAGATAGTAAATCTTGCCACTGCTGGGAGGGAGCTTGTTGGTCGGCTGTTTGTAATTCTGGTGGCAGGTCGCTGATCAGGATATTACTGCCAGCACCCATAACACTTAGCCAGCGGCACAGGTTTTCCAGTTGGCGTACATTTCCTGGCCAATCCAGTTGCTGTAAATAAGCAGCTGTTTCAGGTGCTAAAAGTTTGGCTTCTACTCCCAACTCTTGTGCAGTTTTATTAAGAAAGTGTTCTGCCAGAGTAGGGATATCCTCATTGCGTTGGGCCAAAGTGGGTACATGGATACGGATAACATTCAGGCGGTGGAATAAATCTTCGCGAAATAGCCCCTGTTCTACGCGCTTGTTAAGATCCTGATGGGTAGCCGCAATAATACGCACATCAACCTTTACCGGGGTGTGGCCACCAACACGGTAGAACTCACCATCAGCAAGTACGCGTAATAGGCGGGTTTGGGCTTCGGCTGGCATATCCCCAATTTCATCCAGAAATAAGGTGCCGCCATGAGCCTGTTCAAAATGCCCTTTACGTTGGTTGGTAGCACCGGTAAAGGCACCTTTTTCATGACCAAATAATTCAGACTCGATCAAATCCTTTTGGATAGCGGCCATATTTAGTGGAATAAAAGGTTTGGTGGCGCGCGGACTGTGTTGGTGAACGGCTTGTGCTATTAGCTCTTTGCCCGTGCCAGAAGCGCCGTTAATCATCACTGTCATATTCGATTGTGACAGCCGACCAATGGCCCGAAATACTTCTTGCATAGCCGGGGCAGCGCCAATCAACTGGCTGGGTTTGCTAGCTGGTTCGGCATCGGGGTTGGTGGCGCCGTCAGCGCTTTGCTCAGCACTAAATTGCAGACCTCTGCGCACCAGAGCAATGGCTTCATCAATATCAAATGGTTTGGGCAAATAGTCAAAAGCCCCACCCTGATAGGCGGTAACTGCACTGTCCAGATCAGAGTGTGCGGTCATAATAATAACTGGAGTATTGGGTAGCTTGGCTTGCAGCTCCTGCAGTAGAGAGAAGCCATCCATTTCTGGCATCCGGATATCACTGATTATCAGTTGTGGAGTTTGGCGCCGGGTAGCATCAAGTAATTGCTCGGCCTGTGCAAAGCTCCGACATGAAATATTGGCGTGCTGTAGCGCTTTTTCCAGAACCCAGCGGATAGCGCTATCATCATCGACTAGCCAGACTTGTTCACTCATGGTGTTACCTCCATGGGAATATAAATATTAAAACAGGTGTGCCCAGGTTTACTGTCACACTCAATAAGGCCCTGGTGCTGTGCAATCAGGTTTTGGGCAATGCTCAAACCTAATCCGGTGCCTTGTGCCCGATGGGTGATCATGGGGAAAAAGATTTCATCTTTTAATTCAGGGCTAATGCCGGGGCCGTTATCGCTGATACCAATGCGACATACCAGACGATGACAATGGTTGCCGATGGTAAAGCGCCTTACGACTCTGGTTTGTATACGAATCTCAGGTGTCTCGATAGGGTTTTCCTGCAGTGCTTGCAGGGCATTACGGCCAATATTCAGAAATACCTGCATCAGCTGGTTGGCGTCAAGCATTAGCTCTGGCAAGCTGGGGTCATAATCTCTGCACAAATTGACTTGCTGGCCTGCTTCTGCCGATAACAGTTTGTAGGTTTTGTCCAATATCTGGTGGATATTGCTGCTTTGCTTATGGGCTTGGCGTTGTGGGCCCAGTAATCGATCAACCAGATCGCGTAGTCGGTTGGCCTCGGAAATGATGACATGGGCATATTCTTGCAGTTCCTGACAGGCGATTGGGTCGTCAAGCTGGCTTTCCAATTCGCGTTCCAGTAATTGTGCAGCGCCGCGAATGCCCCCTAGTGGGTTTTTGATTTCGTGGGCCAGATTGCGCACCAGATTGGCCGATGACTGGCGGCGGTTGTGCATGCGTTCACCACGAATCAGGCGAGAAAATCGGTCCAGAGGTTGAATTTCCAATACCAGACTATTTTGGTTTTCCAGAGGCGTGACAGTAAGGTCAATTAACATCACCGGTTGGCCTGGTAGTTTGATTTTTATTTCACGGCTGGTGAATGATTGCGCCTGACGCAGACTGGCTCGAAATTGCGCCAATAACTTAGGCTCTAGTTGGACAACCTTCTCCAATGACGACCCATGAACCTGTTGTAGACTAATTAGCAGGAGGTTCTGAGCAGCTTGATTTAAATTTTGTATATTTAAATCTTGATCCAGCAGAATGACAGCCGTGCTTAGTTGGTCCACCAGATTGGCAGGGTGTGATTGATGTGAGCTTCGGGTCGCCATATTTTCCATTATACCGCGCACCAAAATGGTGCGCGCAGATTTTTTTGTTTAGCTATAAACAAAAAAGCCCTCTGGGTCGAGAGGGCTTTCGTAAGCTAACTCATGGTGCTTAACAAGAGTAGTAAAGGTCAAACTCAACTGGGTGAGTAACGCTGTTCACCGCTTCAACTTCGCCGCGCTTCAGTTCCAGATAACCGTCGATCATGGAATCGGTGAAGACACCTCCACGAGTCAGGAATTCACGATCGGCATCCAGAGCACTCAGTGCTTCTTCCAAGCTGCTGGCAACGGTTGGAATAGCTGCTGCTTCTTCAGCTGGTAGGTCATACAGATCCTTGTCGGCGGCGTCGCCAGGGTGGATCTTATTTTGAATACCGTCAAGGCCAGCCATCAGCAGTGCCGAGAAACACAGGTATGGGTTGGCTGTAGGATCCGGGAAGCGTACTTCTACACGACGGCCCTTAGGATTGCTAACGTATGGGATACGGATTGAAGCGGAACGGTTACGGGCCGAATAGGCCAGCATTACAGGTGCTTCAAAACCAGGCACCAAGCGCTTGTAGGCATTGGTAGAGGCGTTAGTAAATGCGTTTAGAGCACGTGCGTGCTTGATAACACCACCAATATAGTACAGGGCTGTTTCGGATAGACCACCGTAGCCGTCACCGTTAAATAGGTTGACGCCGTCTTTCGAAATAGACTGGTGAACGTGCATGCCAGAGCCGTTGTCACCAACGATAGGCTTGGGCATAAAGGTCGCTGTTTTGCCGTAAGCATGGGCCACATTATGCACACAGTACTTCAGGATTTGTACTTCGTCCGCTTTGCGAACCAGAGTGCTGAACTTGGTGCCGATTTCATTTTGGTTGGCTGTCGCTACCTCATGGTGGTGTACTTCAACCTCAACCCCCATGGCCTCCATAGCGTCACACATGGCGCCACGCATATCATGGGAAGAATCAACTGGTGGCACAGGGAAATAACCACCTTTAACCCCTGGACGGTGACCGATGTTGCCACCTTCGATGGATGCGTCGGACTGCCAGGCGGCTTCTTCTGAGTTGATCTCGTACATGGCACCAGACATGTCTGCTTTCCACTTAACGTCGTCAAATACAAAGAACTCTGGCTCAGGACCAAAGAATGCGGTGTCACCAATGCCAGTGGACTTGAGGTAATCTTCGGCACGTTTGGCAACTGAGCGTGGGTCGCGATCATAACCTTGCATGGTGCTGGGTTCGATAACGTTACAACGCAGGTTCACGGTAGCGTCTTCGGTAAATGGATCGATCACAGCTGAGCTGTCATCAGGCATAATAATCATGTCGGACTCGTTGATGCCTTTCCAGCCAGCAACAGAAGAGCCGTCAAACATCTGGCCTTCGCTGAAGAAGTCTTCGTCTACAGCCTTGGCTGGGATAGTAACGTGCTGTTCTTTACCTTTGGTATCAGTGAAACGCAGGTCGACCCAACGAACGTCATTGTCCTGGATCATTTTCAAAGTATTTGAAGACATGATGTCTCTCCATAATTGGCCAGCTTTCTGGCTGGGTTGGTTAACGCGATATATTTATGCAGCAAGACGCTAGCTTGTTGCTCTGGCAGAATACAGACAATATTGATTGTCATTGCTGCTTTGTTGCCCTAACAAAGCAACAGCCGTGCCAATTTGGCTTAGTGCTCCAAAAAAAAGGATTTTTGGAGCTAAACTTGTTAATAATTGCCTGCTAAGCTAAGAAATTGCCACTATATTATATCGAATTTACCTTAATTTCACCTGTGGCTGCGCTAAGCTGGTGCGCTAGGCCTGTGTTGTTATTAAAAAGTACCTATTTTTGCTGCAATTTGGTGCATGTTCTAGCAAAGGTGCACTAAAATGGGGCATATGGCGGTTTGTGCTCGTTCTTGCGCCTTAATTTAACTATAAACAAGGCAACAGAGGTGAGTCGTTATAACTTGTTATAAAAATAATGGTATAATATGCGCGCGAATTTTTAGGCCCTGCCAGTATTGTTGGCGGGGCTTTTATTTATCACCCCTCCCTTATATCTATCTATAGGGTGGGGGTCTGGAGTCAAAAGATGATCGAAAAGTTAAGAAACGTTGCCATTGTGGCCCACGTAGACCATGGTAAAACTACCTTGGTAGATAAACTGTTGGAGCAGTCCGGTACTCTGGATCGTCGAGATCAAGGCTCTGAGCGTATCATGGACTCCAATGATCAGGAGAAAGAGCGCGGCATCACCATCCTGGCCAAAAATACGGCTATCAACTGGAATGGTTACCATATCAATATAGTAGACACCCCAGGGCACGCTGATTTTGGGGGTGAGGTAGAACGTGTACTATCCATGGTTGATTGCGTACTACTATTGGTAGATGCTGTCGATGGCCCCATGCCTCAGACGCGCTTTGTGACCCAAAAAGCTTTCCAGCAGGGTCTCAATCCGATTGTTGTTATTAACAAGATTGATCGCCCCGGTGCGCGTCCTGATTGGGTTATGGATCAGGTGTTTGATTTGTTTGATCAGTTGGGTGCCACTGATGAGCAGTTGGATTTTCAGGTTGTTTATGCTTCCGCTTTAAATGGCATTGCTGGACTGGATCCAGAGGCCATGGCGGATGATATGGCGCCTTTGTTTAGCGCTCTGGTCGAGCATGTGCAGGCTCCTGATGTAGATCCTGAAGGTGATTTGCAGATGCAAATTTCGGCTTTAGACTATTCCAGCTATGTGGGCGTTATTGGTATTGGTCGAGTCACTCGCGGCACTATTAATGCAGGCCAACAAGTGATGGTGGTCGACCACCAAGGTGCTACCCGCAAAGCCAAAGTGCAACAAGTTATGGGTTATTTAGGATTGGAGCGTGTTGATGCACCATCGGCACAAGCTGGAGATATCGTGTGTATTACTGGTATTGACGGGCTTAATATTTCGGATACCTTATGTGCGTTGGAAAATGTCGAAGCACTACCGGCGCTTAGTGTCGATGAGCCCACTGTATCCATGACCTTTCAAGTGAATGATTCTCCCTTTGCTGGTCAGGATGGCAAGTTTGTTACCAGCCGTAATATCAAAGAACGTCTGGAGCGTGAATTGATTCACAATGTGGCCTTACGGGTAGAGCAGGGTGGGACTCCCGATCAGTTTATCGTTTCTGGGCGTGGCGAGTTGCACTTGTCTGTATTGATTGAAACCATGCGCCGTGAAGGATTTGAGCTGGGGGTTTCACGTCCGCAGGTTATTCAAAAAGAAATTGATGGCGTCATGATGGAGCCTTATGAGGCAGTGCTGATTGACTGTGAAGATCAGCACCAAGGGTCCTTGATGGAAGAGCTGGGTCGGCGTAAGGCAGAAATGACCAATATGGAGCCGGATGGCAAAGGGCGCACCCGCCTTGAGTTTATTGTGCCTTCGCGTGGTCTGATAGGTTTTCGGGGCCAGTTCCTGACTTTGACCTCAGGCAGTGGTGTTATGACCTCTGTGTTTGATCACTATGGTGAAGTGAAGCAAGGCCCTATGGCTGAGCGACAAAACGGGGTCCTCGTATCCATGGTGAATGGTAAGGTATTGGCGTTTGCCTTGTTTAACCTGCAAGATCGTGGACGCTTGATGATCGACCCTAATATCGATGTCTACGAAGGTATGTTGATTGGTGTGCATAGCCGCAGCAATGACCTGGTAGTTAATCCCACCAAGGGCAAGCAGTTAACAAATATTCGTGCCGCGGGTACTGATGAAAATATCCAGCTAACACCGCCTATTCGCCATTCGTTGGAACAAGCCTTAGAGTTTATCGAAGACGATGAGCTGGTGGAAGTGACCCCCAACTATATCCGCCTGCGCAAGAAGCTTTTGAAAGAACACGAGCGCAAGCGTGCCTCTCGAGGTGGCTAGCCCACTTTTGTAGAATCGTGGATTCTATCTGTGGAATCCACGCCTGCTTCTGTTAAGCTATATTAACGTCAATGTTTTTGGTCTGGAAACTTATGCTGCCGAACGCGGTCTGGTGAAATAGGTAGTTGGGGAAATAATGATTATAAAAAAACTAGTCACAGGGGCCTTGTGCAGTCTGATATTTGCGTGTACCAGTGTTGATGTGGCCCAGCAGGCAGAGAAGGACCCTGCAGTGGTAAGTGGCTTCACTGGGCTGTATGCATCCTTTAGTTGTGATCAACTCTATTCCGAGGCACGGCGTATTGCTGCACAAATGGAAATATTGGCTACTGAATATAGTGATGAGGTGGAGCGCTCCCGTCTGGAATTTGTCGGTGGTGTCGTGTATTGGCCAGTGTTGCTAGTGGTTAATACTCAGGAAGATGATGGGCTTGCTGAAGAGTATGGTCAGTTAAAAGGGCGTATGGACAGCCTGACCGTGTGGATGGCAGATAAATCCTGTGCCGGTTAGGTAAATTATTGCTTGGCTTTATGGGCAATAAGCAGGCAATAAAAAAGCAGCTCCTAGGAGCTGCTTTCTAAGGCTGTTTTTTATTTTTATTTGCAAGCCCGTAAGGATGTCTATTCTTCTTATGGCGCTTGTTATTTTTATTTGCGCTGGCTGGCATAGTAGCAATATCTGGGTTGAAGTCTAATAATATATCGATCTAAGCATATGCTATTTGTGTATATGCCATTATTCACTATCTGAAAGCTTAAACTTAGTACCCTAATTTGAATGGTAGATGCATGAAAGCTAAAGAAATTTTTTCATTGTCTTTATTCAAACAAGTGTTTAATTTAGAGTCTGGTTTTGTTATAAATAATTAATTATAGTTAAGGAAATTGGTTAAAAAATGGCAATAGTAAGTATTTTATATCCCCATCAGCGTTCTATGGAAGAAGCTCGTAGTGCGGCAGATAATTTTGCCGGAAAGTTGCAAAATAAGCTTGGGGTCAATTGTACTTGGCAAGGTGACACTATGCAGTTAGAGCGCCAGGGTGTAAATGGTGCATTGACGTTAGCCCCAGGAGAGGTATGTGTTGAGCTAAAATTGGGTATGATGCTGAGCCCTATGAAAGGACAGATTGAGTCTGAGATCCAGCGCCAACTGGAAAAATATTTAGGCTAAGGGGCTTCTATATTGGCGGTCTGCAAAGGTGGGCCTGATATTACCAGACCCACTGTGCAGAGTTTAATAGCAGGCGTTAAGGCCTACAGGATATATTGACTCAGGTCCTGATCCTGTACCAGATCTTGCAGGTTTTGTTCTACATAGGCCTGATTAATCAGCACCTTGGCACCTTGGGCTTGGTCAGCCTCGAACGACAGGTCTTCAAGCAAGCGTTCCATCAAGGTGTGTAAGCGGCGGGCGCCAATGTTCTCGGTATTCTCATTGACCTCAAAAGCCAGTTCGGCCAGGCGTTTAATGCCATCTTCACTAAACTCCAGATCCACACCTTCTACGCCTAGTAGAGCTTGATATTGCTCTCTGAGTGAGAAATTGGGTTCGGTTAAGATACGCGCAAAGTCTTCTGGTTTGAGGGCATGAAGCTCCACTCTGATAGGCAGACGGCCCTGTAACTCGGGAATTAAGTCCGACGGTTTTGCCAGGTGGAAGGCACCGGAAGTAATAAATAGAATATGGTCGGTTTTTACCATGCCGTATTTAGTGCTAACAGTACAACCTTCAATCAAGGGTAATAAATCCCGTTGCACGCCCTCGCGGGATACATCGCCACTGCTACCTTCCTGTTTTTTAGCAATCTTGTCGATTTCATCAAGGAAGACAATACCATTCTGTTCAACGGACTCAACAGCTTGTTGTTTGATATCTTCCTCTTTGATTAATTGTGAGGCTTCTTCATCTTGTAACTGTTTGCGA
The DNA here is from genome assembly GCA_030748435.1 of Gammaproteobacteria bacterium. Lineage (GTDB taxonomy): Bacteria > Pseudomonadota > Gammaproteobacteria > Pseudomonadales > Balneatricaceae > Njordibacter. Next base: position 74,824 of record JASMLZ010000005.1, on the reverse strand, counting down.
GCATCTTTGATTTTGATCTTGCGGGTCTGTTTGCGGTTCTGCCCCATGCTGGAAAACATGTTCTGCAATTGGCTGGTCATTTCTTCCATACCAGGAGGCGCCATAATTTCGACCCCCATAGGGGTAACCGCCATTTCTATATCAATTTCTTTGTCGTCCAGTTGGCCTTCACGCAACTTCTTGCGGAATACCTGTCGGGTCGAAGAGTCCTGGTTGGCCTCTTCCCCCCGGGCAGGTGGCAATAGGGCGTCCAGAATACGCTCTTCTGCATGATCAGCGGCGGTGTTGGCAACCTGGTCCATGGCTTGTTCACGCAGCATTTTGATAGCCGTTTCGACCAGATCACGGATAATTGACTCAACATCTCGGCCTACATAGCCAACCTCGGTAAACTTGGTGGCCTCTATCTTGATAAAAGGTGCATTGGATAATTTGGCCAAACGGCGGGCAATTTCCGTTTTACCAACGCCCGTAGGGCCGATCATCATGATATTTTTGGGTGCTATTTCAGCCCGCATATCATTGTCTAATTGCATGCGGCGCCAGCGGTTACGGAGTGCTATGGCGACGGCTCGCTTTGCTTCTGACTGGCCGATAATATGTTGGTCCAGTTGGCTAACGATTTGTGCTGGAGTCAGATTTGACATGTTTTTTCCTAGATATCCAGAGACTCAATGGTAGTATTATGATTGGTAAAGACACAGATATCAGCGGCAATATCGAGACTTTTGGCAACGATTTCCTCGGCACTTAAATCAGTGTTTTTTAATAATGCTGTTGCTGCCGCCTGAGCGTAATTGCCGCCGGAACCGATGGCGATCAGACCATGTTCAGGCTCTACTACATCACCATTGCCGGTAATGATTAATGAAGCCTCTTTGTTGGCGACCACCAGCATGGCCTCCAGCTTGCGCAGAGCGCGATCGCTGCGCCAGTCCTTTGCCAATTCTACGGCGGAGCGCACCAGTTGGCCCTGATGCTTCTGCAGTTGTGCTTCAAAGCGCTCAAACAGGGTAAAGGCATCTGCTGTGCCACCAGCGAAACCAGCGATCACTTCGTTCTGATAAAGACGGCGTACTTTACGCGCATTGCCTTTCATCACAGTGTTACCCAAGGATACTTGGCCATCACCACCCAGTACCACCTTGTCGCCACGGCGCACGGAAACAATTGTTGTCACGGAATTACTCCACTATTTGCTAATGTCCTATTAATGGAGTTGCACAGGATTATTTCAAGACCCAGAGTTTTGCTGAAACCTTGGTAAGAGGATTATTTTTCCAGTGCCGGCTCGGATAACCTACTAGGGCAACCCTGTACAATGCGTCATCGCGAGGAGCTTAGAGGCATAGCAATCTCTAGCTTGTACAGGTCCTTTATTCTCGGTTGATACGCAGGGGAGCAATATTGTTCTGCGCGAGTATATCTTCTGCTTTATTAAGCTTGGAACGGTTAGCAAATGGCCCCAGGCGAACCCTATACCAAACGCTACCACTGCTGGATGTGGTTTTTTCTGTTACCACATTGGGTAAATTAAGCAAAATAAGCTTGGCGCGCAGGCGTTCGGCATCCTTAAGTTTGCGGAATGAACCAGCTTGTAAGAGTGTGTTGGTCTTTTTATTAGGATCCTTGGGAGTGGATTTGTAGGCAGCCACCTCTTGTGGCTCAATCTGGCTTTCCGGCAACAGGTTGTAGAAATCAAAGCTACTCTTGTCATCTGAGGTGTTGTTGCCATTGTCCCGGTCGGCCTGCTCAGTTGACTGCTTGGGCTTTATAGTGGTTGTTGCCGATTGTGGCTTTGGTGGCGGTGCAGTTTGATCTTTTGGCTGTTGTGCAAGAAACCACAGGCCGCCAACAAAGCCGCCGGCAATCAATAAGGTAAACAGTGATCGCCAAGGCGAAGCCTTGGGCTGGGTAGTTTTTTTGGGCTTTTTGCCACGGGCGTAGTCACGAGCCATATTACATATTTTCCGGCGCATCAACGCCTAACAGATGCAGGCCATTGGCCAGTACCTGACGGGTGGCTATGCTTAAGGTTAAGCGGGCATTACGCAATGGAGCATCGTCGATCTTCATGCGGTGAGCGTTATAGTAGGTGTGGAAGTTGCCAGCCAGATCACGCAGATAATGGGCGATCTGATGAGGTTCATAAGCCACAGCAGCGTTGGCCAGCACCTCGGGGTAGAGTTCCAATTGCTGCATCAGTGTTATTTCTGCTGCTGCGCTGAGTTGTTGCAGGTTAGCTAGCCCCTGAGCTTGATCCCATGCCATATCCTCTGCCGCCAGCTTGGTCAGCATGGTGCTAATGCGGGCGTGAGCATATTGGATATAATAGACAGGGTTGTCTTTGCTGTCAGATTTAGCCAGCTCCAAATCAAAATCCATATGCTGCTCTGCCTTGCGTGTTACATAGAAGAAGCGAGATGCGTCTTTGCCAACTTCATCACGTAACTCACGCAGGGTAACAAAGGACCCGCTGCGAGTAGACATGGGTACCCGCTCGTTGCCGCGATACAAAATGGCGAACTGTACCAGCTTTACCACCAGGCGCTCGGCGTCAATACCCATAGCAGTCAAAGCAGCTTTGACACGCGTGATATAGCCATGGTGATCAGCGCCCCAGATATTGATAACTGTGTCAAAGCCGCGCTCAAATTTATTTAAATGATAGGCGATATCAGAAGCAAAATAGGTGGTTTGGCCGTTATCACGCTTTACTACCCGATCCTTATCATCACCAAAGGCGGTTGAGCGGAACCACAAGGCACCCTCTTTTTGGTAAATATGATCCTTTTCCTGCAGTTTTTTGATCACCCGTTCGATCTGATCATCGTGGCTTAAACTGCGTTCAGAGAACCAGTTATCAAAAGTCACATTAAATGCTTGCAGATCATCTTTGATATCGTCACGAATAGCATCCAGACCTGCGGCAAACAGCAGTTGATAATTATCGGGGCCCAGTAACTGCTGGGCGCGCTCGATAATAGCGTCGATATGGGCTTCCTTGTCGCCTGCGGGCGCATCGGCTGGAAGATTAGTGGTGATCTCGGTTGCAGTATGTTTTAAGCTGGCACCAACACGCTGGTGCAAGGCAGCGGCAATATCCTTAACATAGGCGCCCTGATAGCCATTGCTGGGAAAAGCAATAGTGATATCTTGCAAAGCCAAATAGCGCAGCCAAACACTGGCAGCCAGAATATTCATCTGTCGGCCTGCGTCATTAACATAGTATTCGCGTTGTACCTTAAAACCTGCGGCCTTTAGCAAGTTGGCCAAGCTGGCGCCATAAGCCGCCCCACGCCCGTGGCCGACATGCAGAGGGCCTGTTGGGTTGGCAGACACAAATTCAATCTGCACGCTCTGGTTATTGCCTACCTGGCATTGGCCATAAGCGTCGCCTTGGGCAATAATTCTGTTCAGTACGGTGGCGGTAGCATTCTGGCTAATAAAAAAGTTAATAAAACCAGGGCCGGCAATTTCTGTCTTGCTCACTTCCGCCGCGGCTGGCAGATTGTCACAAATCATCTGGGCAATATCACGTGGGTTGCGGCGGGCCGCTTTGGCCAAAGTCAGAGCCACATTACTGGCCAGATCGCCGTGTTGCTTGTCGCGGGTGTTTTCGACCTGAATATTGGCTTTCAGGCTAGTATCGAAAGCACCGGATTGCTTTAGTTTTTCAATGGATTGCTCAATTAAAGAGGCGACTAACTGCTTCATGAATGGCTCGGATATTTGGTTGCAAAAGAATTGTGGTTTGGTGATGATCAAATAAATTAACCAGAACCATCAACAAGCCTGATATTATCCCTTGAAATGAGTAATAAAGCCAACTGTTTAGTAGCTGGCTAAGGTGTTGTTGCCAGTTTCAATCTACCCCAATTCCTGAGGATCGATATCCAGACTCCAGCGCAGCTTTTTACTGTCAGGGTGCTGTTCTAGCAACCAGCACAGGTGGCGACACAAATGTTGCAAATGGGTACGCGAGGGGTGCTGTAATTGCAGTTGCACACGAAATTGATTAGCTCGTTTGGGCATGGTGGCAGGCATGGGCCCAAAGTGCTGCAATGCCTGTGTGCTGGCGGCCAGTTCAGGCTGGCTGATTTGTTGTTGTAGCCAAGTTAATAAACTATAGGCGGCCTGTTCCTGCCGGGCTTGTACCAAAAACAGCGCCATATAAGCAAACGGGGGTAACAGGCTGGCTTGTCTGTGTTGTAACTCTAACTCGGCAAAGGCATTGTAGCCTTGCTGCGTGAGGGAGGTGATAACAGGGTGTTCGGCTTGATAGGTCTGAATATAAGCCGTCCCCGGCAAACTTGCTCGTCCAGCCCGTCCGGAGGTTTGGATAATAAGCTGGGCCAGCCGTTCCGGGGCGCGAAAATCACTGCAAAATAGGCTACTATCAGCGTCCACAATAACGGCCGCAGTGACATGGGGGAAGTGGTGCCCTTTGGCCAGCATTTGGGTACCAATCAAGATACATGGTTGGCCCTGATGTATCTGTTCCAGCATGCCCGTCAGCGAGCCTTTGTTGCGCGTTGTGTCGCGATCAATACGATGCACAGGGTAGGCCGGGAATTGCCTTTGTAATTCCTCTTCTATGCGCTCAGTACCACTGCCTAAAGGCCGCATCTGTGAGGCCTGGCAATAAGAGCAGCTGTAGCTAATGGCTTGTCTGTGGTCACAATGATGGCAATGCAGTCGGGCCGGAAACTTGTGCAGGGTCATGCTGGTGTCACAGGCCGGGCAGGTCACGGTTTGGCCACAGGCCTGACATTGCAAACTGGGTGCAAAACCGCGCCGGTTAAGCATTAATAGAACTTGATGTCCGGCTTGCAGTTGCTGGTGCATTATCTTGCTCAGGCGCTCTGAAATACCTGCTGTAACAGGTTGTTGGCGCAAGTCAATAATCTCGTAACTTTGCTGACTGGCACCGCCAGCACGATGGTTTAATTTATGCAACTGGTAGCGCTGGCGACGACTATTATCCAGACTTTCCAGACTGGGAGTGGCTGAGCCGAGGAGGATAGGAATATTGGCATCATAAGCGCGTTTTATGGCCACATCACGAGCATGGTAGCGGAAGCCTTCCTGCTGCTTAAAGGCCTGATCGTGTTCTTCATCAACAATAATCAGCCCCAGATTGGGAATGGGGGTAAATATAGCGGAGCGGGTACCTAAAATAATGTCGCCCTGTCCCAGCCTACTTTGTTGCCAAGCATGCAAACGTTGCTGGTCAGTTAGTCCTGAGTGTAAGGCCAACAGTGGGTTGTTAAAGCGTTGCTGTAAGCGTGCTAATAATTGATGGGTGAGGCCGATTTCGGGCACCAGAATCAGTGCTCTTTGGCCCTGCTTTAAGCAGTGCTCGATCAATTGCAGATAAACTTCTGTTTTGCCGCTACCCGTAATGCCTTGTAGCAGATGGCAGGCGAATTGATGCGATTGTTTGCTAATACGGTTATACACCGCCTGCTGTTCGTCATTGAGTTGTAGGGGTTGAGTCTGCAGGTTGGCAGCGGGGGTCAATTGCGGTGGCTGAGTCAGCCCTATTAAGCCTTTTTCCAGCAGCGGTTTAAGATCTTTGGCGGCCAGATTAATCGAAGCCAACAGGTGCTCACCAAAGATTTCAGGCAGGGTTTGCAGTTGCTGCCAGATCTGGGCTTGCTTGGGTGCGCGACCCAGTTCCGGTGAGGTGTCTACACGTTGCCAATAACGACTTATTAGCTGGTTGTTGTGGCCTTGGCGCAAGCGTACGGGCAACAGATGCAGTAGCGCGTCACCGGTGGGGTGCTGATAGTAGTTAGCCGCCCAGTTGCCTAGTTGCCACAGTGGGTCGGGTAGTAAAGGCGTGCTATCCAGTGTTTCCAGCACAGCTTTTAACTTGTCTGTCGGCAGGTCACATACATCACTGTGTGCTACTACCAAGCCTACACGCTGGCTACGACCAAAGGATACCAGTACCCGGCAGCCTATGGCCGGCAGAGGACTCTGGTCGGATGCCGGCAAATAGGTAAATACCTGACGTAAACCGCTGGCAATAACAATGTGCAGATAGGTGTTCAAGGGCTGTGCTGGTATTAGTTATTGGAACCTTGCCATGCTACACCATTGACTTGCTGGTAGCTATCTTTGCTGTTTTGCCAATTATGCAAAATAGCAAAGATTTGGGTGTAGGACGGGATGTAGGATTGTCGGCTGGACTTTAGGTTTGTCTGTACCACAAACCATCGTTGCGGCTCTTGCCAAGGGCCACGGCCATTGCCTGTGAGCGACGCCTTGTTTTGTGGCCCTGTCTCTCAGCACAAATTCTGTGTTCAACTGAGGTTTTTAGAATTATCTTTTGATTTTGGTTAATTTGGTTGTATTTATGGCATTTTTCGGTGCTGGTCAGGGAATAATAGACAAAAATACTTGACCTAAGATAAAGGTCTGCTAAAATTCCGCCTCCTGTTTTCTGGAAGCTCGATGATAGAGCATCCTAATTGGGTACGGTGCCTGACAATGATCAGGTGGCGGTGCCATAACCTAAGGGGTTAGATCCATGCAAAAAGATATTCATCCTAAGTACACTACAGTGAAGGCAACCTGTTCTTGTGGCAACGTTATTGAAACACGTTCCACTCTGTGTAAAGACATCCATATTGATGTTTGTTCCTCTTGCCATCCTTTCTACACTGGCAAGCAGAAGGTTCTGGACACTGGCGGTCGTATTGATCGCTTTAACCGCCGCTTTGGTGGTCGCAGCAGTAAGTAGATCTTACGCTGTGCAAGTAAAAAACCCGCTTTTTAATGGCGGGTTTTTTTATGCGGGTTCGTTTTTGCTATGGCATTATATATTTAGGCAAGATCTGCACCATGGCACCTTGTCAGGCGCACAGTGACGCGGCAATTTCCAGATTATTGATTTTATTGGTCAGAGATTGCTTAGCCACCATCCTACTATCGCGCAGGCATTGCTCGGGCCTTCCTTAGCTGGCGCTAAAGCCTGTAGTATACTTGTATAAGTAATTTTGCATAGGAGATTACCTTGTCTGCTCTGCTAGTCCGCCTATACTTGGCGATTGGTTTACTTGCCTATAGCCTGCTGGCCATGGGGCAGTGTGATGCACCCCAGCTAAATGGGCCGCGCCAGATAATAGACACCTGGCGGGTGGTGGATGGGGATACCCTCCATATTGATGCTGACCAGCGCCTGCGATTGGCTATGGTTAATACTCCGGAACTGGGGCGTAATAGTCTGCCTGACCAGCCTTTGGCCAGAGCGGCAAAGCAGGCCGTTATTGCGTTTATGCAAGCCAGCAGGGAGGTGTTTTGGCAGGTTGGGTTGGATCAGCGTCAGCAGCCTGCCCGTGATCATTATGGGCGCTGGCTGGGACAGATCTACAATGCTCAGGGAGACTGGCTGGCAGCGCATTTGGTGGCGCAGGGTCTGGCCTTTGTGATTAGTGTGTCACCACGGGCAGCACCGGCTTGTTTATGGCAGTTAGAAGCTCAGGCCAGAGCGGCGGGTGTGGGTATCTGGTCGAGTGCATTGGGTCACCCGGTGGCAGCGGCCAGAATAGAGCCGCCAGTGGGTGGTTTTATGCTGCTGGATGGTGAAGTGATAAAGGTTAGCCATAGTCAGCGTGATTGGTATGTGGAACTGGATGGTGATGTGGTGTTGCGTATCAATAAAAAGCGCTGGGCAGGTGCCAGTGGCGGCACCCCAGAGACATGGCTACACCAACAGGTGCAGGCTCGTGGTTGGCTTATATGGCGTAAGCTGTCGGCCAAACAACGTCAGCGGGGTTTTAAAGCGGGCCTGATGAATATTTCTCATCCGCATATGTTGGTGCACCAGGCCAGATAAACCTAATTTGCCTGCACCTGCAGGGTGAATAGAATCGCTGGCCATTTTTATAGCATTGCAACATGTTACGCAGGACATAAGTGCTCAACTGAGGTTTTTAGGGTGATAAACAACCCGGGCTAGAACACTTCTTCAGGCGTCAATTCTTCAGTTGTGCTACCAGAGCCGGCTTTGTCTGGTGGTGAAATTTGTGTGGGTGCGAGTTCTTCACGAAATATTTCAAACATGCTGTTATCATCATCCTGCTTAGCCAGCAGACCAGTCGCTTTGTTAATACGCGCAGCGATCATATTATTGGGCTGCGGGCGTGCCAGCTCTGGAGTGTCTCGCAGAGCCTCCGCCATAAAGTCAATCCAGATAGGCAGGGCTGCAGTGCTACCAAACTCGTTACGACCTAATGGTCTTGGTTGATCAAAACCTACCCAGGTAGTGGCCACTATTTGGTTGTTGTAGCCAGAAAACCAGGCGTCTTTCTGGTCGTTGGTGGTGCCGGTTTTGCCTGCCAGATCATTACGTTCCAGTTTTAATGCACGCCGCCCTGTGCCTTGGGTGATAACATCTTGCAATATGGTGTGCATGATATAGTTGACACGTTTATCCATTACCCGCTCAGCAATGGGTAGGTGGGTAATGCGGGGCCCCTGTAACAGGTTTTGTTCTTCTTCATCCAGAGCCATCACGGCGCTGTCAGCAATGTTAATGGCCTGATCTGTGGGATTCAGGCTGATGAGTTCTACCTTGGGTAGATATTCACAATTTTCACATACGGTAATGGGTTCGGCTTGATACAGTACTTTGCCATCACTGTCTTCGATGCGTTCAATAAAGTAGGGTTTGATGGCATAGCCTTGATTGGCAATGGCTGCATAGCCTGTGGCGACATCAATAGGTGGTACAGAAGCACTACCCAAAGCCAAGGACAGGTTTCTGGGTAAGTGTTCGGGTTTAAAGCCAAAAGGTACGGCATAATCAATGGCGGTACCAACACCTATTTCCCTGAGTAGACGAATAGATACTAAATTACGCGATTTATACAGGGCTTGGCGCAAACGCGTAGGGCCGAAAAATTTGCCACTGTAGTTTTCCGGCCGCCAGGAGTCTTCCAGACTTCTGTCATTAAATACCACTGGCGCATCATTGATCAGACTGGCGGCGGTAAATTCCTGTTCCAGTGCGGCTGAGTAAATAAAGGGCTTAAAGTTGGAGCCCGGCTGACGCAAAGCCTGAGTGGCCCGGTTAAATTTGCTATGCAAATACTCAAAACCGCCAACCAGAGCGATGATAGCACCATCTTTGGGGTCCAGTGCGATCATGGCACCTTGTGCATCGGGTACTTGCGACAGGAACCAAAGGTTGGATTCACCATAAGCTTTGCGAACGCGAATTTGATCACCGATTTGCAGAATATCGGTAATTAATTCGGGTTTGGCACCCAGGTTGTCGATGCTAATGCGCGGCCTGATCCATTCCATGTCGGCATAGCGGACTTCGGCAGTTTGTCCATAACGCAGCAACAGTTGGGCAGTTTGTCTGGTACTATCGATACTGCGTACTATAGCGGGCTGCAAAGGACCAAGCACAGGTGTGCGGTTAAGAATGCGTTCTGCTTCTGCGTCTGTGATAGCTGTACCATGATGCTTCTCTACACCTCGGAAGCCATGGCGGCGATCATAGGCCAGCAAGCCTTTTTGTACTGCATATTGGGCAGCATCCTGCAGGCGACTATCGATGGTGGTATAAACCCGATAACCTCCCGTGTAAACATCCTCAATGGGAAAGGTGTCAAACAATTCCTGGCGCACCATTTCTGCCACATAAGATGCGTGGGTTTCCGGTGCCAGACTATGAAAGCGTGCTGTAATAGGTTCTGCTACTGCCGTCTGGTGGCGCAGGCTGTCTATATAGCCCAGCTCCAACATACGGCCCAGAATCCAGTTACGCCTTAGCTTGGCGCGGGCCGGGTTGGAGATTGGGTTATAGCGTGACGGGGCCTTGTAAAGCCCGGCCATCATGGCCTGCTCAGCCAGAGTAAGTTGCCAAATATGGCGACCATAATAAACTTGCGCGGCGGCCTCAATGCCATAGGCTCGATGGCCCATAAACATTTTATTAAAGTACATCTCCAGAATTTGGTCTTTGCTTAATTCTTGCTCGATCTGGAAAGCCAGTAGAATCTCATTAAACTTGCGACTAAAAGTCTGTTCCAGAGTTAGCAAATAATTACGTGCGACCTGCATGGTGATGGTACTACCACCACCCTGAATACGCCCACCAGCTTGCAGCATACGTACTGCTGCCCGTAACAGGCCTTTGGGGTCGACCCCATAGTGGTTATAGAAGTTATCGTCTTCGGCTGAAAGCAAAGCGTTGACATAGTCTGCTGGTACCTGATCAATGCGCAGGGGCATGCGACGTTTTTCACCAAATTCAGAAATCAGTTTGCCGTCTCTGGACATAACGCGCAAGGGTGTCTGCAAATGAAAGTCACGCAGACTCTCCACGTCAGGCAGACGTGGGATCAGATAAAACCAGGTAAAGGCGGCAATCAAGATGCCAGCCAAAAGACCAAGTCCCGTGAGCCAAATAATAAGCCGCTGCAAGCGGCGCCGAAAAGTCATGCTATGCTTAGTGTGTTGCCAACAAGAAAATAGGTAGCAAATTATATAAGATTTATTTGGTTTGACCAGAGCTGAAAGGGAATTGCTGCTTCGGTTGAATTTTTTTAAGCTTTGCAAATGATACAAGGAGGTATCAAGGGCATGGGAAAAATATCTGATGAAGGCTGGTCTTTGGGTCTTTATATGGGCGTTCAGGGGTCTCAGGCTGTGCTATTACAACGGCGCTGGGGGCGTATGCGAGTGCATGCATACTGGCGCCTGCAAGCCGACCCGGACCTGACTTATCCGGCCATACCAGCTGGCTTCTTGCAGCCCGTTGTTACCTGCCTGCAAGCATTGGGCAGGGTAACTGAACTGGCGGTTAATATTGGATTGCCTTATGCCCATTGTGCCTTTCAGCCCTTGCCTGTTGGTGGTCCGGTTAGGTGGCAGCGGCAGGCGGCTGCTTATTGGCAGTTGGCACCTGCGCAAATTTATCTTGATGCCCTGCCTATTGCCCCCCAAACCGGCCTTTTGGTTAGTACTCCCTGTCAGCCTTTGGAACCCGTTCTGAGTTGTGTAAACAGCTTGCAAAGTGTTATCGACAAGCCCCTGCGCATTGGTCTTGAAACCGATGTCACCAGTATTTTCAAAGTTTGGCCGTGGCGCCTGCGGCAGTTACTCTCAATGGTCAGTTGGCTGGATGATAAGCAGGGTCTATTTGTCGATCAGGGTGGCTTGCATATTTGCCAACTGGCTGATTTGCCTTCTTCAGCAGAGCATTATTTATGGTGCCACCATAACTCGGTCAACTGGCCGGTAACAGGGACCATGTGGCGCTGGCAGGTGGCTGATTTGCCTAGTGACATGTTGCTGGCCTGGCATTTGGCCTATATGCCAGGCGTGCGGGGCCGTCCTCAGGTGGCTTGGCATAACATGTCCCCTTTGACCTTGAAGCAGCGCTTATGTTTGGCAACAGGTCGGGCAGACTATCGCAGTTTAAGGTTGATAGGCTGAAGGGCTATGCAAGATCTATATCAACACCGCCACCGGCCACTTTTGCCAAGCCTTTATCAGCAACAAAATCTACTGCCATGGCGTTTGGAGTATGTGACAAGGCAAAGGCGCTGTTTGATCGCCGTAGGGAGTTTACTGGTGGTTGTGGCACTGTCCGTATTGGTAGGCCTATATGGCTTGCACTGGCAGCGCCAGCAGCAATTGGTTGTGTTGCAGCGAGCCTTACATACACATGCTACCAAGGTGCAGCGACAGCATACAGAGACCGCTTATATGCACTCCGCATGGTTGTATAAACAGGCTGCTATGGCGGCTTGGCATAGGGAGCGCCAACAGAGTAAGGTTCCCTTAACCTATTTACTATGGGTACAACAGGTAGCAAGCAATATTGATGCTCAGGTGAAGCTGGTGCAATTAGAGCAGCAAGGTTTGACGGCCCAATTGACGGTTGCCAAGGGTTGGGATTATTTGCAATCTGGCCAGTGGTTGCCAGCGGGTGGACGCTTGCTAGGCGTGGCGCAAGTCGGTTTGGAGGAAGGCAAAAAAGTTTGGCAAATAGAGGTGGGTTTATCCCTATGACAATGTCAGGTATTCCTTTTTGGTTGCGGACTGGTGTTGTGCTGGTATTGATGGGAAGTTGCCTGTTGTTGCTGACCTTGGCTCTGATATGGCGTCAAGTGCCATGGCTTGATAATGATATTAGCGCCTTGGCCGCAATAAATCCGGCCGGGGTTATGCAGGACAAGTCTCATGCCCGGAAGGCGGTTTTTCCTGTGCTTGATGCGCATGCCTTGCATCAGCGCCTGCTGCTGCATTTTGCTCATAAGGCACAAGAGTTGAGCAGCGATTATGAGGCTGATTGGCTAACCATGGACTTGACTTTGAGGCCCATAAACTTGTCTTTACTGAGGGAGCTTCCCATATGGCCGGGTTGGCAGTTACAAGGCTTGTCCATGCAGCCCGAAGGGCAAATCTGGCGTCTTGGTTTGCGGTGGGAGTTGCCTCAGGAGACTGGTGCCTTGGCATTGTTGCCTGCATCTGATGGCGCTTTTGAGGTTGATATTTGGCAGCGACAGATCCCCCCTGTCCCGATAAGCGCTGTGGCCACCGCAGGGGATTTGCCTGTCACTCGTCCTGCTTGGCGCTACCTTGGCTATGTAGCAGATCAGCAAGGTTTAGGAGCATGGTTGGGCGAGGCAATAGATAGTGAGCAAGGCCCGAATATTTGGTTTGTGCGTCAGGGTGAGGTTTGGCAGGGCTGGAAACTTGTGCATATTGCCCCTGCTGGTCTGCATCTGCAACAGGGAGGCCAGCACTGGGTGCTGACCAATTGAGCCCAACTTAAATATTGTCGCCAATAATCTAGGGAGAGATATTGATGCAAGTTATATGCAATAAGAAATGGCCTCAGAGAGTATTAATAAGGTTGTATTTGGGTTTGGTTGTAACATTTTCTGGCTGGCCCACTATGGCGGATCAGGTTGAGATGGAAGCTATGCATATCCCCGTGCAGCAGATGTTTATGCGCTTGGCGACTGCGGCCCATGTTAATCTGGTAATGCAGGGTGACTTGCAAGCTCCAGTGCATGTGCGCTTGCAGCAACTGCCAGCACGCGAAGCGTTGCATATGCTGTGCCAGTCTGTTGCGGCTAATTGCTATTGGCATGCCAGTAACCATCCGCAAAGTTCACGGCTACATGACTGGCAGGAGGCCGACAGTTTGCTGGTAACAGCCCAGCAGGCCGTCGTAGTTGACAATTTGCAGTTTGTGACCGTGCCCTTGCGTTTTGCTGAGGCCGAGCCGATAGCGCAACAGTTGCGCGCTGATGCCAGTTTATTGGCAGGTGGCCAACTGGTGGCTGACAGGCGCAGCCAAAGCTTGTTTCTAAGGGTGCCAGCATCCCAGATAGAGCCTCTGCTGGCAGTTATTAATAGTCTGGATAAGCCGTTACAACAAGTGCATATAGAAGCGCGTATAGCTATTGCCACCAGTGATGTAGGTAGTAGTTTGCGGCAAGGGTTGGGCTTGCAGCTGGGTAATCATATTATGGCGCCAGAGGTTGCCACACAGCTAAATATGTCAGGTACGGATGGCTTGTCCTCCTTGCAGATGGGACTAGTAGCTAGTCATATTCTACTCAATCTGGAGCTGGCGGCGATGGAGGCCAGTGGTCAGGTATTGACTTTGGCTCAGCCTCAGGTGGTGGTGCAGGAAGGACAACAAGGGCTGATTGAGACTGGTCAGGAAGTGCCTTATGTGATGCAGCATGATGGTAGTCAAAGCCGACAATGGAAACAGGCAGTGTTGGGATTAACAGTCACTCCCCGAGTACTGCCAGACCAGCAAGTGGAGTTGGATTTGTCTGTGGTGCAAGATTCGGTGGGTGAATTATTGGCTAATGGGGAGCTGGCTCTGAATACTCATCGTTTGCGCACCAAAGTGCGTTTGGGAGTCGGCCAAACACTGGTTTTGGGTGGGGCACTTTATGAACAACAGTTACAGCGGTTATTGCATAATCCCGCATGGATGTCTTTGCCAGTGCTGGGTAGTTGGTTGAATGAGCGTGCCCAGCAATTCCAACGGTTTGAATTGCTGGTATTTGTGACCCCAAGGGTGGTTAATCTTTAAATGCCAACGTTGGGAGCTTATTTGCTTGCCTAATCCTGGCAACCTCAGTTGGTTGCTTATAGCTTGCTAAATCCTGTGTTCAGCTGAGGTTTTTAGAATAATATATTGAAATTAGGTGCCATGACTATCGCCTTGCTGGTTGAATTTGTTATGCTTCGTCCTCATATTGGAGGTTACTTTTTTAGTGACTTTTACAAGCATTATTAGTGGGGCCCTTTGGGGTAGCTGATAGAATATGCTGGTGGTCATAAAAGTACACTTGTGTATACCCACTCATGCCTGTTGTAAAAGCTCTGGTCATATGGCTTTAGGCAAGCGGGTGATGGGGCGATCTAACTGGCTACAAAGTCAGGTGGGTTGCAGAGGTTCATTTTCCGAACTAATGGATTCTTGCTGTGAATATATTTTTGGTTGGCCCAATGGGGGCAGGTAAAAGCACTATCGGTCGTCAGTTGGCACGTGAATTAAAATTGAAGTTTGTCGACACAGACCGTGAAATTGAAGAACGTTCCGGTGCTGATATTCCATGGATTTTTGATGTTGAAGGCGAGGCTGGGTTTCGCAAACGCGAAGCCAATATTATTGCTGAGCTGAGCCAGCAACGGGATATTGTTATGGCTACTGGTGGTGGCGCTGTAGCCACGCCGGAAAATCGTCAACACTTGTCTGCTCGTGGTACGGTAATTTATCTGTATGCAACGGTTGATCAACAGGTTGAGCGTACGGTAAAAGACAAGAACCGTCCTCTTTTGCAAAATGAAAATCCGCGCCAGATACTGGAAGAGCTATTCGATGGTCGTCATCCTTTATATGAAGAGGTGGCGGATATCACCGTGGCAACCGGCACCCAGAACCCACGGACTCTGGCAGCTGATATTATCAAGCAGATTGATGCTCTGCGTTCTTTGTAAATCCAATATGAGAGCCTCTTAGTGACTGACGTAACCACAACTTTGCATGTTGATTTGGGTGAGCGAAGTTATCCTATTTACATAGGTGCGGGCTTGTTGGCGCAGCAGAGTTTATTGCGCCAACATATACAGGGTCAGCAGGTATTAGTGGTAACCAATGCCACTATTGCCCCTCTTTACTTGTCTCAGGTTATGGATTCCCTACACGGCCTGCAGGCAGAAAGTCTGGTATTGCCTGATGGTGAAGCCTATAAGACTCTGGATACGGTCAATCTGATTTTCGATCAATTATTGGCCTCGCGCCATAATCGTACTACCACCTTAATTGCTTTAGGGGGTGGCGTTATTGGTGATATGACAGGCTTTGCCGCTGCTTCTTATCAGCGTGGGGTCAATTTTATTCAGATACCTACGACCTTACTGTCGCAGGTTGACTCTTCGGTTGGTGGTAAAACCGGAGTCAACCACTCGCTAGGCAAGAATATGATTGGAGCATTTTATCAGCCTCAGTGTGTGTTGATTGATACTGACAGTCTGACAACTTTGCCCCAGCGGGAACTCAGTGCCGGTCTGGCCGAAGTGATCAAGTATGGTTTGTTGGGTGATGCGGACTTTTTTACCTGGCAAGAGCAAAATATTGATCAGCTGTTGGTGTTACAGCAGGAACAACTGGCATATGCTATTTACCGTTCCTGTCAGATGAAAGCGGATATTGTGGCTGCCGATGAACGGGAAAAGGGCTGCCGAGCGCTGTTGAATCTGGGGCACACCTTTGGCCATGCTATTGAAACGCAACAGGGCTATGGTAATTGGCTACATGGTGAGGCTGTGGCGGCAGGCATGGTGATGGCTGCTGACTTATCCTGGCGTCTGGGCTGGCTGGATAAGTCAAGTGTTGGGCGCATTGTGGATTTGTTGCGGCAGGCCAAGTTGCCTGTGGAGGCGCCAGAGGATATGACAGAGGATGATTTTATGACTCATATGGCGGTGGATAAAAAAATCACTGATGGCCGTTTACGCTTGGTGCTTATGCAGCATTTGGGTGATGCTCTAGTCACCAGTGATATTGCGGCACCGTTATTGCAGCAAACGCTGCAAGCCCATCGAGTAAATTAACAGTGACAGGTGCCCAGCATACCACCAAGGTAAATCTGGCTGGGGCCTACGCTGCCTTTCAGCAAAATCAGCAAGCGTCAGACTATTTACTATGTGCCAGTGTCGAATACCAGTCTCCGGATCGCTTGCGGCAGTTAGATACACTGCTGCATTTAAGCCATTTCACTGATTATCTGTTGTTGCTGACAGCCCCATTAGGGGCCGGCAAAAGTTTTTTTGCGGAACAGTTTCTAAACGCCCAACCGGCCGACACCTGTGTGGTCCATTTATGCCCTGACCAGTCTATCGGTGCCCCTGATTTGTTACGTGAAGTGCTGTCTGAGCTGCCAGTTGAAGTGCCTGATCAGGCTTCTATGGAACAGTCTGTTAGCCTGTTACGGGATTTGTCAGTATCTTTGGCTGAGCATGATCAAGTGTTACTGGTGGTGATTGATGATGCCCAGTGGTTGGCAAACGACGCGTTAGAGCTATTAGCCAATGTGATTCCCCAAAGTGCTCCTGCCGATGCTTGCCCTCATATTGTTCTGTTTGCCGAACCGGAACTGGCTGATCGCTTTGAGGCACCGCTATTTGCCGACCTGCGTCAAGAGCGATATTACCAGCTTACTCTGGCGTCATTTAGCCAGCCCGATAGCCGTGTATTCTTGCGCCAAATACTGGACGGTCTTGGTTTGCCAGGGGATGCCGCTGTGCATGACAGTCAGTTGGATCAGCTGCACAAGCTGGCCACCGGCAGGCCAGGCTATTTGGATATGTTGCTGCGCCAAGCCCTGCGTCAGGGCAATTTGCAGGATGAGAAATCAGGGCTGCCGGTTTGGCATATGGCAGCCATTACCTTGATGGTGGCTGCATTGTTGACTGTGTGGTGGTTTAATCAGCAGTCATCTGAACCTGCTGCTGACTCCCCGGTGGTGACAGTGGTGCCAAATGATGCAACTCAGAGCCAGCTCAGTACTGCGCCGGTTATCCAGCAGGCTCGTCAGCCTTTGCCTGTGTTGGCGCCATTGCCCCTTTCCCCACAGCCAGCATACCAGTCTTTTCAACCTGAGGAGGTGCCCCCTGATAACACGACGGTGCCACAGGTAGAAGATCTGGTGGACTTACAGCAAACAGAGGAAATTAATCAGTTGCTGAAGCAAAGTCAGGTTTTACAACAGCAGTTGCAAAATGTTGCTGCAACAATAAGTGCATCGCCTTTACCTGCAACTGATATGGCTGTTGCTTCAGTCCTGCCAGTAAAACCAGAGTTGCCTTGGGCAGCTCTGGCACCTGCAGAACGTCAATTTATGTCTCTGCCGCCCAATCACTATAGTTTGCAGGTATTGGGGGCGCGCTATGAGGCCACCGCACGACAATTTGTACAGAGGCTGTCACCGATAACATTGCCCAATTACTTATTACAATTGCAGCGTGGTGGCGAACCCTGGTTTGTTGTTCTGGTGGGTGATTTTGTTACCCAGGCAGAAGCAAATCAGGCTATCGCTGGCTTACCGCGAAGGGTTCGTGATCTGCAGCCCTGGCCCAGGTCGGTGGTTAAATTACAGCAGCAGCTTGTAAATAAAATTAACGCTGGTGGTGAATAACTTTTACAAATGTTGTTATCTTCGCTTAACTGGCAGTTATTTTATGTTAAAGAGAGTTAAATAGGCCTATTTTGTTGAATGGATTCGGCTCTTCATATACCATTAGCGTCCATTTGCTTGATTAAAATTTATTATAAGCGCTGATTCAGAGTTTTGATTGCAGCAAGTGTCTAGATGGTTAACTTGTCGCGTCATTAATATCGATCCCAATGATGTTTAGCTAACATACCGCCCTTTTCAGGTCATAGACACTTGCTTCCAAGTGGCTGGTGGCAAGCGTGCAGCTTGCCACCTCCCTAGTTAGAAAGAGAGATGTCCATGAGCACCGGTTTGTTTAATCCCCAAGAATTTAAGGACAATTGTGGTTTTGGTCTAATTGCCAATATGCATGGCGAGCCCAGTCACGATCTGTTGCTAAAAGCGGTTGAGTCCCTAACCTGCATGACCCATCGTGGTGGTATTGCTGCCGATGGTAAGACAGGTGATGGCTGTGGGCTGTTACTGCAAATGCCTGACAACTTTATGCGTCAGGTGGCTTACGATCTGTTTAGTGAAGAAATGACCGAGTTTTTCGGCGTGGGCATGGTTTTCCTGTCGCGTGACGAAGATAAGGCTTCTCACTCGCGCAGTGTGCTAAATCGCGCTCTGGAAGACAATGGTCTGGAAATTGTTGGCTGGCGTGAAGTCCCGGTTGATGAGTCTTGTCTGGGGCCTATTGCCCAAGCTGAATTACCAAAAATTGAGCAGGTGTTTGTCAATAGCCCTGGCCTACGTGGTGAAGTTCTGGAAGCCCGTTTGCTGGTGGCGCGCAAAACCACCATGTATGCCTTGTTAGATGACAAGGACTTTTATATCTGTAGCCTTTCCCACAGTGTAGTGTCTTATAAAGGCCTGATGATGCCCGTAGATTTGCCGGTGTTCTACAAGGACTTGGGCGATGCCAGTCTGGAAACCGCTATCTGTACTTTCCACCAGCGTTTCTCCACCAATACTTTGCCACGCTGGCATTTAGCGCAGCCTTTCCGTTTTCTTGCTCACAATGGTGAGATTAATACCATTGACGGCAATCGCAACTGGGCTCGGGCCCGTCAGAACGTGTTGTCTTCCATGTTGATTCCGGAGTTACAGGAATTGGAAGGGGTCGTTAATACCACTGGGTCTGATTCTTCCAGTATGGACAATATGATTGAGCTGCTGGTATTGGGTGGTATGGATTTATTCCGTGCTGTGCGTTTGATTATGCCGCCAGCTTGGCAGAATGATGAATTGATGGATCCGGACTTACGGGCCTTCTATGAATACAATTCTATGCATATGGAGCCATGGGATGGGCCAGCCGGTATGGTAATGAATACCGGTCGTTATGCTGTATGTATGCTTGATCGCAATGGTTTGCGGCCGTCTCGCTGGGTGATGACGACTGATGGCTATTTGGTTACAGCGTCAGAAATTGGCACCTTTGATTATGCTCCGCAAGATGTGGTTGCTAAAGGCCGTGTGGGGCCGGGGCAGATTTTGGCGGTAGATACCCACACTGGCGAAGTGATGCATACAGCTGATATTGATGCGCGCTTGAAGGCGGCCCAGCCATATAAAAAGTGGTTGCGTAAATCGGCTATTCGTCTGGAAGGGACGTTGAATGAGGAACAGTCTTTTGATGACTTTAGTGCTGCTGAACTAAAGCAGCATATGAAGATGTACCAAGTGACCTTTGAGGAACGTGACCAGGTACTGCGTCCGTTGGCAGAGTCTGGTCAGGAAGCCGTTGGCTCCATGGGTGATGATACCCCCATGGCGGTGCTGTCCAGTCGCGTACGTTCCATTTATGACTACTTCCGGCAGCAATTTGCTCAGGTGACCAATCCACCGATAGATCCGTTGCGTGAGGCTGTGGTGATGTCTTTGGAAACCTGTTTGGGCCGTGAGCGCAATATATTCCAGGAAGGTCCCGAATTAGCCAAGCGTATCGTTTTGGGTTCACCTGTGCTATCGGGCAGTAAGTATACCGATCTGTTACATATGAATGTACCGGGCATGCGTGTATACAGCATTAATATTAATTATGACCCGGAAGTGGGTTTGCAGCAGGCTATCGAGGATGTGTGTGCGGCTGCCGAACACGCGGTGCGTAAACGTAACACGATTATTATCCTGTCGGACCGGGAAATTACACAGGGTAAATTACCTATCCCTGCTGCCATGGCAACGGGTGCGGTGCACCATCACCTGACCAATCAGGGCTTGCGCTGTGATGCCAATATTGTCGTAGATACAGGTAGTGCCCGTGATTCACATCAGTTTGCTGTGTTGATTGGTTTTGGTGCCACAGCGGTCTATCCCTATCTAAGCTACCGGGTTATCAACGATATGATTGCCAGTGGTGAAGTCGTTGGTGATCCAACTGACTGCCACAAGGCATATCGCAAAGGTATCAACAAAGGGCTACTGAAGATTTTGTCCAAAATGGGTATTTCTACCATTGCCTCTTATCGAGGAGCACAATTATTTGAGGCCATTGGGATTAGTAGCGATGTAGTAACCATGTGCTTCAAGGGTGTAGCCAGTCGTATCGAAGGTGCCCGCTTTGTCGACTTTCAAAATGAACAACAGGCTTTGGCCGCCGAAGCCTGGCTGGATCGCAAGCCTATCCAACAAGGTGGCTTATTAAAATATGTGCATGGTGGTGAGTACCATGCCTACAATCCGGATGTGGTGCGCACTGTGCAGCAGGCTGTGCAAACGGGCGACTATAAGGTCTATCAAGAGTACGCCAAGCTGGTTAATGAACGTGGTGTGGCTACTTTGCGAGATTTGTTCGAGCTTAAGCAGGTTGAGCCCATTGCTCTGGATGAGGTTGAACCCCTGAGCGAAATCTTTAAGCGTTTTGACAGTGCTGCCATGTCCTTGGGGGCCTTGTCACCAGAGGCTCACGAAGCTCTGGCTGTGGCCATGAATGAATTGGGTGGTCGTTCCAATTCCGGAGAAGGTGGTGAAGACCCAGCTCGTCATGGCACTATAAAACGCTCTAAAATCAAGCAAATTGCTTCTGGGCGTTTTGGTGTCACGCCTGAATATTTGGCTAATGCCGAGGTGCTGCAGATTAAGGTTGCTCAAGGTGCTAAACCCGGTGAAGGTGGTCAATTGCCAGGTGGCAAGGTTAACGAGTTGATTGCTACCTTGCGCTATTCGGTACCGGGGGTGACGCTGATATCACCACCACCGCACCATGATATTTATTCCATTGAAGATTTGGCGCAGCTGATTTTCGACTTAAAACAGGTTAACCCACAAGCTAAAGTATCGGTTAAGCTGGTATCACGCCCGGGTGTTGGTACCATCGCTGCCGGTGTGGCCAAGGCCTACGCAGATCTGATTACCATTTCCGGTTATGACGGTGGCACCGCAGCCAGTCCTCTGACCTCGATTCGCTATGCTGGATCGCCTTGGGAACTGGGTCTGGCAGATGCCCACCAAGCCCTGCGTGGTAATGGTTTACGTGGCAAGGTAAGAGTACAAACAGATGGTGGTTTAAAGACTGGTCTGGATGTGATCAAGGCAACCATTTTGGGGGCTGAAAGCTTTGGTTTTGGTACTCTGCCAATGGTTGCACTGGGTTGTAAATACCTGCGTATTTGTCATTTGAATAACTGTGCTACTGGTATCGCGACGCAAAACCAACAACTGCGTGATGACCATTTCCGTGGCACCGTAGAAATGGTGAAGCACTTATTCACCTTTATTGCGCAGGAAGCGCGTGAGGTGATGGCACAACTGGGCGTACGCTCTATAGAAGAGTTGGTGGGTCGCACCGAACTTTTGCAAACCAGTAAAGGCTTGACTGCCAAGCAGCAAAATCTGGATTTATCACCTTTATTGAGTACGGCAGGCATCGCTGCAGACCAGCCTCAAACCTGTCAGCAGGAGCGTAACACGCCTTATGATGTGGGTGCCATGAATCAAACTATGATTGAGGATATGGAAGCGGCTATTAGCAGTGGTGAGGGTGGTGAGTTTAGTTATCAAATTACCAGCTGTGATCGTTCGATTGGGGCGCGGGTCTCTGGTGCTATTGCCAAGCATTATGGCAATAAAGGGCTGGTTGAGAAGCCTCTGGTGGTCAACCTCAAAGGTGTAGCTGGTTTAAGCTTTGGGGTGTGGAATGCGGCTGGCCTGCATATGCGTCTGGAAGGTGATGCTAATGACTATGTTGGCAAGGGTATGGCTGGTGGCAAGCTGGTGTTATATCCACCGCAGGGGTCCACCTTCCGCTCCAACGACACCTCTATTATGGGCAACACCTGTTTGTATGGTGCTACAGGCGGTAAGCTTATGGCCGCTGGGCGCGCTGGTGAGCGTTTTGCCGTGCGTAATTCTGGTGCTCATGCTGTGATCGAAGGTGCTGGAGACCACTGTTGTGAATATATGACAGGTGGTGTGGTGACTGTATTGGGTGCTACTGGCTATAACTTTGGTGCCGGTATGACGGGCGGCTTTGCCTATGTGCTGGATATGGATCGTACCTTTGTTGACAAGTATAACAGCGAGCTGGTTGAGATTCATCGTATCAGGGGTGAGCAGATGGAAGAATACCGCAGCTATTTACGCGCTATTCTGGTTGACTTTGCTGCGGAAACGGGTAGTCGATGGGGAAGGGAGCTAAGCTACCACTTTGAAGACTACGTCAGCAAATTCTGGCTAGTCAAACCCAAAGCCAGCAACCTGCAACAGTTGTTAGCCAGCACTCGCTCCACTACTGAGTAAGACAGGCTCTAGCTTACAGGGTTCGGGAATTTTATTACCAACACCGGCAGCAAATGTCGGTATAGCATTAAAAGATGAGGCAGTTATGGCTCAACAGCGTTTACATAATGACTTCCAGTTTTTGGATGTCGGTCGACAAGATCCAAACAAGGTCCCTGCTGACCTGCGCAAACGTCAGTTTGCCGAAATTTATAAGTCCTTCACGCCAGTAGATGTGCAGCCTCAGGCTCATCGCTGCCTGGCTTGCGGCAATCCCTATTGTGAGTGGAAGTGCCCAGTGCACAACTATATTCCTAACTGGTTAAAACTTGTGTCCGAGGGCAATATTATCGAGGCGGCCGAGTTAAGCCATCAGACTAACTCCCTACCTGAAGTATGTGGTCGGGTATGCCCTCAGGAGCGCTTGTGTGAAGGCGCTTGCACCCTCAATGATGGCTTTGGGGCTGTTACTATTGGTGCCGTAGAAAAATATATCACTGATACTGCATTGAGCATGGGTTGGCGTCCTGATATGAGTAAGGTTGTGGCTACTGATAAGCGGGTTGCTATCATTGGTGCTGGCCCGGCTGGTTTGGCTTGTGCCGATGTGTTGGTACGCAATGGCGTGCAGCCGGTGGTCTATGATCGCAACCCCGAAATTGGTGGTTTACTGACCTTTGGTATTCCTGAATTCAAGCTGGAAAAGCCAGTTGTGACACGGCGCCGTGAAGTGCTTGAAGGCATGGGTGTTGAGTTTCGTCTTAGTGTGGAAGTGGGTAAAGATATTGCCCTCGATGAGCTGCTCCAGCAGTACGATGCGGTGTTTATGGGTATGGGAACCTACAAGTATATGCGTGGTGGTTTCCCGGGTGAGGATTTGTCTGGGGTTTACGAAGCACTGCCCTATCTGATAGCCAATATTAATCGCCGCTTGGGCTACGAAGCAGATGCTGCTGACTTTATTGACATGCAGGGCCAGCGGGTAGTGGTGCTGGGTGGTGGTGATACGGCTATGGACTGTAATCGTACCGCCATACGTCAGGGCGCTGCCAGTGTACAGTGTGCTTACCGTCGTGACGAAGCCAATATGCCTGGTTCAGTAAAAGAAGTGGCCAACTCCAAAGAAGAAGGTGTGGCCTTTTTGTTTAATCGTTCTCCGGTTGAAGTAGTGGGTAAAAATGGCAAGGTTACTGGTATTAAGCTGGTCACGACAGAGCTGGGTGAGCCTGATGAAAATGGTCGCCGTCGTCCGGTGGTGGTGGCTGGCAGCGAAGAAGTGGTGCCGGTAGATGCGGTGATTGTGGCATTTGGCTTTAGCCCTAATCCCCAGCCATGGATGCTTACTGCTGGTGTCGAAGTGGATAAGTGGGATCGTGTAAAGGTGACAGCAACAACGGATCTGGTAAATCAGCAATATGCATACCAGACCACCAATGCCAAAATTTTTGCTGGCGGTGATATGGTACGTGGCTCTGACTTGGTCGTGACAGCGATTGCTGAAGGCCGCGATGCAGCTGCTGGTATCTTGGATTATCTACAGGTTTAATCCTAGATGCCGCATAGTGCTTTTTCAATATGTTAATAGACGAATGCACGGTCAACTGCAGAATCTAGGTTAATATAACCCTAGGGGGTGTTCTGCCATGACTGAGACAGAGAAACTCTTGACCTTAGTCTTTGAATTTTGCCGCTTGGGCCTATATTATAGGCCCCTGATAAAATCCTCTCGTTAACCCAATTTCTGTTGTTATTATGACTGCACTCAAAAATGATCGTTTTCTGCGCGCTTTGTTGCGCCAACCTGTTGATGTAACCCCTGTATGGATGATGCGCCAAGCCGGCCGCTATCTGCCTGAGTATCGCGCTACCCGAGCTGATGCAGGTGACTTTTTGAGCTTGTGTAAAAATGCTGACTTTGCTTGTGAAGTGACCCTGCAGCCATTACGTCGCTATGAGTTGGATGCAGCAATTTTGTTTTCCGATATTCTCACTATACCCGATGCTATGGGTCTGGGATTGTATTTTGAGACTGGCGAAGGCCCCAAATTTGAACGCCCAGTACGTACTGAAGCTGATGTTGATGCCTTATCTGTGCCGGATATGAATGATGATCTGGGCTATGTTATGAATGCCGTCAGCACCATTCGTAACGCGCTTAATGGTGATGTACCATTGATTGGTTTTTCCGGTAGCCCATGGACTCTGGCTACCTATATGATTGAGGGTGGCTCGTCCAAAGACTTCCGCCATATCAAGGCCATGATGTACAAATCGCCAGCGTTGCTGCATCAGGTGCTAACCGTATTGGCAGACGCCGTAACGGCCTATCTTAATGCCCAGATTGCGGCTGGTGCCCAAGCCGTACAAATCTTTGATACCTGGGGTGGCGTACTTAGTGGCCCTTGTTATCAGACCTTCTCTTTACATTATATGCAGCGCATTGTGCAGGGATTAACCAGACAGGCTGAAGGGCGGCAAGTACCGGTGATTATGTTTACCAAAAACGGTGGCCAATGGCTGCAGAGTATGGCCGCTACCGGTGCTGATGCCCTAGGTCTGGACTGGACTACAGAAATTGGTCATGCCCGTGATCAGGTTGGTGATCAGGTGGCCTTACAGGGCAATATGGATCCCAGTGTGCTCTACGCTGATGCTCCCGTTATTGAAGCTGAGGTAGGGCGTATATTGGCCGATTTCGGCGCCCATGATGGCCATGTTTTTAATCTGGGCCATGGTATCCATCAATTTGTGGATCCTGAAAGTGCTAAAATATTTGTCGATGCGGTGCATGAGCAGAGTGCCCAATACCACGCCCAGAGTTAACTTTATATAGCGGAACATCGGTTCCGCTCTTTGGTTTCTCTTAATGTATTGTAAAGAAAGCTCTTGATAGTTAATGAGTTGTTCGCCAGGAATATAATTAATGCTTTGATCGGGTGAAAGACGCCTCAAATACTGAGGCGTCTGGCATATCAATCTGCCAACAGGTATTCCATTCTTGTTCCATGCCCTATTCCCAAATGCTGATGTCCAGTGCGTCCAGAAAAAATGTATCTTGTTGGGAAGGTTCGCTATGTCCTAGCCAACAACGTTTTCTTGTGATAAACACTATGCAGGTCGTCAGTTCAAGATGCTCATCTGACATTGTTAGGGGTTAAAAGTTTAATCCAATCATGAATCCCAAATTGCTCCAAACGCAGGAATGCCACGGCTCTCCATGCCGTAAACGACTGCTCGAGTCAGTTTTTGATTCGAGATACATACAACAGCTTCCGCGTTAAATGCTGTGTAGGCAACGTAGGCAAGCTTCACCATGTCCGGTTTTTCGTATTTGGTCGTATCCCAAATGGTTGCGTCAGGTTGTACACAAAGGATTTCGTCAACGAGTTCATTACCATAGGTTTGTCTTGGGGTGCGGGTTGACCAAATTAAATAGCCAGGGCGTTTCTTATGTAGTAAATGTGCCAAAATAGGCCCTATACCACTACCCGTTGCGACCCATACAATTCGTTTGAATACTTTATTGACATGGCCTACACCTGCTACGGGGGTACCTTTTACCCAGACATGTTCGGGGGGATTATCAATAAATTTTGCTGTCCAGTCTCCCGCTCGCGAGATAACAAGTCGATACCCTTCTTTTCTTGGTGATGTAATATTGGCAAACGCATGCCATTCGATTATAGGACTTAGGCTTATAGAGCTTGATGACCCAACAAAAGGTTTATTTATTTCAGGTATTTCTACAATAGCAACATGTGATGATGATGTAGAGACTTTAACGGGGATTTTGCGTAATTGTAACCAAGGAATGATGGCACTAGAGGTAGTAATTAATAGTACCCAAAAATTAACTGATTCTAAAAGTTCAGACAAAAGGGAGGCGGCACCTTTTTGATCGTTAATAAAAAATGAAGTGAAAGCCCACGTGAGAGTGAGGCCTGCCCAGCCGCCGAAGCGATGCACGCATTCAAAACAATTATGATACTTTGACCGCATTTTTGGTAATGCGAAAATGATAATGCACACCAAAAGTACGACTAAACTATAGCCAAGCAAAGTGGTGTGTAATGAAATTCCGGGTAGATCATGCGCCAAATGATAAGTAAATGATGCGCTTAAGATACCAAACCAAATAGTTGCAGAAGCTGCACAACCACTATGTAGTCCGCCAATGTGATAAACCTTTGCTAAATTCCAGCGTATCCATAATGGCCACTCTAATGTTGGCCGCATACACAGCCAGAAAATCCCATTAACAATATATTGTTGTCTTACAAGTACTGCGATTGCAAGGTTGAGTACTACCATGGTTGATATTTGGCGTAATGCTATTCCATCTTCTGTCCACCACTGCCATATTAATAATCCTAGTGCTAAGAAAATTAAATTACTTATCGTGGCAAGAAATAATAATCGATTGTAGTGAGATAAATGATGGTGCTTCCAAATTCGATGGTGAGTACTATCTTGCTCTGGGAGTTCTACTTTTTTATAAGTTTCTAAAATAATTTCTTGATTAGGTTTTTTTTCTTCGAATTTATTTTTTTTTTCGGTTGTTTTTGGGCTTTTGAAATCATCTTCACTGTGAACATCAATAAACGACATAGTAACCTCTAAAGGAATTTGAAAGTTTTTATTTTTCGGGACCATCGTTAGATGTTATTTCGTATGGGTGTAGAAAGAATAAAGCACCTATTTGCCCCTGATATTAGATATCTTATCAGAAATTATGAATACCTTTTAGCACTAAAATCATATTTTCTATTTTAGGAATACTTTTTTTCATTTTGCGGTCATTCAAAATCAATCCTGTTTTGTGCCGTTTGGCAGCAAACTGCCTAGCGCACGGTTCGCTGTATGCAGGTTACCCCATCGGCATGCTGTGAAGGTTGGTAGTGTGGTGTAGGGCTTGCGTTTATGCTCTATCCGTTGAATAGACGACTCTACGAAGGGTCGGGCTGGTTTTTTTGGGGCGCTCTGGTGGCAACGTGTGAGGATGGTCAGAGCAATACCATCTCCAAACCGATCAAGGCAGTAATCTCGTGTGTACTTGCGTCATTGCCTATTCATCAGCGATGGTCTGATAGATCAAATCCCACACGCCATGACCCTTGCCTTCACCGCGCTTTTGAAATTTAGTGACAGGTCTGAAATCTGGCTGCGGTGAGTAGTGCCCGGTGCCAGCCTGGTTACGATAACCGGGAGCGGCTTCCATTATCTCCAACATATGCTCCGCATAGGGTTGCCAGTCTGTGGCCATATGAAAGAAGCCACCCGGAACCAGCTTTTGGCGTATATTCTGGGCAAATTTGGATTGTACAATACGGCGTTTGTTGTGCTTTTTCTTGTGCCATGGATCAGGAAAGAATAGCTGTACCCCGGCCAGACTATGGTCAGGAATACACTGGGCCATCACTTCGATAGCATCATCACAAAACACTTTAAGATTGGTCAAGTGGGCGCTATGGGCGTTGTTTAACAAACGGCCAACTCCGGGCTGATGAACTTCGATACCAAGGTAATTATTTTCGGGCATGGTCTTAGCCATGGTAATCAATGAGTCACCCATACCAAATCCAATTTCCATTATTACCGGATTGTGGTTGCCAAATACGGCAGCCAGATCAAGCTGGCCATGGCTTAGCTCCAGACCATAGACTGGCCACAAATTTTCCAAAGCATGTTGTTGGCCTGGGGTCATACGGCCGGCACGTTTGACAAAGCTGCGAATGCGCCGAGGGTGTTGAGTGTGATCGTTAATATCATGCATATAGTTAGTGCTTACTATTAGTGTAAAAGGCTAGGGCCAAAAAGCTCCAGGCGGATATCATACAAATACCTCCCAGTGGTGTAATCATGCCCAGTTGATTGACGCCGGTTAGGCTCAGCATATAGAGGCTACCGCTAAATAACAAAATACCAGCGGCAAAGCACCGCATGGCACGGACAAACCAGATGTTGTTTGGGTGATGTTGGCCTATCCAGGCCGCAGCTAATAGACCCAGAGCATGAGTCATCTGATATTCACTGCCTGTGGTAAAGGCAGCCAATAAACGCGGCTCCAGCAGGGGCTTTAGAATATGGGCGGCAAATGCCCCCAGAGCAACAGCCAAGCCAGCTAAAATGGCGGCTAGAGTGAGATAGCGTTGATAGGTTGATGGCATAGTGGTTGATATCCTCATTGAGCGCCTATTTTACCCCACATTGAGATCAATAAAATAGTCGCTAACAGGGGCCATTGTGATATGAATTTGGTAAACTGTGATCAGTTTGAAGTATTTAGATAACAGGATTCTTATGACCACCTTGCGTATCGCAACCCGCGAAAGCCAATTGGCCCTGTGGCAGGCCGAATTTATTAAATCTGAATTAGAGCATCATCATCCTGGCTTACAGGTAGAATTGTTGGGTATGAAGACCAAAGGTGACATCATTTTGGATGTGCCCTTGGCTAAGGTTGGTGGTAAGGGCCTGTTTGTCAAGGAGTTGGAACAAGCCATGTTGGATGGGCGTGCTGATATTGCTGTGCACTCCATGAAAGATGTGCCTATGGAATTCCCCGATGGTCTAGGTTTGGCCATTATTTGTGAGCGTGAAGACCCTACGGATGCTTTTGTTTCCAATCATTATGCCAGTCTGGATGAATTGCCACAGGGAGCACGTGTGGGTACTTCGAGTCTGCGTCGACAGTTGCAGATTAAGGCGGCACGCCCGGACCTGACCTTGCTGGATTTGCGTGGCAATGTAAATACCCGTCTGGCCAAACTGGATGCTGGTGATTATGATGCCATTATTCTAGCCAGTGCAGGGTTGCTGCGTTTAAAGTTTGACCAGCGTATCCGTAGTCGTTTGCCTGTTGCACTTAGTTTACCTGCAGGTGGCCAAGGTGCGGTTGGGGTTGAGTGCCGTACAGATGATGCTCGCACGCGGGCTTTGTTGGCGCCATTGCATCATCAGGACACGGCTGATCGGGTGATTGCTGAACGGGCTTTGAACCGGCGTTTGGAAGGTGGTTGTCAGGTGCCTATTGCCTGTTTTGCTGAACTGCAGGGGGATGATTTGTATTTGCGTGGGCTGGTTGGCGATCTGAGCGGTAAGACCGTGCTGCGGGCTGAAGTTACTGGGCCCCGTCGCCAAGCAGAACAGTTGGGCATTCAAGTTGCTGAAATGTTGCTGGATCAGGGTGCCGGCGCCATTTTGGCTGCAGTCTACGCAGCCAGCTAAAGCGAGCCTTATAGCGTATGAGTTTACGGGTTTTGGTAACCAGACCACATGCGCAAGCTTCTTCTACCATGGCTGCCATGGTCGCTGAGGGACATCAGGTACTGGCTATGCCGTGTTTGGAAATTGTGCCGGTAAGCAGTATTTCAGCACAGGGTAAAACCAACCAGTATCTGGCCATGAATTTGGATGCCTATGCCCATGTGGTTGTGGTGAGTACCAATGCCGCTGCCAGCTTTTTGCCACTTATTGAAAACTATTGGCCCCAATGGCCTGTGGCCCAAACCTTTTGGGGGATGGGCAGCACCACTTGTGGCTTGTTACAGGCGGCGCAGTTGCCAAGTGTACAAAGATCACCTCTGGCGGATACCAGTGAAGCTTTGCTGCAGAGTCTGCTGCCAAAAGTAGCCATTGGTGATAAGGTGTTAATCGTGCGCGGACTTGGCGGCCGTGAAACTCTGGCTACCGCTTTGCGTGAGCAAGGGGCAGTGGTTGATTATGCCCAATGTTACCAGCGTCAGGCGCCGCAACTAACGGTCGCAGACAGGTTACAGGTGGAGGCCTTTGCGCCACAAGTCGTAGTTTTGCAAAGCGGCGAGACTCTGCTTAATTTTGATGCCGGCTTGGGGGATCTGGTGGATCGCGCGGGCAACACAACACGCCTATTGGTGCCCAGTCAAAGAGTGCTGGTTATGGCGCAACAATTGGGTTATCGTCAGTGTTTGCTGAGTGCAGGTGCCAGTGACCAGGCAATATGTCATACTCTCAATCAGCTAAACTCGCAATAACAGGATACCGCAAGTATGACCGACAAACAGGATACCAAGGGCACCCAAGCTGGTTCTGGCGGGCAAGCTAAAGAAACTAAGGTGGCCGCAGTCAGCGCTGGCAAGGCCAGTAAGCCAGCGCCTGCAGCAACAACTAAAAAACCTGCTGCCCATAAAACTGCACCTAAGTCTGCCGCTGGTGCTCGGCCTGCCCCTGCCAAGGGTGGTCGTATGGCTGGATTTGTGGCCTTGGTTGCCCTGTTGTTTGCGGCTTACGCAGCCTATCAAAGCTGGTTAACGGGTCAGCAAATAAAAAACCTTGATCAGGATAATCAAACTCAGTTCGCAGCACAGCAATCACTAGCTAATAAAGTCACTCTGGCTGGGTCTGAGGTGGCGACATTGCAAGCTAACTGGCAGCAACAAAGGCAAGCTTTGTTAGCGCAACAGCAGGCTATGGAAGAGGCCTTACAACAAGCCTTGCAACAAATGGCCCAAGCCCAAAGCGAGCAACAGCAGCAATTGCCTAAATGGGAATTGGCGGAAGCAGAATACCTGTTACGTTTAGCCAACCAGCGCTTGGCTATGGAGCAGAACCCGGCCGCAGCGGTAGCCCTGTTGCAGGCTGCTGATGAAATAATGCGCACCAGCGAACAGCTGGGAAGTTATGGTGTGCGGCAAGCGATTGCCAAGGATATTGGCGCCCTCACAGCGGTGTCTGTGGCTGATGTGGAAGGTCTGTATGCGCGCTTGGCGGGCCTATTGGAGCAATCATCCGGGTTGGCTTATATAGCACCAACGGCCACTAGTGTGTTGGTGCAGGAGCCGGTTGCAGAAACGATTGCAGTACAACCCGAAGTTGCTCTAAGCTGGGATCAAAAGGCTTGGCAGACGGCAGGGGACATATTGCATAATACCTGGCAGGAATTGAAAGTACTGGTACGCATACAGGAACGTACCAATGCCGACCAACTGTTGCTAACCCCCGATATTGAAGCCTTGTTACGGATGCGCCTGCAATTGTCATTGACCCAGGCCCAAGCGGCACTAGTACGTGGTCAATCAGGGATTTACCAGTCATCCCTGCAACAGGTGGCGCGTATATTACGTGACTACTACCGCAGTACCGACCCTGTTGTTAGTGCCATGAGTAGCCAAGTGGCACAGTTGAGCCAGATACAACTGCTGATACAAATGCCGGATATTAGTAGCTCTTTATATGCATTGCAGGATTTGCAGGCGGCGATTCATGCCCAGCAGGGAGACTAGTTATATGCGTATACGATGGTGGCTGCTGTTATTCTTGTTGCTGGTGATCGCTGGTGCCTGGTTGGGCGCCATGATGCAGCTGGACCCTGGCTATATATTGTTGGCTTGGCGTGAGACCACGGTAGAAATGAGCCTCTGGGTCGGTTTGGTATTAATCTTGATCGCCTTTGTCAGTCTGTATTTGGTATTGCGGGTGTTGTTTTCCGTGCAGGCGCCCTGGCAATTCTTATTACGTTGGTCAGCCGAAGGCAAGCTGCGCCGCATGCAGCGACAAACGCGCCATGGCCTTTTGGCTTTAGCCAATGGTCAGTATGGTCGAGCCGTGGAAAAGCTGGCTGGTTTGGTAGCCAACACTAGCCAGCCCTTGGTTGTGATCCCGGCTTTGGCCGAGGCGGAGGCCCGGTTGGGGCAATTTGACCAGGCCCAGGCCCGTTTGCAACAGCTATTAACATCTATGCCTGAGGCTGCCGCATTGGTAGGGTTGACGCAAGCCCGCATCTTTATCCAGCAAGGTGATGCAGAGGCCGCATTGCAGCCACTACAACAGATTACTGCCAAAGATAAACGCCATGGTCAAGCCAATGAAATGCTGCTGGAGTTATTGCAGGGTTTGCATCGCTGGACTGATGTGATTGCCTTGCTACAGGCTATCGACAGTGCCAAACAGATGCCAGCTGAGGTGCTGGCACAACAACAGCAAAAGGCCTATAGTCAGGCTTTTGCACACCTGAAGCCAGGCTCGGATGGGGTTGAGCAATTACTGCAATTATGGCGTAAGGCACCATCGGCAGTGCAGCAATCCAGTGGTTGTCGTTTAGCCCTGGTGCAGGCTATGGGGCAGGCGGAAGGTAAGCCAGCGCAAAGCACAGCCGAATTTATTGAGAGTAGTTTGCAGCAGCAATGGGATGATGCTTTGGTATTGGAATATGCCCACTTGCCAATGACCAATGTGGAGCAGGCGCTCAGACAGGCTGAAACTTGGCAATTACAAGCCCGGCAAAGTGCCGCGTTGCAGTTGACATTGGGACGCTTGTGCCGGCGTTTGGAGTTATGGGGTAAGGCCAGAGACTATCTGCGTGCCAGTATACAATTGCAGGCCAGTAAAGAGGCCCATGCAGAACTGGCCCGTTTGGAACAGCAGTTGGGACAATTGGATGTGGCTTTAGAGCATTACCGTTTAGCCAGTGTTTTTTGATGTTCTAGGGGCTATTGTTGGCTAGGGCGGCAAAAAAGTGACTTGGCGCAGGTTTGAAACATTGACATTAGGGCATGAATCCGACAAACTCTAACCGAGACGTGCGGAACGTCTATTTTCTCCCAATGACACCCGTCATCGCGAAATCATATATACAATAGTTATTAAACTCTAATCGCTTTATTTTCTTTGCCTGTCTGGCGCCAATATATTATGAATCTTACCGAACTAAAAAAGAAATCCATGCCCGAATTGCTAGACATAGCAAAAACAATGGGCCTTGATAACCTCGCTCGCTCTCGTAAGCAAGACGTTATCTTCAGCATCCTTAAACGCCATGCCAAAAGTGGTGAAGACATCTATGGTCAAGGGGTATTAGAAATCCTGCAGGATGGCTTTGGCTTTCTGCGCTCGGCCGATTCTTCTTATTTGGCGGGTCCGGATGATATTTATGTATCACCATCGCAAATTCGTCGTTTTAATCTGCGTACTGGCGACAGTATTGACGGTAAAATTCGTCCCCCCAAAGATGGGGAGCGTTATTTTGCCTTGCTAAAGGTAGCCAATATTAACTATGGGCCGCCAGAGCAAGCGAAAAACAAAATATTGTTTGAAAACCTGACACCCCTGTTTGCTCAAGAACGCCTGCATATGCAACTGGGCAATGGCTCCAGCGAAGATTTGACAGCTCGGGTTATTGACCTGACATCACCTATGGGTAAAGGCCAGCGGGCTTTGCTGGTATCGCCACCCAAGGCTGGTAAAACCCTGATGTTGCAAAATATCGCCCACTCAATTACCCGCAATAATCCCGATTGCTATCTTATCGTTTTGCTTATCGATGAGCGCCCGGAAGAAGTTACCGACATGCGTCGTTCGGTGCGGGGTGAAGTAGTTGCCAGTACCTTTGATGAACCGCCTTCGCGTCACGTTCAGGTGGCCGAGATGGTGGTAGAAAAGGCCAAGCGTCTGGTGGAGCATAGGAAAGATGTGGTTATCCTTTTGGACTCAATTACGCGCTTGGCAAGGGCTTACAACACCGTAGTGCCTTCTTCTGGTAAGGTGTTAACCGGTGGTGTTGATGCTCACGCTCTGGAACGTCCCAAACGTTTCTTTGGTGCTGCCCGTAATATTGAAGAAGGGGGCAGCCTGACTATTATTGCCACAGCGCTAACGGAAACCGGATCCAAGATGGACGAAGTTATCTTTGAAGAATTTAAAGGTACGGGTAACTCGGAAGTGCATCTGGATCGCCGTATTGCCGAAAAACGTGTTTTCCCGGCCATCAATATTCGCAAGTCTTCGACGCGTCGTGAAGAACTCTTGACCCGTGAAGATGAACTGCAACGCATGTGGATTTTACGTAAATTGCTGGACCCAATGGAAGATGTGGCCGCTACTGAATTCTTGATTGACAAGTTGAAAGACTTTAAGACCAATGAAGAGTTCTTTATGTCCATGAAGCGTAAATAACCCTTATTGATTCCGGTCATGACACTAAAATATAAGGACCTGCGCGATTTTATCGCTACCCTTGAGCAACAGGGTGAATTGAAACGTATTCAAACACCTGTTGATCCCTATCTGGAAATGACCGAAATCTGTGATCGTACCCTGCGGGCCGAAGGGCCCGCACTGCTGTTCGAGAACCCCAAAGGCTATACTGTGCCAGTTTTGGCTAACCTGTTTGGCACGCCAAAACGGGTAGCTATGGGTATGGGCGCTGAAGCTGTGAGCAGTTTGCGTGATATTGGTAAGCTGTTGGCTACCCTGAAAGAGCCTGAGCCCCCCAAGGGGTTTAAAGACGCCCTCGACAAGTTGCCCCTGTATAAGCAGGTATTAAATATGGGGCCCAAGCTGGTCACACGCCCGGCTTGTCAGCAAGTGGTATTGGAGGGTGATGCTGTTGACTTGTCACAACTGCCCATCCAAACCTGTTGGCCGGGTGATGCTGGCCCCTTGGTAACCTGGCCGTTAGTGATAACCCGAGGCCCGCATAAAGCGCGGCAGAATTTGGGAATTTATCGCCAGCAGGTGATTGGCAAAAACCGCCTGATTATGCGCTGGTTATCCCATCGTGGTGGCGCACTGGACTTGCGTGATTGGCAGCGACAGCATCCAGGCGAACCCTTTCCTGTGGCTGTTGCTTTGGGTGCTGACCCAGCCACTATTTTGGGTGCTGTCACACCAGTGCCGGATAGTTTGAGCGAATATGCCTTTGCCGGTTTACTGCGTGGTGGTAAAACCGAAGTAGCCAAATGCCTAACCTGTGATCTGCAGGTGCCAGCCAGTGCTGAGTATATTCTGGAAGGTCATATTGCCCCTGATGATATGGCTGACGAAGGACCATTTGGCGACCATACGGGCTATTACAATGAGGTGGACAGCTTTCCGGTGTTCACCGTGACCCGCATAACCCATCGCCATGATCCCATTTACCATAGCACCTACACGGGCCGGCCACCCGATGAACCAGCTGTGCTGGGGGTCGCCCTGAATGAGGTATTTATACCGCTTTTACAAAAACAGTTCCCTGAAATAGTCGACTTCTATTTACCGCCTGAAGGCTGTTCTTATCGTATGGCCGTGGTGACCATCAAGAAACAGTATCCTGGTCATGCCAAGCGGGTGATGATGGGGGTTTGGTCTTTTCTGCGGCAGTTTATGTATACCAAGTTTGTTATCGTAACCGACGATGATGTCAACGCCCGTGACTGGAATGATGTCATTTGGGCTATGACGACGCGCATGGATCCAGCGCGAGATACTACCTTAATCAGCAACACCCCCATCGACTATTTGGACTTCGCTTCGCCTGTCTCTGGTCTGGGTTCAAAGATGGGTATGGATGCCACCAACAAGTGGCCCGGTGAAACGGATCGCGAATGGGGCCAGCCCATCACCATGGATGCTGAGGTTAAGGCCAGAGTGGATGCCATATGGGAAGAACTGGGTATATAGTCCGTCTGTCGATCAGGCTTTAATCTAAATGTAGGTCGGGTCTTAACCCGACAATGTCGGACTAATACCCAAAGCACTCGCTGCGCTCACGGGGCACGCCGAGTCCGACCTACAGGCTTTTATTTTACAGACCATAAATTAGTATGGTCTGGTGTGTTAGTTATTAGCTACTTCACGTGGTGTCACAGTAACCTTGATTTCTGAGCCTGAGACAGCACGTTTTTTGATTTGCACAGTAGCTACCCGGTTAGCTTTTTCAAAGGTTAGTACCGATACTTCGGACTGTACCGAGGTGATGCTGATCCAGCCATGGGTAGACATATGCTGGTGGAAGTAATCGAAAGCCTGTGTGGTGTTTAGCTTGGAGCGGAACACTGCCCGCCCAATCCACTGTTCGCCGGTGTTTAACAGTAGCGATTCACTGACTATCAGCACATCATCCAAAGGAATCGGAATATCAGCATAGGAGTTGGCTACTTGTGGGTCGCTGGAGTTTAGTGTTTGGCCCTCTGCACCGCCTGGTATTTGGGTGATTGGTGCTGCGCAGGCTGTCAGCAGGCCAAAACCAAGCCCCACTATGATCATTGCCTTTAGGTACTGGTGCATAACGAATATTCCACTATTGCATTAATTATGACTGATTATAACCAAGGCGGTGAATAAATACAGTTCCTTAACTGAAAATAAACCAGTTGGCTTACCAGCTTGCTTACTTAGTTTGATAAGTGTCGGTATTTTCATTCTTGCAATGGCTTTGGAGTTGTTTGTTGCTGCTCAATTTCCTGCAACAGCTTCTGGGCTGGCAGGTAATCCGGGCTTTGCTGCAGGGCTAAAGCCAGCCGATTGAGGGCTATATCGGTATAGCCTTGCTGCCAATAATGAGTGGCCAGTTGGGTATAGATCCGCGCTGCCATGTCAGTCTGAGCCTTATGCTTGGCGGGCATGCTACAGCCAGCTAGCAGAATGGCTGTTAGCACAATGGTAACTTGAGGGCGTGTGAAAATCCTTTTCATGTCTCAAGTCTAGCTTATATTTGGCATTTTGCTGTTTATTTTTACCGTCGCAACACGGCTTTACGTTTAGATCAGTGAGGTCAGTGCATAAACCACATCAAAATGGTTGCGGTTGGTTATTTCTGCGGTCTGGCATGACACCCCGTCGGCCTCTAAGAATTGGGCATATTGCTGACTCTGGCGTTTGAATTCAGCCGTTTCGTTGGCTCCCCAGATCAGCTGACATGGGGGCAATTGGTGGTTGTGCCTAAGTCCCGGGCTTAACTTGGTGGCCTGACTTAAGTCCAGCCCAAGAGGCTGGTTGATATAGGTTCCTACCAATGGGCGTAGATCATAGATGCCGCTAAACAGGATGGCCTTGGCAAAAGTGTTGGCACTAAGGTGGTATTGGCCTTGGGCTGCCGCCTGCAATACACAAGCCGCCAGATGGGCGCCGGCGGAACTGCCACTGAGAATGATCTGTTCAAAGTTGCAGTGCCACGTCTGCTGCCCAATCCAGTTGATAGCTTGACAGCACTGTTGAATCATCATGTTTATGCTGGCTTGTGGGGCCAGAGTATAGTCCAGCACCGCCACATGGTAACCCAAGGCGACCAGTGCCGGGGCCATAAAGCAGGATTCATTTTTGCTTAGTTCTTGCCAGTAACCACCGTGAATATAGACGAGCAGGGGTGCGCCTGGTTGGCCAGGGAAATAGTCCAGCCCTTGGCACAGGTTGTCGCCAAAGTTTAGATTGGCCTGATGCTGCAGGCTTTGTTTAGCCTGTTTGGAATCATTTATATACTGCTGGATATACACCATGATGTCGCTGATACAGGAGCTGGGGGAGTACTCTTGCTCCAGCTTGGCATGGCTAAAGTGCTTCCATGGCATGGGGAAATGGCGATCCTTAGGCATGGTCAGCTTCCTTTTTTTGGGGGGCGCATAAGCCCGCATTAGGTTTAGTACAGGACGATAACAATTGCCGCATTCAGAGGCAATATTGAGCTGCTGGCGCAGGCGGCGAAAATCCTGATGGCCAGCTTTGATGGCGGCTATAATCTGACTTCTGGTAATGTTTTCACAGGTACATAATACTGGATCATCGTTTATGTCAGATACCATGATAGTGCTGCCCAAGGTAATACCTAGCTACTTAGCCAAATGCCGAATCGCTTCACTTAGCCCGGCCAGTGTTAGCGGATACATTTTGTTATCGATCAGTTGCTGAGTTAAGCCAATGGAATGGGTATAGCCCCAGTGCTGTTCATTGACTGGATTGAGCCAGGCGACCTTGTCAAAATGTTGGGTTAGACGCTGCATCCAGACGGCGCCGGGTTCCTGATTCATATGCTCAACGCTGCCATATGGCGAGCTGATTTCGTAGGGCGCCATGGAGGCGTCACCGACCAGAATAACCTTATAGTCTTTGCCATAGGTATGCAAAATATCATACAGGGGAGTGCGCTGTTGATTACGGCGCAGATTGTCGGTCCACAAGGTTTCGTAGGTAAAATTATGGAAATAGAAATGTTTGAGATGCTTGAATTCAGAACGGCAGGCTGCAAATAACTCTTCACAAACTCTGACATAAGGATCCATAGAGCCCCCTACATCGAGTAATAACAGTACTTTAACGGCGTTATGGCGTTCTGGTACCAGTTTTAAGTCCAGCATACCGGCATTTTTTGCCGTGGCGCTAATGGTGTTATCCAGATCGAGTTCTTCGGCGGCTCCGGTGCGGGCAAATTGGCGCAGTTTACGTAGAGCTACTTTCAGGTTGCGGGTGCCTAGCTCGACGCTGTCATCCAGATTACGAAACTGGCGTTGTTCCCATACCTTAACGGCACTTTTGTTGCGGCTTTCGCCACCCACACGAATGCCTTCAGGATGATAGCCACTATGACCAAACGGCGACGTGCCACCGGTGCCGACCCATTTACTGCCACCAGCGTGGCGTTTTTCCTGTTCTTCGAGTCGCTTCTTAAAGGTTTCCAGCAGTTCTTCCAGACCGCCCAGAGACTGAATTTTGGCCTTTTCTTCTGCGCTCAGATGTTTCTCAAACTCAGCCCGGAGCCAGTCTTCGGGAATCAATGTTTCAAGCAAACCCTGCAGGTCTTCCAGCTCTTTAAAATAGGCGCCGAAAACCCGGTCAAATTTATCAAAATGGGTCTCGTCCTTAACCAGACAGGTGCGCGCCAGATAATAGAAGGCTTCCATATCGGCAAAAGCCAGATGCTTTTGCATGGCTTCGAGCAGCACCAGATATTCCTTTACGGAAACCGGTATCTGGGCCTGTTTAAGGGTATAGAAAAAGTTAATTAACATGGTGGGTTGGTACTTACTAGCGCCTTTGGCTTCTTGACATAAAGGCCAAGCGCTCAAGCAGTTGCACATCCTGCTCGTTTTTCAACAGGGCACCGTATAAAGGTGGTATGGCCTTGGTCTGGTCCCGGTTGGTAAGAATATCTTCCGGAATGTGATCGGCCATAAGCAACTTAAGCCAGTCAATCAATTCTGATGTTGATGGTTTCTTTTTTAGGCCCGGTATCTCACGCAGGTCAAAAAAGATTTCCATCGCTTCAGCTACCAATTTAGTATTTAGGTGCGGGTAATGGACATCAATAATGGCACTCATAGTAGCCTTGTCCGGAAAGTTGATATAATGGAAAAAACAGCGCCGTAAGAAGGCATCGGGCAGCTCCTTTTCATTATTGCTGGTAATGATGACCACAGGACGCTGTTTGGCAACGACTCGCTCTCCAGTTTCGTAGACATAGAACTCCATTTTGTCCAATTCCACCAGCAGATCATTAGGGAACTCAATGTCAGCTTTGTCAATTTCGTCAATTAACAATACCACTTTTTCGTCGGCACCAAAGGCTTGCCACAGCTTGCCCTGCTTAATGTAGTTATTGACGTCCTGTACCTTGTCATTGCCCAGCTGGGAATCGCGCAAGCGAGAGACAGCGTCATATTCATAAAGGCCTTGCTGGGCTTTGGTGGTGGATTTTATATGCCACTGTAGCAATTCCATACCCAAAGCCTGTGCAACCTGCTCTGCAAGTAAGGTTTTTCCCGTACCCGGTTCCCCTTTGATTAACAAAGGACGTTCCAGAGCAACAGCAGCATTCACCGCCATTTGCAGATCTTTGGTAGCAACGTAGGATTTAGTACCGGTAAAGTTCATGGCGCTTCTCTATAGTAACAAGATAGTAACAAAGGGCTTATTGTGCCTGATCCCTTGCCCTTGTCCAGTCTGACTTTGAGGTCAGTCGCAGGGCAAAAGATTGGGGTGTTTCTGCATTCATCTGCCAAATGCATAGAACAGATCGCCATTATCATGGCATTTCAATATCTTAGCCAAGGTATAAACGATCAACTGAGGTTTTTAGGATAATAGCAGTTATGATAAAATCCGGCCAATTTAGTAATTTTAGGGGCAGTTAATATACCTGTTGCCAACTATGTCAGACTCTAACCTAGATCAACACGCAGGTGATATGCTGCCAACTGCTGCAGCATCAACACCAATCGTTAACAAAGCCAATGGTGAATTGCGCAATTTTGCCTTTTTGTTATTGGAAAATTTTTCCATGATGGCCCTGACAGCAGCTATTGATGCCTTGCGCACGGCCAATCTGTTGGCCGAATCGGAGCTATTTAGTTATCAATTAGTATCGGTTGACGGCACCGCAATCTGTGGTGATTTGGGTTTTTCGGCGGTAGTTGATGCACCACTGGCAAAGCTGAATTGGCAGCACCTTGATGCGCTGGTGGTGTGTGGTGGTTTGCGTGTTGACCTGCAGGCTGATAGTAATCTAACCCGTTTGCTGCGTCGCCCAGAGATAAAAGGTTTGGCCTTGGGTTCCTTGTGGAATGGGGTTTTTGCCCTCGCCCACGCAGGCTTATTAGATGGCGTCCCCTGCGCTGTGCACCGTGAAAACAGGGCCAGTTTGCGGGAGTTGTTCAGTCGTGTTGATGTTAAAGATCGCGCCTATGTTATCCATGATAATTACTTTACCTGTGCCGGTGGCAATAGCTCTTTGGATATGATGCTGGAATTGATTGCCAGCAGTCAGGGTAAACAATTTGTGCGGGGTATATGCGATATTCTGACCTGTGATCGTATTAACGATACGGATGAGCCCGCCTTCTTGCATGACCCTTCGGAAATGCCATTGCCACAGAATCTAAAAGACGTGATTGGGCTGATGGAAAACAATATGGAAGAAATGCTTACGCCGGAAGAAATAGCCACTTTGGTGGGTATTACGCGGCGTCAGGTAGAGCGCCTGTTTCAGCGCTATCTGGGCAGTACCCCCACCCGTTATTATCTGGAGTTGCGGTTAAAGCGTGCCCATCAGTTACTGCAGCAAACCCAATTGAGCATGAGTGATATTTCCCTGGCCTGCGGCTTTGTGTCCTATCCCCACTTCTCCAAATGTTATCGCCAGTTCTTTAATAAGACCCCGTCAAGCAGCCGCAAACAGACCTGATTATGCACCAATATCTGTATGTATATACTAGGCTGGTAAATATGCCCCATAGAGACTAGTGCTATGATAAAATACCCAGCTTTTGCTACCTATCTAATTGTATAACCCATTGCAGGAGTCTTAACAGTGAATGCTAAAGTTGCCGTCATTATGGGGTCCAAGAGTGATTGGCCCACCATGCAGGAAGCCACCGCTATTATGGATCGCCTGGGAGTGGC
Source organism: Gammaproteobacteria bacterium (assembly GCA_030748435.1). Lineage (GTDB taxonomy): Bacteria > Pseudomonadota > Gammaproteobacteria > Pseudomonadales > Balneatricaceae > Njordibacter. Next base: position 33,260 of record JASMLZ010000005.1, on the reverse strand, counting down.
ATATGAAGTGGAAGTGGTGTCTGCCCACCGTACTCCGGATAAGCTAATGTCTTTCTCTGCAGCGGCGGCAGAGCGCGGTATTGAAGTGATTATTGCTGGTGCCGGGGGCGCAGCCCATCTGCCCGGCATGGTGGCCTCGAAAACGCGGTTGCCGGTATTGGGCGTGCCAGTGCAAAGCAAAGCCCTAAGCGGGGTTGATAGCCTTTATTCGATAGTACAGATGCCACGCGGGGTAGCTGTAGGCAGCTTGGCTATTGGTGGTGCCGGTGCGTTTAATGCGGGTTTACTGGCCTGCCAAATGTTGGCTAATCATGATGTCGAACTGGCGCAGCGCGTGGAAGACTTCCGCAGTGAGCAGACCCAGACGATTTTAGATCATCCAGATCCGAGGCAAAATTAATGAGTCGTGTGTGGGTATTGGGTGCCGGTCAATTGGGTGCCATGTTAAAGCATGCGGCACAGCCTTTGGCAGTTGATTTGGTGGCTGTGGATATTGAAGATGACAGCCATCTGGATTTGGCAACTGATGATATTATTACTGCGGAACGGGAACAGTGGCCGGCAACTCAGGCGACAGACCAGCTTGCTGCCCATGATAATTTTGTTAACCGCGATATATTTGGTTTGGTTGCCGATCGAGTGACGCAAAAACAATTGCTTGATCGTTTGCACTTGCCGACGGCTCCCTGGCAACTGGTGGCATCCGGTCAGAGTGCTGTCGGTCTGCATGCTGCTTATGGTGCGCGAGTATTGTTAAAACAGCGCAGCGGTGGTTTTGATGGTCGCGGTCAGCTTTGGTTGCAGCAAGATAAGGGCACTGTCATCCCGGATGGTTGGCACAACAAGGTGATTGCCGAACAGGCCATTGGTTTTGATGAAGAAGTGTCTGTGGTTGGGGTGCGTAATCGCGCTGGTGAGTGTTATTTCTATCCTCTGGCATTAAATCATCATCAGGATGGTATTTTAGCCGTAACTATAGCGCCTTTAGCACGTCTGCAACATCTGCAAAATAAGGCTGAAACCATGTTAGCCAGCATTATGGATGATCTGGACTATGTAGGTGTAATGGCCATGGAATGCTTTCGGGTAGGTGATGACCTACTGATCAATGAGTTGGCGCCACGCGTACATAACAGTGGGCACTGGACTCAGGCCGGAGCCAGTATCAGCCAGTTTGAATACCATGTGCGGGCCATTGCCGATTTGCCTCTAGGACCAGCGGTCGTAAAGCAGCAAAGTATAATGGTTAATCTGATAGGCGTTGACTACAATCATAAGTGGTTGGCTATACCCGGTGCCGAAGTGTTTTGGTATGGCAAAGAGGTGCGGCCGGCACGCAAGGTTGGGCATATTAATTTTGCCATGGGCGATCGGCAGCAGCTGCTTAACTCCTTGCAATGCCTGCAATCCACATTGGGCGAATGGTATACGCCAGCTATGGGTTGGGCGCTGCAAGAGTTGGCGCAATAATCAGTTGCTCGTTGGTAGAGTTAAGTAAGAGGAAACATATATGGAATTATTGCAGCAGTCATTAATGGGTCTGGCAGATTTTGTCATCTACTTTGGCGTGTCATTAATTTTGTTGTTGGGCTTTAAGTGGGCATATACGCTGGTGACACCACATGACGAATGGCAGTTGGTAAAAGAGCGTCAAAGTGTGGCTGCGGCAATCGGTTTGGCCGGTGCAGTGATTGGTTTTGCTATTGCCCTGGCGGGGGCCGCCAGTAACTCCGTGTCTGTGCCGGATTTTGTTATTTGGGGCATAGTTGCCCTGCTTGCCCAATTGCTGGCCTTTGCTATCTTGCGTTTTACGTTTATGCCTAAAATTGTTGAGCGTATTGATAATGACGAGATTTCAGCGGGCATTATGCTAGCTGGAGTCTCCGTGGCTGTGGGGCTGTTAAATGCTGCCTGCATGACCTATTAGTTCAGGCCAGGGAGCTACTCAATATGAAACGTACCCGTAATATTAGCCTTGCCAACCTGCGTAAGGCTGACAAGCCATTACCCTTAAAACCATTGACTATAGGCGTTATGGCTGCCACTTTAAGTGCTTGTGGCGACTCGGAAGTGGCTGATATTTATGCCAGTGTGATGGAGTGTGCGGCGGAAAATCCAGACTTTGTTGAAGTATGTGAGGCTGCCTACGAACAGGCTTTGCAAGAAGCCGAGGACACCAGCCCCAAGTATACCCGTCAAGGTGACTGTGAGTCTGACTTCGGTACGCAAGCCTGTGTTCCGCACAGCAGTATGGGGAATAACTGGTTTATGCCGGCCATGGCAGGCTTTATGATGGCACGCATGTTCGATAGTGACTTTGATTTGAAAAAGAAAAGGAGGAAGCGCTACAGTTCCCCCCTGTTTATGTCTAAAAGTCGTCGTTCACCGGTATTTGGTAATTGGGTATCGGCCAGGGGTCAGTCCTATGGGGCATTTAATACCAAACGGGTCAAAGTCAGCAGTAAGGCCTTTGCACCTAAGCCTAAAGTGACCAAAACCATCCAACGGGGCGGTTTTGGCAGCATGGCCAGCAAGGTGGCATCGCGTTCCAGCTGGGGCGGCTGATTTTGTTACGCTTACCTATTGCCGAACGTCCGCGTTGGCGTGATCAGGCGCATGAATATGGCTTCGGCTTTCATACTATGTATGGTGAACCCTATTGGGACGAAACTGCCTATTACCAGTTTAGTTTGCAGCAGGTAGAAGACCATATAGAAGACCCTACGGCTGAATTGCACCAGATGTGTCTGCAGGTAGTGGACAAGGTAGTGCGTGATGAAGCACTGTTGGAGCGCTTCCAAATTCCGCGCCCGTATTGGGATCTGGTAGCCAGTTCCTGGCACGCTAGTGAGCCTAGCCTCTATTCCCGTCTGGATTTAGCCTACGATGGTCATGGGCCTGCCAAGTTACTGGAAAACAATGCCGACACGCCTACCAGTCTGTTTGAAACCGGCTTCTGGCAGTGGTTGTGGTTGCAAGATAGCGTGGACGCTGGCCGCTTAAGCCGTCAGGCTGATCAATTTAATTCGTTACAGGAAAAGCTGGTGGCGCGCTTGGCGCAACTGGGCAGGCAACGTCCTGGACAGCCTCTGCACTTTAGTTGCTGTCGGGATACAGAAGAAGACCGTGGTACTGTGCAGTATTTGCAGGACTGTGCTCAGGAAGCCGGCATACAGGCACCATTTGTGTTTATTGAAGATCTGGGTGTGGGGCAATCCGGAGCCTTTACCGACCAGCAAAACCAGTCAGTCAGTTGGCTATTTAAGCTTTATCCATGGGAATTTATGTTACGCGAGGAGTTTGCTGAACACCTTGCTGGCGCTGGTTGCCGTTGGTTAGAGCCATTATGGAAAAGCCTGATCTCCAATAAAGCCATCTTGCCCTTGTTGTGGCAAATGTTTCCCGGCCACCCGAATTTGCTGCCGGCCTATTTTGAAGACCAGTTAGCGGCCAGTGGTTTACAACACTATGTAAAAAAGCCTATCTTTGCCCGTGAGGGGGCTAATGTGAGTATCCATAAGCAGGGTAAAACCCTGCTGGATACGGGCGGTCCTTATGGTGCAGAAGGTTATATCTATCAGGCCTACACGCCCATGCCAAAGTTTGCTGACAGCTATACTTTGGTAGGCTCATGGTTGGTAGATGATCAGCCAGCGGGCATGTCTATACGCGAGGATAGCCAGCAGGTAACACAGGACAGCTCGCGCTTTTTACCGCATATTATTCTTGGTTAACAGCTTATGTATATTGTCGATGCCCAACGTACTGAACAACTGCTACCCTATGGGGCTTTGGTAGCGGCATTAAGCGAAGCCTTTGCCATGCCGGCAGACAAGGTTTGTGCTCCATCACGTATGCATTATGCTGTTGCTGATCCCAATGGCTCCCAGCGTACTCTTCTGATCATGCCAGCTTGGGCGGAGGATGCAGGAGTAGTGGTTAAACTGGTTAATGTGGTGCCCAACAATGGCCAGCTTGGTTTGCCGGCTATTCAGGCACAGGTGCTGGTGGCTGATTCCGCCACCGGTGCCTGGTCGGTAATGATTGATGGCGCTACCCTGACTGCCCGGCGTACAGCTGCGGCGTCTGCCGTTGCCGCCCAATGGCTGGCACCCGCCACGCCAGATACCATGTTGGTGGTGGGTACGGGACGTTTATCCAAAGAAATGGTTGCCGCCCATCGACAGGTTCGACCATCAATTAAACGGGTTTTGGTGTGGGGCCGTGACAGCCATAAAGCAGCCCATATAGCCCAACAGATAACCGGGGGCGAAGCCGCTGAGGATTTGGCCCGGGCCTGTGGGCAAGCACAGATTATCAGTTGCTGTACGCTGTCTGCTCAGCCGCTGGTGCGGGGTGAATGGATACAGGCGGGAACACATGTGGATTTGGTGGGTGCCTATCGTCCGGACTTACGTGAAAGCGATGGCGCTTTGGTAGCCAAAGCACGGGTCTTTGTTGATACTCTCGCTGGAGCCAATGGCGAGGCTGGGGATCTGTTGCAGGCCCAAACTGAAGGCGTGTTTGCCATGCAGGATATCGAAGCCGACTTACAGCAGTTGGCGCAAGGTAATATAGTGCGCCAAGAAAGTGATATCACTCTGTTTAAATCCGTTGGCGCAGCTCTGGAAGATTTTGTCGCAGCGCGTTTGGTAGCGGGGCAGGTAACAGCAGGTTAGGAAGAAAAAACAATGAAAAATCATATCTATAAAATCGATGAATATGGTGTACGTAATTACCACACGCACACTATGGCCTTGTTAAGTATCGGTTTTCTATACACAGTTATTGCTGTATTGGCAGCGGCTTTACTGGCCTTTGAACAGGTCGATCCGGGCGCTAATATAAGCAATTATGCCGATGCCTTTTGGGCTCTGCAGATGAGTGCCAGTACTATTGGTTTTGGTGACTTTTATCCGGTAACTTTTGGTGGCCGTATGGTGGTAGCGCTGATGTTTTATATCGGCGTAGGTATTGTGGGTTTTATTGGTGCCCTAATAGCCGAGCGGGTGCTGGGTTTTGCCGACACTAATGTAAAAAACCGCGAGCTGCGCAGACAGAACGCGGATATTCTGGAACATAATATTCAGTTGGAGAAAAAACTGGATAAGATGTTGGCTCGTCTGGACGAGCGTGGCTAGTGATGGCTGTTGTTGTTTTAGCCAAGAGCCCGTCAAAGCATTATGATTAACTACCCTTTACCAGCAAGCCTGCCCCATATGCGTGCTGATAGTGTGCTGCATATGGGTATGCAGGTGGTACCACAAAGTCAGTGGCTGGAAGCCTGCGTTGATCTGGAACCCTATTACAGCCATAAGCGCAAGGTGCGCCATACCTATGACAATAAGGTGTTTGCCAGTTTGGCCCAGTCACAAACGGCACAACAGGAATTGGCCAGTCTGTTGCAGCAACACCTGTTGCAAGATCATAGTCAGGTGTATGGGCAAATGGGTAAGCAATTAACCCACTTGCCGAGCGGCATATTGTTGGATATACCTGCTACAGATGCTATGGACGCCTTGTGGCCAGCCTCTCTCTGGGTGGCCGATGATTTGTTAATTATGCAGCCTGTGGCAGGCCAGTATTGTTTGACAGCAGCCAGCTTATGCAGCCCCAGTAGTTGGCGTTTGCAGGACAAACTTGGTGAACCCATGACCCGCATCCATGATCCGGTACCTGGTATCCACCAGCAGTTGACCCCCAAGATTGACCAGTTTCTTGCTAATATGGCGGCGGGTCAGGTGGTGGAACGGCGCAACTGGTCGCTGCAGGAAGCCCAGGAGTTGGCCCAGTTTCCACAACCGATAACAGCACCATTAGAGCCGGCGTCACCTCTGTTCTATCGGATGGAAAGACAAAGTCTGCTGCGGTTACCGCAAACCCAGACGATCGTGTTTGCTATTCGGGTATATGTATTTGAGCTGGCTGATTTGCAGCAGGTGCCAGACGCCTTACCTGCTTTACGAACCGCCGTCGAAACCATGTCACCAACCCTACGAAATTATAAAAATATAGATTTTTATGGCCCAGCATTGGCTAAATACTGTTAGGTTTGCCTGACTTTATTAACCTTGCCGTTCAGTGAAAATCCCGGGATATAATATTTAACTGGTCCAGCAGGTGGCTGCAGTCAGTCAGACGCCCGGCAATAACATGGACAACTTTGCTGTCCGGGTCTCTTTCCAAAATACCCTTTACCTTGAGAATTCGGGCCTGCAGGTAGGCTTGACGCTGGGCTTTGGCAGTACCCTGCCAGACCACCAGATTGGTATTGCCGGTTTCATCTTCCAGAGTAATAAAGGTCACCCCGGCAGCACTGCCGGGGCGTTGCCTGCCGGTCACCAGCCCGGCAATGGTAACAGGACGTCGATGTGGTAAGGTTTGTAGTTCAGTGGCCGTGTGGGTACCATGCAGCAAGCCGGCCTTCCGCAGCAGGGTTATGGGATGTTGAGTAAGGCTCAGGTGCATACTCTTATAGTCTTCGGTAAGCTCTGCCAGAGCATCTGGAACCGGCAACTGAATATCATCCTGATCATGTTGCTGGGTGAATAAGGGCATAGCCTGATGTTGATCGAGTAGTTGCCAGCGGGCCTGATAACGGTGGCCACTGATGGCTTGCAGAGCATTGGCGCTGGCTAATGCCTGTAGTTGGTGATTAGGTAACTGCAGTGCCTGTAATTGTTGGCTATGCTGGAAGCCTTGGGGAGGTCGGGCGGCCAGCAGTTGCGCTATGGCCTGGTGGCGCAGGCCGTTAATTTGTCGTAAGCCCAAGCGTAGGGCCGGGCCGGTGTTGTCAGCCTGAGCTTCAATAATATGTTCCCAGCTACTGGCATTGACACAGACCGGCAATATCGACAACCCGCGTCGGCGAGCATCTTGCAGTAGCTGTGATGGGCTGTAAAAACCCATTGGCTGGCTATTGAGCAGAGCGCAATAAAAAGCACTGGGGTAATAGTATTTGAGCCAGGCGGAAACATAAACCAGCACAGCAAAACTGGCGGCATGGGATTCTGGGAAACCATATTCGCCAAAGCCCAGAATCTGTTGATAGAGGCGTTCAGCAAAGTCAGCCTCATAGCCACGGGCGACCATGCCTGCTACCAGCTTTCGATGAAATTTATCCACTTGGCCATGGCGCTGCCAGTTTGCCATAGCCCGTCGCAACTGGTCAGCCTCGCCCCCGCTAAAACCAGCGGCCACCATAGCCAGCTTGATCACCTGTTCCTGAAAAATGGGCACTCCCAAAGTGCGCTGCAAAACTTCACGTACCTCGTCTGACGGGTAGTCAACTGCTGCCTTTCCAGCCCGGCGTTGTAGATAGGGGTGCACCATATCGCCTTGTATCGGTCCTGGTCGTACAATGGCCACTTGTACCACCAGATCATAGAAGCAGGCCGGTCGCAGGCGTGGCAGCATACTCATCTGGGCCCGCGATTCCACCTGAAAAACTCCCATGCTATCGCCCTGCTGCAACATACTATAGACCTGATTATCATCCTCCATACGCGTGATATCTACTAGTTGCAGATCGCGGTGGTGGTGCTGTTTAATCAGCTGTAAGGTCTGGCGAATGGCGCTCAGTATACCCAGAGCGAGTACATCCACCTTCAGCAGAGCTAGACTTTGCAGATCATCTTTATCCCACTGTATAACGGTGCGTTGCGCCATGGCAGCGTTTTCTATAGGTACCAGTTCTGTCAGTGGACCGGCACTAATGATAAAGCCACCGACATGCTGGGACAGATGTCTGGGAAAGCCTATTATGGCCTTGACCAACTGTACCAAACGTTGCCCCAGATAGCTGTTTGGACCCAGCCCCAATTGTGGCAATGCGGTGGCCCAGTTTTGTTGTTGATCACGGTGGTCGATGTGTTTAATAAATAGCTCCAGACGGGGTAGTGATAGTCCCAGAGCCTTGCCGACATCACGCACCGCACTGTTAAAGCGATAGGTAATAACCGTGGCAGCCAAAGCGGCACGCTGGCGGCCATATTTTTGGTAGATATACTGAATCACCTCTTCTCGACGTTGATGCTCAAAGTCCACATCAATATCCGGTGGCTGCGCTCGCTGTTTGGAAATAAAGCGTTCAAACAAGACATTTATTTGGCGTGGATCTACTGCGGTGATTTCCAGACAGTAGCAAACAATTGAGTTGGCGGCGGAGCCACGGCCCTGATAGAGAATTTGCTGTTGTTTGGCAAACTGCACCAGATCATAAGTGGTTAAAAAGAAGTGGGCATAGCCTTGTTCTACAATCAGTTGCAGCTCTTTTTCAATAGTGTCATTAATAGCCGCTGGCACACCATCAGGAAAGCGTATACGTTTGCCTTGGTCGACCAGATAATGCAGATAACTGTCAGGGGTAAAGCCTTGTGGCACCAGTTCGGCCGGGTGTTGGTAGCTGAGCTCTGACAAGCAAAATTGGCACTGTTGGCTGATATCCTGAGTGGCCTGCAGCCAACTGGCAGGATATAGCCTGACAAGTTTGTGCACCGGGCGTAAACTGTGCTCGCGGTTGCCCAGCAGGGCATAACCACAATCCTGTATCGGCACCCCCTTACGTATGGCAGTCAGGGTGTCGTGTAGCATTTGTCGGTTTGGGTGGTGCATATAAACCTGCCCCACGGCGCATACAGGCAGGTCATACTGATGGGCTAATTGTTGGCAATGGTTTTGACGTTGCAGATCCTGATGGTCGAGGCGGCGGTGGCAGCCTAACCACAGGCGACCATGGTGTTGCAATAAACTTGCTGTCAACAAGGCACTGGGATGCTCAGGGTTGGGTAGCCAGATCAACAGGCATTGATCGAGTTGGTTAAAATCCTCTGGTTGCACCTGGTACTGGCCTTTGGGGGCACGACTGCGGGCTTGTGTGATTAGTTGGCATAATTGGGCATAAGCCTGACGAGTGGGAGCAATAACGACTAACTCCTGCTGCTGCAGGCGTAATTCACAGCCTATAATCAACTGTATCGATAGTTGTTCCTGACGTATAGCCTGATAAGCTCGCACGATGCCGGCAACCGAACATTCATCGGTAATGGCCAGCGCCTGATAACCCAATTGTGCGGCTTGACGCACCAGTTCTTGCGGATGCGAAGCAGCGCGTAAAAAACTGAAATTACTGAGGCAGTAGAGTTCACTGTAATGCATGGCGACTAACGGATTAGGCAAAGTAGCCGTGTAAAAACCACTCTTCCTGGTGGTTGCGAAATAGCCAACAAAGTTGGCCTTGGCCATTGCGCACAATAAAGTAATCCCGACAGATAGCCCGGTTATCCCACCAACCACTCTGAATACGCTCTGGACCTTGTAAAAACTGCCAGCCAGAACCTGGTTTGGCGGCCAGCATTTGCGGCAAGGGTAGCAGAATGCTGGGTCGCAGGGAGTCTATTGGCTGGTGCTTGCGGTTATTTCTCCTGTGGCTGATTGATATTGGTATTTGGCTACTATAGGCACTATGTTCAGGGCGATAGTCATGACGCAGGCCAAGCTGTTGTATACCGTGCACCCCCAGCCTGTTTTGCAGGCGTCCCAATAGTTGTCCCGGGGTCAGTTGCTGGCCTTGGCTAGGCTCAAATAATGACTGGGTAAGGGCTGTTCTGGCCGTTTGCTGGCAGCCCTTTAGATGCAGGCTAATGATGGGGGCCTTGAGTGTAATCTGCTCTATCCGTAGCATAACCAGTTCCAGCCAGACTTTGGCCAGATACTCGCCGCCACCACTACCAATATGTAGCCAGATTGTTTCCTGTTGCCTAGATATCAGGCCCAGCTTAAGTCTGGCTACCTGTAATTGGCGATTATGTAGAAACACCTCCATATCCTGTAATAGACGGCTCAAGGGAAAGCGTAAAGCTGGACTCTGCTCTACTTCGTATAACAGTGGTAGCTGTTGCGAAAAGTATTCTTTAGGCTGGTAAACAGGCACTTTGGGTTGCTGATCCTGATCTAGCTGCTGTAGGTGTTGTACTAGGTCGGCCCCCAGTTTTTTGCCTAATGCCGGGCGCGATAATTCTCGTACCTGACCTAATAAGTGTAAACCCAGACGCTGTAGCTGTGCTGTAAGAGTTTGGCTCAGGCCTGCGGCTGTGATGGGTAGCTGGTTTAGTAAACCTTCCACTTCTGCCAGAGATCGGCAAAACTGGTTAGCATGGGCCAAGGCCAGAGTTTGGGCTGCCAAAGGCGTGTGGGCAGCAGCATAATAGTAACTTAGGTGGCGTGCCTGCAAGGGCTTTTGCAGGCTTTGCCAGTAGTGCTCCTGATTGTTATACAAGCGGCTCATGTCTTGAGTTTGAAATAACAATCCCTGAGGGGGGCAAAGGTAAAGAGTAGCGCTAAGCTGGTAGAGTTGCTGGGCCAGTTGTTTGAGAAGCTGTTGCTCTTGACGCAGTTGATAATCGGCAATAGTGATATGGCTGCACAGCAAGGCTGCTTGCGCTAACCCTGTGCCACAATCTATACCACAGGCTCGGGCGGCCTGATTGGCTTGCACAACCTGCCCGCGATGGACCAGCACGCTGGGATTAGTGCGACCCTGATCGCTAATACTGCAGTCCAACTGCAAACGGGGAAAATATACATATAGCCAGCGCATAAGCTACCTTAGGGCCACAAGCTGACCTTGCCCTTGTGGGGCAGGTTTATAGAGGGCTGGCCAGTGGTTGTTAAGGGCAATAGTACAAGCACCTTGTGGCCATTGTCCCTGTAGTTTACTGACCGCTATGCATAAACCTTGCGCACAGGGACTGAGTTGCAGGCGGGCACTAATGGGTAGTGCGCACTGGTCAGTGTTGGCCTCACTTAGCCAGAACAGTAGGGCCTGATTGTCTTTGGCGGCCCATTGTAGACGTTTGGCTGCGGCAGTGCGCATATGCTGATGCCACAGGAGTACATATTGGCAACAACCACTTTGCAGACTTTGTTCGGCGGCCCACAGAGCCTCTTGTGGGTTGGCACAGCGTACGATCATCAGGTGTGGTAGATCGATACCTGCCTGGGCCAGAGCCTGGGCATATATTCCTATAGGTGGGTTAATCCAGATTTGTAGAGGCTGTGGGTCGTTTTGTTGGCTCTGTTTCAGGAGTGGCCAAAGCAGGCGTAATTCACCAATACCTTGCTGAGTATAATTAAGCTCCACCATGCCAGCGGCAGGCCAGCCGCCATGCAGTTGCTGGTCAAGCTCAGTGTGACCACTGGCATAAACATTCCCATAAGGATGACTTATTTGTCTGGCAAGGGTTATCTGTGGATGTTGTGAGAGGGGCAGTTGGTTCATCATATAACTCTAAAAATACTGTATATATATACAGTATTCTGCCATATTTTGTGCTCAGGTCAAGGGTCGATTTGTGCTGGTTTTGGATAATATTGACGAAAACAATCAAAAATTATTCGTTTTATGCATGTTTTATTGTTTATGAGAGTGTCATGATGCTTACTTTAGGCTGCCCAGCTTGCAGCAATTAATGACTGATCATGGAGTCGAACTATGCCTCTGCAACCAAGCCAAAATGTTTTTATTACCTGTGCCGTGACCGGGTCCGGCAGTACTCAGGAACGTTCACCACATGTACCACGCAGCCCAGAAGAGATAGCCAATAGCGCGATTGATGCTGCCAAGGCCGGGGCGGCCGTGGTGCACTGCCATGTACGTGAGCCTGACACGGGCAAACCCAGTCGTCGTATTGAACTATATAAGGAAGTGACTGAGCGTATTCGAGCTGCCGATGTTGATGTAGTACTTAACCTGACAGCGGGCATGGGCGGCGATGTTATCTATGGTGATGTGGAAAACCCGCTGCCCCATAAGCCCGAGGGTACTGATCTGGTAGGTGCTTCCGAACGGGTAGAGCATGTACGGGTTTGTCGCCCGGAGATTTGCACTCTGGATTGCGGCACCATGAATTTTGCTGAAGCTGACTATGTTATGACTAATACCCCTGGTGCCTTGCGCGCTATGGCACAAATGATGACGACAATGGGTGTGCGCATCGAGATTGAAGCCTTTGACACCGGCCACTTGTGGTTGGCTAAACAGTTGGTCGCTGAAGGTTTAATTGACGACCCGGTTATGGTGCAGTTGTGTATGGGCATACCATGGGGCGCTCCTGATGATCTGAATACATTTATGGCGATGGTCAACAATGTGCCCCACGACTGGATTAAATCAGCTTTTTCTATAGGCCGTAATCAGATGAATTATGTTGCTGCGGCAGTGCTTTCTGGTGGTCATGTTCGGGTTGGTTTGGAAGACAACCTGTGGTTACAAAAAGGCGTTCTTGCAACCAATGCACAACTGGTGGAAAAGGCAGCTACCATTGCTACCAATATGGGCTCGACCTTGATGACACCAGCCGAGGTGAGACAACTGATTCAAGTCAAAAAACGAGCTCCTTTGCAGGCATAACTACTGATCAGGAAATAACATGAGTACAAACAAAATAGCGGCCATCATTGGTGGTGGTGTGATTGGTGGTGGCTGGGTTGCACGTTTCTTATTGCATGGTTGGGATGTGAAGGTATTCGACCCGGCACCCGATGCACAACGCAAAATCAATGCCGTACTGGATAATGCTCGCGTTTCGCTACCCAGGTTGAGTGATGTGGCTATGCCAGCCGAAGGTAAGCTGACTTTTTGCGATAGTCTGGCGGCGGCCGTAGCCGATGCGCAGTGGGTTCAGGAAAGTGTGCCCGAGCGTCTGGATAGCAAACACCAAGTGATGTCTGCTATTCAAGCAGCTTGTCCTGCAGATGCGATTCTGGCTTCTTCCACTTCCGGCTTTATGCCATCCGAGTTACAGCAGGGGGCAGTTCGTCCTGAGCAGATTATGGTGGCCCACCCCTTTAATCCGGTTTACCTGTTGCCCTTGGTGGAACTGGTACCCAGTGCAGTGACTGATATGGCTTTGCTGGACAAGGCCAAGAATATATTGACCGCTATTGGTATGAAGCCTTTGCATGTGCGTAAGGAGATTGATGCGCATATTGCTGACCGTTTGTTGGAAGCGGTTTGGCGCGAGGGGTTGTGGTTAATTAATGATGGTGTTGCTACAACGCAAGAAATCGATGATGCCATTCGCTTTGGTTTCGGTTTGCGTTGGGCGCAAATGGGTTTGTTTGAAACCTATCGTGTGGCTGGTGGTGAGGCAGGTATGGCTCACTTTATTGCTCAGTTCGGCCCTTGTCTGAAATGGCCCTGGACCAAACTTATGGATGTACCGGAACTGACGGATAAGTTAGTGCAAACCATTGCCGAGCAGTCTGATGCCCAGTCGGGAATGTATTCTATTCGGCAATTGGAACGCATCCGTGATAGTAATCTGGTTGGTATTATGCGGGCGCAAAAGCAAACCCAGTGGGGGGTGGGTGAATTACTGAATGCCCATGATAAGCGCCTACAACAGTTGGGTTAAAAGGTTATAACCGGGACTAGATGCCAGATGGGTTTATTGATAATTATAGTTAGTATTAGCATGGCTTGCAGAAAATATTGATCAAAATCAATATTTTTATTAGAATCAGTTGTTAGCATACCGCTGTTTGTAACATAAAGTTAGCTCAAGGTTGAGCAGCATCATTATATAATTGACGTAATACGCAAGTAGGCACCCATGAACTCACCCATCCGCATCCAGTCGTGCAGTAACTGTGGCTTACACGATATGTGTTTGCCTCTGGCGTTAACCCAGCCAGAAATGCAGCAGCTTGACGGCATCATCAAGAAAAGCACTCCTTATCGTCGCAATGAGGCTATCTATCGTCAGGGTGATACTTTTCATTCCATTTTTGCGGTGCGGGCGGGCATGGTAAAAACAACGGTAATAAATGCTCGTGGTGAAGAGCAAATTACCGGTTTTTACTTCCCTGGTGAGCTATTAGGCCTTAATGGCCTGCATAACAATGTCTATGCCGGTACAGCAACTGCTTTGGAAACCGTAAGCCTGTGTGAAATTCCTTACCCCAAACTGGATGAATTATCGGCTTTGTTGCCGGAACTACGCCACCAGATGATGCGTCATATGAGTCAGGAAATATCTGATGAACAGGATATGATGCTGGTATTAGCCAAGACCTCTGCTGAAGAACGTTTGGGTAACTTTCTGTTACGTTTGTCCCAGCGATTTAAGCGCTTGGGTTTCTCTTCTACTCAGTTTCGCCTTACCATGTCGCGTGTTGATATGGGTAACTATCTTGGCTTGGCCGTGGAAACAGTAAGTCGCACCTTGACCAAGCTGCAACAACGTGGTGTCATTAAGGTTGAGGGCAAAGAGGTCACCATCCTTGATACTGCTGGCTTAGTGTGCCTTAATACCAGCTTCCCAACTGATACTTCAGCCACCTTAGGCACCCAAGCCTCTGTATAGAGAAACTGATATTGCGGCCGTAACAGTCCGCAATATTGGTTTTGGTTGGCTCTTAATAATGCTGACTTGGCTTACAATATTTCCTACAATACAGGCATAGGCTTTTCTTAAGGGCAACTAATGTCTGTTATCTTTACTACCGTTATTTCAGTGCTGCTGGTGATTGCAGCAGGCTATGCCTTGTCTCGTTTTTTGCTTACCGACGACGCTTTTTGGCAGGGTGTGTCACGTCTGTGTTATTGGGTGTTGTTTCCGCTGATGTTGGTAAAAGTGTTGTCTGGTGCTGATTTTAGTGGCAGTTGGTTGGGCAGTCTGGTTGTTGTTTTGTTAGGGGCCCTGTTATTGATGCTGGCTTACAGTCTGCTGGTTGGGCGCTGGCTAGGGCTGGCAGGACCCTCAGTATCTTCTATGGTACAGGGTAATCTGCGCCACAATACCTTTATTGGTATTGCCATTATGGGCGATATTATGGGTCTTAGGGGCGTGGAGTTAGCTGCCTTAGTCACGGCTATTTTGGTGTCGGCCGTGAATGTGCTTTGTGTTATTAGCCTGTTACGGCTTAATGGCGGGGGCGAGCAGACTATGCAGCGTCTGCTAGCCAAAGAATTATTGCGTAATCCGTTGATTGTTGCCGTGGTAATAGGTGTAGCGCTGAACATCAGTGGCTGGCATCTACCAGGGCTAGCCTTGCAGACCATGGACTTGTTAAGTCGTGCGGCCCTGCCCATGCTACTCTTAGCCGTAGGTGCGAGTATGAAGTTGCGTGCCATTACTGGTAATTGGCCCGCTTTGCTAACGGTGCTCTTGGGTAAGGGCTTGTTTATGCCAGCCTTTACCATGCTGGCTACGATGGCCCTAGGCTTGCCGGCTGAGGTGGTATTGGTGGCGGTAGTATTTACGGCCTTGCCTACAGCGGCTTCAGCTTATGCATTAGCGCAACAGCTTAAAGGTGACGTGCTGTTGATGGCTGACATTATCAGTGTACAAACCCTGTTCAGCATGGTGACCTTAACCCTGTGGCTATTGGTTGTGGTGCAGATCACAGGCTTGACCATTGGTGGGGTTTAATACTGATAGTCAGTAAATCTTAATTTAAACAATAAAATCAATGGCTTATAGGCTGGTACTTGGCTGTACCCATGCCTGTGATGAACTTTGCCGAGTTGCTCTAAAGAATTTCTGCAAAGTGCGATTGGTAATGCTATATTGGCGAGTGTAATAATCTCTCCGAGGCTCCCTGTGACAACAAGTATGGAGAATAAGCATGCAGCTAGCGGATATTCTTGATTTGCAAACACATCCTATAAATGATCTGCAATATCAACATCAGTGTCGGCAAAACCTGCGTCGTGATGGCGCTTTGATTATGTCGGGATTACTTCGCCCTCAGGCCTTGGCAGCTATTCGGGCAGAAGGCTTACAGCATCAGCATCTGGCTTATTATACCCAAGACCAGCACAATGTTTATCTGTTGCCGCAAGACTTGGGTTTACCTGCGCAACACCCTCGTAACCGGTTAGTTGATTCCTCCAAGGGATGTATTACCGATGATCAAATACCTGCTGATTCGCCCTTACGGATTATCTACAACTCTCAAGACTTCAAAGCCTTCCTTGCTGCTGTGCTGGAAGAGCCGGCTCTTTACCCCTACGCTGACCCCTTGTCATCTATCAATACTCACTATGCCAGTGCCGGGCAGGAACTTGGTTGGCACTTTGATAACTCTTCATTTGCCATTACCTTGTTGATTGAAAAGCCCACCAGTGGTGGTGAATTTGAGTATATTAGGGACTTGCGTGATGCTGATGCTGGTGAGATGAATTATCAAGGGGTAGCTGATTTACTGGCTGGCAAAACGCCCGTCAGCGTACTGCCGACACGGGCGGGTGATTTAGCCTTTTTTAGAGGCCGCAATTCCATTCATCGGGTTACCCCAACAGCAGGTGATATCACCCGTATGCTGGTGGTTCTGGCCTATAATTCTGCACCTGATATCAGTCTCTGTGAGTCAGCCCGTATGACCTTTTATGGACGTTTGAATTAAGTCTACAACAATTTTTGTAAACATACCTGCATGGCCTGATAGGTGTTTTCTTGCAATGGGTGTTGCCCCTCTTTAATCACTTGATTACCTGCTACATACACATCGTTTACCGGATTGTGGTTGCTGCCAAAGCACCAACGATCCAGCCACTGTTGTGGTTGGGCACTAGCAAGGGTGGGGTAGCTGATGTCCAGACTGATAAAGTCTGCTCTATTGCCCTCGGCAATGCCGGCTGACAAACCGCAGGCGGCACCACCATCGGCGACACATTTTTGGTATAAATACATACCCACACTGGGGTTATTGGCGTCATATAAACGGTTGCGTTGTTGTGCTTGTAAACGTTGGCTATATTCCAACAGGCGTATCTCTTGAGCGGGAGAAATACAGACATGACTATCCGAACCAATGCCAAAGCGACCACCGGCTTGAGCCAGTTGGGTAGCAGGGAAAATACCATCTCCCAGATTTGCTTCGGTCGTTGGGCATATGCCCACCACTGCTCGGCTGCCCACAATTTGCTGCTGTTCCTGAGCATCAATATGGGTCGCGTGCACCAGACACCAGCGTTCACTGAGACCTATTTCGTTAGCCAGCCAGGCCACCGGGCGCTGACCACTCCAGGCAATACAGTCTTTGACTTCTTGCTGTTGTTCAGCAATATGGATATGTACTGGCCAGTGCTTCTCAGATGCCGCTAGCGTCTGTTGTATCTGCTCACCAGTAACGGCACGCAGGGAATGAAAACATACACCCTGATTAATGCGTGATGATATATTGCTGCTGTTCAACTCCTGCTGCAAACGCAGGTAGCTATCGACCTTGTGCAGGAATCGCTGTTGTCCGGCGTTTGCTGTTTGGCCACCAAACCCACTATGGCTGTAAAGCACAGGTAGCAGGGTTTGTCCTATACCCGTGTCCAGAGCTGCCTCCCGCACCGCCAATGCCATAGTGGCAGGGTTGTCATAAGCCTGGCCATTGGCCTGATGATGTAGATAGTGGAATTCAGCTACCTGTGTATAACCGGCCTTCAGCATCTCAATATATAAAAAGCTGGCAATGGTTTGCACTTGTTCGGGTGTTAGCTTGCCAACCAGGCTGTACATTAGATCGCGCCAGCTCCAAAAACTGTCGGCGGGATTCAGGTTCACTTCCGCCAAACCAGCCATAGCGCGCTGAAAAGCGTGGGAATGCAAATTAATCATGCCCGGTAATATGGGGCCTTGCAATTTGATATCACTGGCCTGTGGCTGGCTGTTAGTCTGTATATTGTGAAAGCAACCGCCAGTAATATGAAAGCGCACCTGTGACGCCCAACCTGTAGGCAAAAGGGCGTGCTCAGCGTAGTAGTTATGCATAAATACCATTTATTTTTTCGTAACTTGTATAGACAAGATATTACTACCTTTTTATTGGTCTACGCCATATAATTATCAAGCGAATAATTAAACAATGTGTCAGCATGAATGATACAACTCTGGTTGACAGCCTGTTAGCTGTACTGGAAGACTCCCCCGCACCGATCTATCAGCGGGTAAAAGCGGCTATTACTTCCAAGGTAATGAGCCAGGAATGGTTGCCGCATCAGCGGGTTCCCTCAGAAGCCCAATTGGTCAAGGCGCTGGGAGCTAGTCGCATGACTATCAATCGGGCCCTGCGCGAACTCACGGCGGAGGGGATACTTGAACGTCAGCAGGGTGTGGGTACCTTTGTGGCGCCACAAAAAGTCCATTCGGCGCTATTTGAAGTGCATAATATTGCTGACGATATTGCTGCCCGTGGCAATCAGCACCATGCGCAAGTATTGCACTTGCATAGCGGGCAAGCCACTACCGATGAAGCCATGCAATTAAATATTCGGCCTGGCAATGCCGTATTTCGTTCTTTGCTGGTGCACTTCGAGAATAATCATCCGGTGCAAATGGAGGAGCGCGTGGTTAATGCCAGCATGGCGCCTGACTATGCAGCACAGGATTTTACTGCCATTACGCCCTATGCCTATCTGAATCAGTCTGCACCCATCAGTGAGGGTGAGCATCTGGTAGAAGCGGTATTGCCCAGCCCTGAAGAAGCCAAGATATTGGGCTTGTCGGAGCTATCTGCTTGTTTGCAGATCCGCCGCCGTACCTGGAGTGACAGACATATAGTCACCAGTGCTCGCTTGCTTTCCCCTGGTCATGTATTACAGTTATTTGGCCATTTTAAGCGCTAATAGAATGATTTATTAACCTTATTAATAGGTGTTTTAGGGTTTGCCTAGTCAACTTGTATATACATGTATAGTTGTCATATAATGCCGTCTGTATGCAAAACTTATTGAGGTGATATATGAATACGCCAATCCAGCAAAACCGCTTTCGTAGTGGCGTCGTAAAAGCCAATACCGGGACAGATTTGGAAGCCAAAAGCTGGCTTACCGAAGCCCCCTTGCGTATGTTAATGAACAATCTGGATCCTGAGGTAGCAGAGAATCCGCAGGAACTGGTGGTATACGGTGGCATTGGCCGGGCAGCACGTAACTGGGATGCCTATGACGGTATTGTGGCGGCTCTCAAGGAGCTGGAAGATGATGAGACCTTGCTGGTGCAGTCGGGCAAACCGGTGGGTGTATTCCGCACCCATGAAAATGCCCCGCGAGTATTGATTGCCAATTCCAATCTGGTGCCCCATTGGGCGGACTGGGAGCATTTTAATGAATTGGATGCCAAAGGTTTGGCCATGTATGGCCAGATGACGGCGGGTTCATGGATTTATATTGGCAGTCAAGGCATTGTGCAGGGTACCTATGAAACCTTTGTTGAGGCCGGGCGCCAACATTATAATGGCGACTGGTCCGGGCGCTGGATTCTGACCTCTGGTTTAGGTGGTATGGGTGGAGCACAGCCACTGGCCGCAAGTTTGGCCGGGGCCTGTTCTTTGAATATTGAGTGCCAGCAAAGCCGCATTGATTTTCGTCTGGCCAATCGATATCTGGACGAGCAGGCGAGTGATCTGGACGATGCTTTGGCGCGTATTGCTCATTACACGACCACAGGTGAAGCCCGCTCTATAGGTTTATTGGGGAATGCCGCCGATATTCTGCCAGAAATCGTCAAACGTGGCGTCAAACCAGATCTGGTTACCGATCAGACGTCTGCCCATGACCCCCTCAATGGTTACCTGCCACAGGGTCTGGATTGGGATACCTATCGTGCCTTGGGTCTCAGCCAGCCGGCAGACATTGTGGCGCGGGCCAAGGCTTCCATGGCCCTGCATGTTAAAGCTATGTTGGCGTTCCACGATATGGGCATCCCTACGGTTGATTACGGTAACAATATTCGCCAGATGGCACTTGAGGAAGGTGTGGCCAAAGCCTTTGCTTTCCCCGGTTTTGTCCCCGCCTATATTCGCCCCTTATTTTGCCGTGGTATCGGCCCTTTCCGCTGGGCAGCTCTGTCTGGTGACCCTCAGGATATCTATAAAACGGATGCCAGGGTAAAACAATTAATTGACGACAAGCACTTGCACAATTGGCTGGATATGGCCCGTGAGCGTATTCAGTTTCAGGGTCTGCCAGCACGTATTTGCTGGGTTGGTTTGGGTCAACGGGAAAAGTTGGGCCTGGCGTTTAATGAAATGGTGCGCACAGGGGAGCTAAAAGCGCCAGTCGTGATTGGCCGCGATCATCTGGACTCTGGTTCGGTTGCCAGTCCTAATCGGGAAACGGAGGCCATGCAGGATGGCTCTGATGCAGTTTCTGACTGGCCTTTGTTAAATGCTCTGTTAAATACCGCCTCAGGCGCCACCTGGGTGTCTTTACACCATGGTGGCGGAGTGGGCATGGGCTTTTCCCAGCATTCAGGCATGGTCATTGTGTGTGATGGCACTGACGCTGCAGCACAGCGGATTAGTCGAGTGTTGCATAATGACCCTGCTACTGGAGTGATGCGCCATGCCGATGCCGGCTATCAAGATGCTAAAGACTGTGCCCGCAAAGCGGGATTGAATTTGCCAGGCCTGCTATAGTCACTAAATATAAAGGAAGTTCTGAACAAATAATAAAGCCGTCATTGCTAGTGAAGTGAAGCAATTTCTTGCTAATAAAATCAATCTTTTAAAGATTGCTGCGTCGCCATATTATTCACCATGACGCATGTTGCAGAGGTTCCTTAAGGAGTTAAGAAAAAATGTACCAATTGGAAATTAATCCTGGTCAGGTAAGTTTGGCACAATTGCGGCGTGCCAGTTGTAGTGCAGTAAAAGTAAGCTTATCTGCCAGTGCCCTTGATGGCATTGCGGCTAGCACTGCTTTGGTGCAGTCCATGGTAGATAAAGGGCGCACAGTATATGGTATTAACACCGGCTTTGGTTTGCTCGCTAACACCCGTATTGATGCTAAAGATCTGCAAGAATTGCAGCGTTCTATTGTTTTATCCCATGCCGCAGGAATTGGTGCATTAATGTGTGATACCACTGTGCGTCTGGTGATGATACTCAAGATCAACAGCTTGGCCCGTGGCTATTCGGGTATTCGTCTGCAGGTTATTGAAGCCCTTATCAGCCTGCTCAACCATGAGATTTATCCTTGTATCCCGGAAAAGGGCTCGGTGGGTGCTTCTGGTGATCTGGCACCTTTAGCGCATATGAGCGCCGTGCTGCTGGGAGAAGGTCAGGCCCGTTATCAGGGCGAAATTATTTCTGGTCAGGCGGCTTTGGCTATTGCCGGTTTAGAGCCGGTGGTATTGGCACCCAAAGAAGGTTTGGCTTTGTTAAATGGCACTCAGGCGTCCACCGCCTTTGCCTTACAAGGCTTATTTGCTGCCGAAGACTTGTGGGCATCTGCTGTGGTTTGTGGAGCTCTTTCCGTAGAAGCTGCATTAGGTAGTCGCCGCCCATTTGATGATCGCATTCATCAGGTGCGTGGGCATCAGGGGCAGATTGATGCCGCTTTGGCTTATCGTCATTTGTTGGGTGCCAGCAGTGAAGTGGGAAATTCCCATGAGAATTGTGAAAAGGTACAAGACCCCTATTCTTTGCGTTGCCAACCACAAGTGATGGGTGCCTGCCTCGACCAGATTCGTCATGCCGCCAAGGTATTACAAATTGAAGCCAATGCTGTATCTGATAACCCGCTGGTATTTGCTGCCGCGGGCGATATTATCTCTGGGGGTAACTTTCATGCCGAGCCGGTAGCCATAGTGGCCGACGGTTTAGCCATTGCCATTGCCGAAATAGGCAGCTTATCCGAGCGTCGCATGGCCTTGTTGATCGACTCAAGCCTGAGCAAATTGCCACCTTTTCTGGTGGACAATGGTGGCGTAAATTCCGGCTTTATGATTGCTCAGGTGACCTCTGCTGCTTTAGCCAGCGAGAATAAAACCCTGGCTCACCCTGCCAGTGTTGATAGTTTGCCTACATCTGCCAATCAGGAAGATCATGTGTCTATGGCGACTTTTGCTGCCCGCCGCTTGCGCGACATGGCTGGCAATACGCGTGGTATTTTGGCGGTGGAGCTATTAGCCGCGGTACAGGGTCTGGACTTTAGATCGCCACTGCAGAGCACGCCTCTGCTGGAGCAGGCACGTTGCAGCCTGCGGGCCAAAGTGCCTTTCTATGACAAAGACCGCTACTTTGCTGCTGATATAGAAGGTGCCAACAGTTTACTGGCCATGGCTTGTCATAATACACTTATACCTGAACATATACTGCCTAGTGTTGGTCAGTAGAGGTGGCAACGATGGCTAAGACTTTATGGCATGGTTTTGATATGGTGACCATGCAGCATGGTCGCTATAGTC
Source organism: Gammaproteobacteria bacterium (assembly GCA_030748435.1). Lineage (GTDB taxonomy): Bacteria > Pseudomonadota > Gammaproteobacteria > Pseudomonadales > Balneatricaceae > Njordibacter. The sequence goes on along the minus strand of JASMLZ010000005.1, from coordinate 11,073 downwards.
GGCAGGATAAAGCGGCCATCCTAACTGAGGCTGGCCGTATACTATGGTTGGGCAGTGAAGCTGCAGCACCGCCGGTCAAAACCACGCAGGATTTGGGTGGTGGTCTGGTAACGCCCGGGCTTATCGACTGTCACAGTCATATCGTATTTGCTGGCAATCGCAGCGGCGAGTTTGAAATGCGCATGCAAGGGGCTGATTATGGCGCCATTGCCAGGGCTGGTGGTGGTATCCTTGCCACAGTGCAGGCCACGCGGCAAGCCTCCGAGGAGGCCCTGTTTGAACAGGCGGCGCAGCGCCTTACAAGTCTTATGGCGGATGGTATTACCACCATCGAAATAAAGTCTGGCTATGGTCTGGATATGGCCACTGAACTAAAAATGTTGCGGGTGGCCAGAAAACTGGGCGCAACCATGCCGGTTAATGTGCGCACCAGTTGTTTGGCGGCCCATGCTTTGCCAGCAGAGTATCAGGGTCGGGCCGATGCCTATATTGATCTGGTGTGTGAGGAAATTCTGCCAGCAGTTGCCGAGCAGAATTTGGCGGATGCTGTGGATGGGTTTTGTGAAACTATTGCCTTTACCGCAGCACAAATAGAAAAAGTGTTTATCAAGGCCAGTGAACTGGGTTTGCCCGTCAAATTGCACGCCGAACAATTATCCAATCTGGGTGGTGCAGCCATGGCGGCAAGGTATGGCGCCTTGTCAGTAGACCATCTGGAATATCTGCATAAAGGGGATATTGATGTTATTCAACAAGCAGCTAGTGTGGCGGTGATTTTGCCCGGGGCTTTTTATAACCTGCGGGAAAAACAGTTGCCGCCGGTGCAGGCCCTGCGGGATAAGGCTGTGCCCATGGCCATTGCCAGCGATGCCAACCCCGGCTCGGCACCAGTTTTGTCTTTACGCCTGATGATGAATATGGCCTGTGTGCTATTTGGCATGACCCCGGAAGAAGCCTTGGCTGGTACTACCAGCCATGCTGCCAGAGCGCTGGGCATGCACCAGACTCATGGCCAACTGGCCCCGGGTATGGCAGCCGATTTTGTCTGTTGGAATGTGCATGCTCCTGCTGACCTGAGCTATTGGTTGGGTGGGCAATTAGTGCAGCAGCGTATTGTGGCTGGGCAGCTAACATGATTAGCTGGCAACCCTTCGAGCTGACCCAAGGTCATAGTCCTTTAGTGATTAGTATGCCCCATAGTGGCACTCGTTTAACGTCTGAGGTGGAGCAGGGACTAACGCTAGCAGCGAGCTTGCTGCCGGATACGGACTGGCATATACCTGCCCTCTATCATATGGCCCAGGCTTTGGGTGCTACCTGCATCAGTGCCAACTACTCGCGCTATGTGATTGATCTTAATCGGCCTCTGGATGATGTGCCTTTATATAGTACAAAAACTACCGGCTTATTTCCTGATATCCTGTTTACTGACAAGCCCCTGTTTCAGCCGGGAAAAACACCAGAAACAGCCCATCGCGAGGCCTGTAAACGACAGATATGGCAACCCTATCATCAGGCTATTGCTGCACAGCTAGCACGTATTAGGCAATTGCATGGCTACGCCATTTTGCTTGATGCCCATTCCATAGCCAGCCGTGTCCCCATGCTGTTTGACGGCCAGTTGCCAGACTTTAACTGGGGCACTAATACTGGCCATAGCTGTGCCGATGGATTATTGCAGGCGGCACAAAACAGCGTCGATCAGCAGCATTACTCACAAGTCAGTAATGCGCGCTTTAAGGGCGGTTATATCACCCGTCACTATGGCAGGCCACAGGATAATATCCATGCCATCCAACTGGAGCTAGGGCAGGATACCTACCTGCAAGAGCAATCCTATGCTTTAAGTGAGACCAAACTGGTACATATTGAAGCTGTAATAACCAGACTGGTGCAAGCACTGATAGCCTGGCGACCTCTAGCAATGTAGTTTCATTGCCAATAAACAGGGCTGAAAGCCAAGCTTCTGGTAAGCCTTAATAGCCGGCAGATTTTGGCTGTACACATCCAGATAGAAGGCGTCTACACCTTGCTCTTTGCTCCAATCAACAAGCTGTTCCATCAGTTGCGTGATCAGCCCTTGGCCGCGGTGGTCTGGCGCTATATACATGCCACCCATATAGCCGTACCGGTCATGTTGGTGAGCCGGTTTGGATACATTGATTCGCACATAACCCATGCCAATAACAGTGCCGTCATCTTCAATCACTAAAACATGGCACTGGGCATTACCCAGCAGATAATCAAAATCATAATAGCTGCAAGGACTGGTTTTAATGTCGTCATCAAAAGGACGTTCGGCCTTGATCAGCTCTTGTTCCATATGCAGTAATATGGGCATATCACTTACTTGGGCTGTACGCAAGAGCATTGAGGTTTACCTGTGGTTATATCAAACAGGCCGTGATACTAACAGGGATTTGCCTAGCAAACCATCGTTGCTGCTCTTACCAAGCACTATGGCCATTGCGGGCAAGCAGCGCCTAGTTTGGCGGCCCTATCTCTGAGCGCAAAATCGGCGTTTAACTGGGGCGTTTAGGCTTATTACAGCAGCGGGGGGAAGCCGTCGTATTAATAATGTACGAATCCTATCTGTACATAACAAGGCTGTCAAAAAGACGGCTTTTGCGTTGTCCGTTTTTGTGCTTGAATAGCACCAAATCAACCATCTACAAAGCCGCTGGTTAACTTGACGAGCCACGATGACCAAGCCATTACAGTTTTCTAATTATGCCAGATACCCCACCGTTACCCTCCTGCCAGACACCATTACCTATTCTATATGTTGATAAGGAGCTGGTGCTGGTCAATAAACCCAGTGGCCTTTTGTCCGTGCCGGGACGGGACCCGCGCTACTATGATAGTGTTTATAGCCGTCTGTTAGCCCATTTTGGTGATATTCATGTGGTGCATCGGCTGGATATGGATACGTCTGGGGTGATGGTGATGGCGCGCCACAAGGAGGCTTTGCGGCATTTAAGCAGGCAGTTTCAGCAACGCACTACCAGCAAGCATTATCTGGCTTGGGTAGATGGGCAACTGCTGCAGCCCGAGGGTGAAGTCAATCTTCCCCTGCGCTGTGACTGGCCCAATCGCCCTCGGCAGATGGTGGATATGCTAGCTGGCAAACCCAGCCTGACACGCTATAAGCTATGCCACTATGACCGGGTCAGAGATGCCAGTTTGGTGCGGCTCTATCCACATACCGGGCGCTCCCATCAGCTACGGGTGCATATGGCGGCCTTGGGGCATCCGATTTTAGGCTGCCGGTTTTATGCTACCGACCGGGCCTTGGCCAAGGCCCCCAGATTACAGTTGCACGCTGAATATTTGCGTGTCTTGCAGCCGGCCACCAACCTGCCCATTAGCCAACAGGTTAGGGCGGCTGATTTTTTCCAGATAACGGCTGCCGGTTAGGTTAACCAGCGTCAAGCCTGCTTAGGCTCCAGCCAGTTGTAGAGTCTGCTGCCAGACTTTGCTATCCAGTTCCACTATGGACTGTGGTGCCCGTTTGGCACCGGGCAGACGAGCATCGGGCTGGGCATTAATCAGGTCTTTAATGGCCTCCAGACGCTGCCAAAAGCCTTCGCCTGCCACATTGGTAGGGTCAATAATAATATAGGTTTGGCCCAGATTGTGGGGCTCGCCTTGCGGTTTTTTCAGGGGTTCTAATTGCCCGCTGGTGTTGCCATTGGTAAAGGCAGCAGCCAGAATTTCTGCCATCAAGCCAAAGCCATAACCCTTATAGCCGCCAGAGGAAACCATGGAGCCACCTTGTAATACAGCATTGGGGTCTGTCGTGGGCTGGCCCTCAGCGTCTACGCCCCAGCCGATAGGGATGCTGTCACCGGCAGTGGCTGCCATGGTGATCTTACCCAAGGCTATAGCACTGGTAGACTGATCAAAATGCATGGCCATACCACCTGCCTGATCAGGTACTGACATGGCTATGGGGTTGGTGCCCAATACGGCCTTGGTGCCACCCGGCGGCGATACACAGGCAGTGGCATTGGTTAAGCCAATAGCAATATAGCCGGCGGCCGCAATCTGTTCAGTAAAATAACCTAAAGAGGTGCAGGTATGGGCGTGACAGATAGCCAGGCTGGCGATACCGTTGGTCTGGGCGGCTGCCAGTGCCGCAGGCAGACCGCGGGCAAAAGCAGGTTGTGCAAACCCCAACTTGGCATCCACTTTGATACTAGCGGGTTTGGGTTGGCTAACTTCTGGATCAACATCACCCAGTACCCGGCCAGTTTGCAACTGAGCACAGTAGCTCTCCAGATAATACAAACCGCAAATACGATTACCATAAGCTTCTGCCATACGCACGGCGTGGGCCACACTGTCGGCAATCCAGACAGCCGCACCATGGGCTTGCAGGGCTTGGCTGGTAGTTATTTCGATGGTATCCAGATCAATATTAGTGGTGCTCATAGGCTATCTCTATACTGTTGTGGTAAGAGCCGATTGTAGGATAATGGCCATGGTCGGGTAAAGATTAATTGCCGGGCATGTCACTTTTAGACAAGATTAGGGTAAAAAAGACTTGGCAAAGCTGCTACTTAGACTATATATTTCGCCTTATTACAGCCCAATAACAAAAGTAGTCCATATGTCACGTCGTCCCCGTCTGCCCACGCTTAACTGGTTGCGTACTTTTGAGTCAGCCGCCCGGCATATGAGCTTTACCACTGCCGCCGCTGAATTAAATTTGACTCAGGCTGCAGTGAGCCAGCAGATTAAGTTGCTGGAGCACTATCTGTGCCAACCCCTGTTTCAACGTATGCCGCGTGGTTTGCAGCTTACTGCAGCAGGTAACGCCTACCTGCCCAAGGTAAAAGATGCACTGGATCGTTTGGGTATGGCTACGCAAGAGGTTTTTGGGCAAGTTAAAGAACAGCGGGTAAGGGTAAGGGTCAGTGGTGCTTTTGGTTTGTGGTTGATGCCGCGCCTAACTGATTTTAAGCAGCGTTTCCCGCATATTGAATTGCGTATATCGCGAGTGCAATGGGTGCCCGAGGTGCGGGTGGAAGACTATGATCTGGAAATTCGCTGGGGGCCAGGTGTGTGGTCAGAGCCCGAGGTAACCCAGCTTACCTATGGCCAACTGCAACCGACCTGTGCACCGGCTTTGCTAGAGGGCGATCATCCGTTGGATTGTCTGGCTAATTTGCGGCAGCATCGGCTGATTCATTTGTCTGGCACCTTGTCTGGTTGGAGTGACTGGTTTCGCATGGCAGGCTTGCCGCCAGAGCAGCTGGGTTCGGGTGATCAGATAGACTCATCGGACTTTTGCCAAATGGCTACGGTAGCTGGTATGGGCGTTATGCTAGGGTTGGATTTTTTAACCGAGGATGATGTAACCAAAGGCAATCTGGTAAGGCCTTTCGACCTGTCTATTCCCAGTGCCGAAAATTACTATTTGATTAAACCTCAGCGTGAAGACCTGAGCCCCGCAGCCCAGCAATTTGCTGCTTGGCTGCAGGAGAGTATAGCCGGCTAAGCCGGCCTGCTTGGCTAGTTGTTTATCCGGCGGCAGAATTAGCCGCGCGGCTTACCGCGGCTATGCCGCCGTTCACCACCTGAGTCGCGACCTGAACGACCTTCTCCGCGGCCACCAGACTGATGGCGCTGGTGCTTGCCACCTTTACCACCGGGGCGGCCCGGACGACGTGGCTTGGGGGCACCCGGAATAAAGTCATCGGCAGGTCCTTCCGACTGCAGTTGCAGGGGCTGGTTGCGTACCCGCACACCTTTTAACAAGTCCTGTACTTCTTTAGGCATGCCGGCCGGCAAATCGACAGTGCTGTAATCATCGTGCAGTTTGATATGGCCAATATAGGCACTGGACAGATCCGCTTCATTAGCAATAGCGCCCACAATATCGCCCGGCTTCACCTGATGATCACGGCCTACGGCAATGCGGAAACGTTCCATGGCAATGGGCTGGCCATCAAAGTCGGGACGGGGTTGACGTTCGCGTTTCTCCCGTGGTGGACGGTCTTCAAAACCAATACTTTCATCGTTACGACGGTTACGCTCTGGCTTACTTGGTTCCGGCAAAATCAGTGGCTTGTCCTGCTGTATCAAATACAATAGGGCAGCTGCTACCTGTTCGGCACTGGCGTCACGTTGCTGACGGAATTGCTCAACAATATGGTTAAATTCCTTCAGATCGGCTGTCATAGCCTTGTCCAGTTCGTCTTTAAACTGATCAATACGGCGTTCCTGCACCTGTTCTCGGCTGGGCAGCTCCATAGGCGTAATCACCTGCCGCGTAGCCTGTTCAATGGCACGCAGCATGCGCCGCTCACGGGGTGCCACAAACAGGATGGCATTACCGTCACGGCCGGCTCGGCCCGTACGGCCAATACGGTGTACATAGGCTTCCGTATCGTAAGGAATATCATAGTTGACCACATGGCTGACACGAGTCACGTCGATACCCCGGGCAGCGACATCGGTCGCCACCAGAATATCAATCTTGCCACTTTTTAACTGTTCAATAGTGCGCTCACGCAACTGCTGCGACATATCACCATTGATAGCAGCAGCACTATGGCCCCGCGCTTCCAGCTTGTCGGCCAGTTCCACAGTGAGGGTCTTGGTGCGCACAAAGATAATCACCCCGTCAAAATCTTCCACTTCCAGAATACGGGTTAAAGCATCCAGCTTGTGGGTACCCACAGCCTTCCAGTAACGCTGGGTAATACGCTCAACGGTGGCGGTTTCCGATTCTATTTTGACCTCTTGCGGGTCTTTTAAATAGGTTTCTGCTACCTTGCGAATAGGGCGTGGCATGGTGGCAGAAAACAACGCCACCTGACAGGCATCCGGTTTATGTTCCAAAATCCAGTTGATATCATCAATAAAGCCCATACGCAGCATCTCGTCGGCTTCATCCAGTACCACAGTCTGCAGGTTATCCAGCTTTAAGGTGCCGCGGCGCATATGGTCCATAACCCGGCCTGGAGTACCCACAATGACATGCACGCCGCGTTTTAGCATACGCAGCTGATTGGACATGCTGCTACCGCCATAAATAGGCAGCACATGGAAGCCCTTGAGGTCGCTGGCATAGTTTTGGAAGGCTTCAGCCACCTGAATGGCCAGTTCGCGAGTAGGCGCCAACACCAGCACTTGCGGGCTGGCGTCTTTTAAATTAATGCGTGACAAGGTAGGCAGGGCAAAAGCCGCTGTCTTGCCGGTACCGGTTTGGGCGGTACCAAGAATATCTTTACCAGCCAGAATATGGGGAATACTGGCGGCTTGAATAGGCGAGGGTTGTTCATAGCCGATACGTGACAGGGCTTTCTGTACGGCAACAGAAAGGCCTAAATCGGCAAAGCCGGAGGCTGTGGTCATGGGTAATCCTGGGTAGAGAGGAGTCAGCACTGGCTGACAGACTTGATTCGGGGGCATTATACGGCTTTTTCACCGATAAAGATATGCAGATCACAGAACTTATCCACTTTAGGCATAGCCGTTTTTTGATGACATATAAGGTTGGCTCTTCGGTAACCACAAGGGTATCTTTCCAGCCTCTATCTGCCTCTGCTGGTGGTTGGCCATTATGGGTGAGAATTTTAAACGAGACACCATGTATATGAAATGGGTGAGGTATTATCTCGCCCTTAACAGTTTTACATTATCTTTAAGTTTATATAATGATAGTAAATGTATGCAGTGTTCTAATGGTTAATTGACTCAAAAAATAGCTTAAAAATCTACTATTATTAATAATATCAGACCCTCAAAAAAACAAGCGCAATATGCCAAAGATGGCCCATCATATAAAAGAATAGTTGAAGTTTACGTTGTCTGCTACTAGGAGGATAAACATGTCAGCAGAAATGCAAGATAACTGGATAGCAAGCTTTTGGAGAAGGATCAGCGCACTAGCTATCGATATAGTGATATTTGGATTCGTTGGTTTTGTGCTAGGGCATTTTTTTGGGGATATATTTGCACAAATGGGTAGTTGGGGCCGTATGGTAGGCTTCGTCATCGGCCTAATCTATTTTGGAGTCATGAATAGTTCGCTATTTGCAGGACAAACCATAGGCAAAAGACTGTTAAATATTAGCGTGGTTGATGCTGAAAACCAGACAATATCCCTGGTAAGGTCTGTGCTTCGTTACACTGTTTTGGCTATGCCTTTTACTTTAAACAGCACTTATTTGCCAGATAAATCCACATCTTATTTATTGATATACCCACTTTCACTAATCGTTTTGGGGGGCATGTTTGCGATAATCTATCTTTACCTGTTTAACCGGGCTACTAGACAGTCACTACATGACTTTGTTGTTGGCACATTTGTGGTCAACACATATAGTGTCAAGCAGGAGACTAGCAAGATTTGGAAAGCCCATTTAATAATTGTGGCAATAGCCTTTATCGCTGCAACTATAGCGCCAGCCTTTATCGTAAAATTGCTAACGGACGAACCCTATAAAGCAATGTTTGCGGCAAGCTCTGCTTTATCAAATGAGCCCAGAATTATGTCTGTAAACGTAACAACTACTTATCAAACCATCATTGGCGATAATATAGAAAGCCAACAAACAACCTACGTTAGTGCTAAAGCATGGCTTGCATCTAATAATGTGGTTGATAGTGAGTTTGCCCAACATTTGGCTAATATTGTCGTCCAGCATTATCCAGAGGCAAAGCAAACCGATGCTATAAAAATAACCCTTGCTTATGGCTACGATATAGGTATTTGGTCCCAGTGGTATCGATACACACGGACTTTTGATCCTAATGCGCTTGGCAGTATGGAGTAGTTATTATCTGATGGGCAGCTATTGTTGGATATGCCTGTTTCTTTTCTGCTCCTGTCTTTCTATTTTCTTGCTATATCTTCTTCTATCCCTGCTATCCACGAAAATTGTGCGGGGATTTTCAGACCATTAATTGCTCCATATCAACATCAAGAGCATGGGCCAATTTATAGAGAGTAGTCTTTCTTGGGTTGGCTCCCTCTTTCTCAAGCTTGGCTATAGCAGGTTGAGATATATCCATTTTTTGAGCCAGTTCTGCTTGAGATAAACCCCTATATGTTCGCCATGCCGCTATTAATGACATATTGTTTTTTAATTGATACCCCACGACTTCATGGGGAATGTAGATATCATTATCATCGGCTGGCTTTATGGCTAACCACTCCAAATAAGGAATAACAACAAACGCTGGTTGGCCGTCAGCCTCTATTATTTGTACATTAGTAGGTTCGTTCATCACGCTTTTTCACCTCTTCAATAAATACAATTTGAATTTCCTGATCGACATTAAATAAAACCCTATAACTACCAACACGTAAGCAATATCCATAACTTGAATTCACTAGTTTCTTGATATTGATAGTATCAGGAAAGGTATGTAATCTATCTACAGCGTCAAAAATCCGCAGGGCTATATGTTGAGGAAATTTCCCCCATTTGTTTAACCGCCCGCTTTGACCATTTGATTTTATGCATGGGTTATAATATAACTTATGTCAAAAATAAGAAGCTCCTGACGATAACAACGAAAACGACAACCAGCACAGTCAGTGCTCATCTTTGTTGATTTCCTTTGTACCCGTTTTGCTTGGGCATTTGTGGTCAAGGCCGTAAACGGGTATGACCTAAATTGTAGTTGCAAAAAACAGCAAAATGCTAAAAGCCTGCTATGTTTAAGAGCAAGGGGAGTGATTGGTGACTATTGCAGGCAATATGGGTTGAGTTGGTTTTTGTGGTTATTTTTCGTTCCTGTCTGTCATTCTAAGCCACACTTGCTTCAGAGCGCGACGTTTTAAGAGCCACAAGGATTAATTCATGAGCGTCAAGGAATTTTCGGAAGCGGCCAAGGGTTTCACAAAAAGCCCGTTGGGGGTAATCGCTCTATTTATTGTTCTTGTTTATGGCTTCGCATCTTTAGTAGTTGCCTTCGGTCAAAACCTGACAAATTATATAGCGCCGTTGGTCTGCTTTATGGTGTTTTTCCCGGTGATTGTTTTTTGTGGGTTTGTTTGGTTGGTGGCCAAACATCACAGTAAACTTTATGGTCCTTCCGACTTTAAAGACGAAGACAACTTTCTCAAGACACAGATATCTTCTGCGGTATTGTTAGCTGCGGCTGTTTCTAAACGGCCCGGTGGTGCAGGAGAACTGCATCAAGACCAACTTGATGAGATTATAGAGTTTGTTTCCAAAACCAAAAAAGCTACTCCAAACGAAAAGTGGAAAAGTCATGTGCTGTGGGTAGATGATCGCCCTGAGAATAACGTATATGAGCGTCAAGCCTTTGAAGAGCAGGGGCTTCATTTCAAGCTTGCACTCTCTACTGATGAAGCAATTCAAACATTGAAGCAAGAAAAATTCGCCGCCATAATTTCAGATATGGGAAGAAAAGAAGGCCCGCAAGAAGGCTATGTTCTTCTTGATCAGATTAGGGCATTAGAAGACTCAACACCTTTCGTTATATATGCTGGATCGAACTTACCAGAACATAAGCGTATGGCTTTTGAGCGAGGTGCTTTGGGTAGTACCAATCAGGCTCAAGAGTTGTTTCAATTAATCATGGGGGCTGTGCGAAATAGCTCTTAACATACAAAAACACTCAGATGCAGCAAAGTAACACTGGTGTTTGAGGTGGTTACCCACCCCTACCCAACCTCAAAGACAACCCACCAGCCACCAATAACATTACACTCGATAAATATAAACACCAGATCAGCCCGCCCTGTAAAAATACCCAGCCCGATAATACCGTGCCCAGCAGGCGGCCAGCGGCATTGGCCATATAGTAGAAGCCTACATCCAGTGAGGTGCCATCCCGATTGGCATAGCTAACAATCAGAAAACTATGAATGGATGAGTTTACGGCAAAGATCAGGCCAAATAGAGCCAGGCCTGCCAGTAGTAGCCATACTGGTTGTGGGCTATATTGCATACCCACAGCAATTAGGGCTGGTATAGCGGTTAGGGCCAGTACCCAAAATAGGGCATCTGTGCCATGTGGATGGCGGCCATGACGGCGGCCGGTTAGCCATGGGGTCAGGGATTGCACGGCACCATAGCCGATAAT
>JASMLZ010000004.1 GCA_030748435.1 Gammaproteobacteria bacterium | reverse complement strand
GCTTATAAACCCTGTTTTATATGCCACAGAATCTCTTCTGCGTGAGCTTTCGCTGCATAGGCTTCTGTGGACGTTAACACCTGCACATAAACCCCTTTTAGGGTAGGCGTCAATATAAGCTGATAATTGCCTGTATAAGTGTAGACACCTTGCTCATCCACATCACCCTGATCTTCATCTTCAAAAATATAAATTACTTCCCCACCCATCCAGATTTTAAAGCCTTTACGCTGTTTAGGATCATCCGACACAGAAGGGGTAATATTTTGGCTGGAATAAACAATAGCCGGCTTTGCTACTGCGGTTTCTTGCTGCCCACCCAGCACAGACATATCCAACGTAATGGGGCCTGTATCCTGCTTGCTATTACCTGAATGCAGACCTTTAAACCAACCCCAAACACCGCCTTCAGCAGTTGCTTCAGGGGTGGCCTGAATATGAGTAGTATGGGTAAAGTAAATTTTGCCAGCCTGAAGGTCATAACTGCCCACATCCATAGCCTCCATAGCCTGCAATAAGATGGTCATCGCCTGTTCCTGACTGGCGGCAATACTTAACAATGGGCGACCATGCTGATCTTTACCGATTAGCCCCGTATTGCTAGTGTTTTGCTGACTGGATTTTTTTGCTACCCGTACTGTACGGCTCAGATATTGCAACAGCTCAAACATTAAAGCGGATTTTGCTTCTACATGATGTCCCTGTGCTTGCCAATCGGGCTGCCAATTATTAGCAACCTCCTCATGGGTAGCCTGTATATAATCCAGATTAATGGCAATACGTCCGGCTGCATCCTGCACCATCTCTGTTCTTACTTTACTATAGGCTAGATTATTGTCACCGCCAGTTAAGGAACGCAACCAGCCGCCTACTATGCCAGGGTCTGCATCAACACCTGGCAGAGCAACCCATGCTGTTTCCATAATGCCAGTGCCGGTATCCGCTACAACCAAAGGCATATTTTGCAGTTGCCAGAATTGACTGACGTTGTGCCACACAGTCTCCATATCACCACTTACAGCAATATGCTTGCTTTCATTAGCACCAAATAGCTGGGCCGTTGTATTGCCCATTTCGGCAAATACAAAGTCAGGCCGTGGGGCATCTAGAATACCAGCCTCACTGGCACTGGTATCGACTGTGGGTATAACCAACAAATCATTTTGTATGCGCTTGTCCTGCATATCTGCAGGAATCTGCAGACGTTCTACACTGGGCGCCTTACTATAGTCTAGTGCTTTGTTACGAAATACGCTGTCATCTTCAGCAACACCAACACCAGTGCTACTGCAACCAGCCAAAATCACTACTGAGGCCAATCCAAACATGTGCCAAACGGGCTGTTTCATTGTCTTTCCTATGCTTTAAAGCCAAGTGGCTACAAACCACTTGGCATGGTATTTTATTCATTCCTGAGACCACTGCAGGCCCCAGAGGTTCCCTGCCGTTAGGTCACACAGATCATTTTTATAGTGACGGAAATTGTATCAGGAAATAAAACCCACAATAATAAAAATTACGCTAAAATTAGCCCTCCAATACAAATACCATCTACAGAGCCTTATTATGACTGATTCCAATACTGTCACCAGCCTGCAAATTGGCGACACCCTGCCATCTGTTATTCTGCCCATGACTGGTGAGCACGACTTTAATAGCCGTGACTATCACGGCCAAACGCTGGTGATCTATTTCTATCCTAAAGATTCCACCCCAGGGTGCACCACAGAAGGTAATGATTTTAACCAACATCTGGACGCCTTTAACGCTGCCAGCTGTCAGGTTTTTGGTGTATCACGTGACTCCATGCGTCGGCATGACAATTTTAAAACCAAGCAGGGCTTTAACTTTGAGCTGATCAGTGACGAGGATGAAGTATTATGCAAACTGCTGGATGTGATTCGCTTAAAGAAGTTGTATGGCAAAGAATATCTGGGTATCGACCGCAGTACTTTTGTGTTTAACAGCCAAGGCAAACTGGTAAAGGAATGGCGCAAGGTCAAGGTCAAAGGCCATGTAGAAGAAGTACTAGTCTTTGTACAAAGCCTATAGTCATTGACACTTTTAAGGAAGCTCTGCAACAGCTGTCATGGCGAGGCGTAAGGCGGCAATGTTTAAGTTATGGCTGTTATTAGCCAGACATGGTTGCGCTGCACTCGCCGTGACGGCTGTATAAATGTTTCTTTATTAGGGCATGCTCTCATGTCTAGGCCAAGCATTTAATATAGCCTTTAACAGCGTCGCCAGAGGAATGGCAAAGAACACCCCCCAGAAACCCCATAAACCACCAAATATCAATACCGCCACGATAATGGCTACCGGATGTAGATTAACAGCCTCAGAAAACAACAGGGGTACCAGAACATTGCCATCCAGTGCCTGCAGTATCAGATAAGCAACAATCAGGGTGTAAAAATCGGTGCCCGGCCCCCATTGCACATAACCTACCAAAGCAATAGGAATAGTCACCAAAGTAGCGCCTATATAAGGTATCAGCACAGACAAGCCAACCAACATGGCCAGTAGTACAGCATAGTTAAGCCCTAACACCAGAAATAACACATAAGCCGCCACACCAACAATTAGAATTTCTACCACTTTACCACGTACATAGTTGGCAAGTTGATCATCCATTTCATGCCATACACTACTCAGCACTACCCGCTTGCTGGGTAAAAAATCAGCAAACCAGTGCATTATTTTCTGGCCATCCTTAAGAAAGAAAAATACCAATATCGGCACCAGTATCAGATATACCAGTAGGGCAATAGACTGACCTATAGAGGCCAATGAGTAGCTAACCAGTAATTGTCCGCCATTACCCAGCTCACTCATAATGCTGTCTAATACAGTTTGCACTTGCTCTTTTGACACCAACTGCGGGTACTGTTCCGGTAACAATAACAATAACCCCTGCAGTTGTTGTGCCATAGCTGGCAACTCACCAAGGAAGCTAGTGGCTTGGCGCCAAACCAGAGGCACCAACACCAGTACAAAAGTGCCCAATCCTAATAAAAACAGGGTATAGATGCCCCAAACTGCTGGCAGGTGACGAACACCAAAACGCTCCAACCATTGCACCAGACCCAAGGTCAGATAGGCTAGAATCATGCTGGCAAACACCGGCGCCAGCATGGAACCAAATACGGCCATGACAATGCCACCGGATACAAGCAATACGACCAGCAAAAGAGCCTGCTCGTCAGCAAACAGATGATCCAGCCAGGCCCGAAATATTTTAAACATAGGCACCCCTAGTGTAGGTCATGATGTTTAGTTTTTTTGCAATAAAAAATGGAATTCATCAGCAATTTGTTCCATGCTTAATAATTGATGTTTGGCAATATCGACCCAAGCTTTAAAATCATCTTGTGAAGCCGGGTCGGTAACTAGTACCATCAGGTGTTCGCCAGAGGCTAACTGGCTGATGGCACGCTTGGCCTTTAATAAAGGTAAGGGGCAACGCAGGCCACGGGTGTCTAAAATCTGATACTGCTGGTTCATCAAAATCCAGTAAACTAAAACCATTTACGGCATTATAAGGCAAAGCATGACAAACACCTACTCCAGCCCCTTTATTAGTGAGTTATATTTTATGCGACAAATGCTGCGGGCTGGGCTGGTCATTGTCTTGTGGTTAGGTGTTGGCCATGCTAGTGCCAATACTCTGCCAAGTATTGCTAATCATCAGAGCTATCTGATCAGCCAGAGTGAAGAACACCATATTGGGCAATTGGTGGCAGGCAATCTTAATCGTGCGCCAACCAGTAAGGCTTTGGCCATTAGATTATGGCTAACCGATCTGGTGCGCCCCTTACTTAACCACAGTAGTCTTAGTGACAAGCAACTGCAAATATTTTTGGTCAATAACAAAAGTATTAATGCTTTTGCCGCTCCTGGTGGCGTGATTGGGGTGCATACCGGACTAATATTACAAACTCGGCAAGTGGATGAGCTAGTGGCTGTTTTGGCCCATGAAATAGCTCATATCAGCCAACGCCACTATGCTCACCGCCTAGCTAACGAAAAGAGCAAAGCACCGATCTATTTTGGTGCCTTTCTCGCCTCTATGGCACTGGCTACGCAGGTGGATGTGGATTTGGGAGAAGCTGGCCTGCATGCCACTCAAGCAGCACTTATACGCGACAAAATGGGCTACAGTCGCGCCCATGAACAGGAAGCCGACCGTGTTGGTCTGGCACTTATGCAGGCTGCTGGCTTTGATGTAAACAAGATGCTTAGCATGCTCAATTTGCTTGACTCACCATTTGTGGAACAGGACCCCAATTGGGCTTGGTCTCGCAGCCACCCTATATCGGAAGAGCGCGTGGCAGATCTGGCTTCACGTATCGAACAATTACCGGCTCACAAGAGCAGTGAACACTACCAGATGGACTTCCAACTACTGCGCCTTATGTTGGCCACTGAACTTAATGATGCGACCAAGCAATCTTTAAGCAGCATTAGCCAGCAACTGGACCCGTTGGATGACAAGTATGCTTTATACCAGCAGTTTGCTACTGCTATGGTGCATCTGCAGCAACAACATTGGCATGCAGCGGCTCAGATGCTGGCACCCTTGGCCGAGTTATACCCAACCCAAGCTTTTATTTGGGACCGCTGGATGCAAGCCCTGTTGGCCCAAGGCAATAATCAGGCCGTTATTACCTATGCTCAAGAATATGTGAAACTGGGTTTCCACCGTAGCCTTGCCTACTATTATTTGGCTCGGGCAAGCGCAGCACAAGACGACATGCATAGTGCCTATCGGTATCTTGATAAGTTGATGCTGGCCCAACCCTTGTGGATCGGCGGATGGGAAATGCTTGCCCAATGGAGTGGTCAAGCGGCTGATTTATCCACCCATCGCGTCGCCATGGCACAGTGGCATCTGTTGAGAAGTGAATTCGAGCAGGCCAAAGAGCAGGCCTTGCTGGGTCAGCAACTCGCTACCACTAGTGATGCCCAACGTCAGCAACTGGCGGATATTCTGAACACTGCCAAAACACTAACAGCAACTGCCGCCCGTTTATAGTACTAGAGGCCCAGGAGCTAGCTAATGACGTTATTCTAAACTCCCTCTCTGCAAGCCCCTCACCTCGTCTTTGCAAGCACAGCATTCCTGCAGGCAAATGCTACAAGGGTTTGCCACGGGCCTTGGCCTGTCATAATGATAGACTGAAATAGTCGAGGTATAGCGTTATATGCCGACCAGCTGTCTAGCCGCAATTATTTGGGCTTGAAGTCCAGCAAACGCTTAAGGGGTTTATAGGCGGCGGCTCGCAACTGTGGATCAATATTTATCTCGTTATCACCGGTACGCAACACGTGTTCAATTTTGCCTAGGTCATTCATGGCCATCCATGGACAATGGGCACAACTGCGACAGGTTGCTCCGCTACCCCCAGTAGGCGCCTCAATAAATGTCTTGCCAGGTGCAGCCTGTTGCATCTTGTAGAAAATGCCACGATCTGTAGCCACAATAAAGTGCTGGTTGGGCAGTTGCTCAGCCGCTTTAATCAGCTGGGTCGTTGACCCCACAACATCAGCAACATCTACCATCGCTTGCGGCGACTCAGGATGCACCAGCACAGCCGCCTCGGGATATACCTGTTTCAGGTCATCAATACCTTTTACCTTGAATTCTTCATGGACAATACAGGAGCCCTGCCAAAGGACCATATCGACCCCCGTCTGGTTGGCAATATAGCGGCCCAGATGCTGGTCTGGACCCCAGATAATGGGTTTACCTTCAGCGGCCAAATGGTCGACCAACTGCAAAGCAATGCCTGAGGTAACAACCCAATCGGCGCGAGCTTTAACCGCTGCCGAGGTGTTAGCATAAACCACAACCGTATGATCTGGATGGGCATCACAGAAGGCACTGAATGCATCTGCTGGACAACCAATATCCAAAGAACAGGTCGCTTCCAAAGTCGGCACCAGCACGCGTTTTTCCGGGTTTAGAATCTTTGCGGTTTCACCCATAAAGTGCACACCGGCCACCACCAGGGTGGAGGCATTACTTTGATTACCAAATCTGGCCATTTCCAGAGAATCAGAAACACAGCCCCCGGTTTCATCCGCCAATTCCTGTAAAATAGCATCAGTATAATAGTGAGCTACCAGCATAGCATCCTGTTCTTGTAGCAGCTGTTTTATACGTTCTTTAGTAACTATGATGTCATCTTTACGATATTGTTTGGCCAGATGCTCATGGGCCAGATGCTCTTGCACCAATACTCGATCAGCAATGGCACGTTCGCTCATTAACAAACTATCATCTGCAACTCTAGTCATGGTTTGTGTCTCTGAGTTTTGCTGTTATCTCATTGGGTAACAAATACTTGTTATGGGCCACCAGAAGCCTGTCGCGGTAGGTGTTTACTGCTTAAGCTCTCGAGCCAACCGAGCAGCAGAAGAATCCGGATATTCTTGTATTACCTGCTCCAACATGCGCTGACCTTTTATGCTGTCGTTCAGATTAATCCAGGCCCGCCCTGTCTTATACAGGGCGTCAGGTACTTTGCGATGTTCCGGAAACTGATTGATAACAATGGCAAATTGGCTGATGGCGGCGGCAGGATCACGCTCAACCATATACACCTCACCCAACCAATAATGGGCATTGCCAGTTAAGGTGCCATTAGGATAATTGCTGACAAAGGTCAGCAAGGCGGCAATGGCCTGCTCAAATTGTTTAGCTCGAATCAGATTGAAAGCAGCCTTGTAGTCAGCCTGCTGCTGGGCCGGGTCAGACTCCGTTTGCACTACCGCAGCCGGCTCTGGCGCAGTGGCAGCGATATTAGTTGCCTCTATTGGTTGCACTTGTACACTACTACTTGCTTGAGACGCAGCCTGTGCTGCTTGGGTATTAAGGTCGGTAATACGGCGGTCAAGATCGATATAACGGTCTTTTTGATTCTGTTCCATTTGCCGTAGCTTAAAATTCAGCTCTTCTGCCTGACCCCGCAACTGGGCTACCTCTTGTTGCAAAGTCTCCAGTAACACAAATAACTCAGCATTAGCATTTTGTTGCTGAGCCTGATTTTGTGCTTGTGCCTGCACCGCTGGTGTCGCCGCAGACAAATCTTCTACAGGCACCAGTATTGACGTTGCAGCACCAGCAGGTATAGCCACAGCAACCATACAAGTGGCCAGACTTGTCTTGACAGCACGTACAGAGAGAAGATGATACATATTTAAGCTACCCTTAAAGAACAAAACCACCGTTCCAGCAGACCCGTCATATAATATAGTTGGTGTACTGGAACGATGGTATAGCGATTGTCACAGTAGACCAGCCAATTATTGGTGGTCTATGTGCACCAGCTTACTGGTAAGTAACGTAGCGAATTTCTACGCGACGGTTTTCAGACCAGGAAGACTCATCATGACCTTCGTTGACTGGGCGTTCCTCACCAAAGCTTACCACTTCAATAGCATCAACAGATACACCCTGCACCACCAGATAACGGCTAACAGAGTTGCCGCGACGTTCACCCAAAGCCATATTGTATTCACGCGTACCACGTTCATCAGCATGGCCTTCCAGCACGATGCGTGCTCCAGGGTTTTGCGCCAGATAGGCGGCATGACCGTTCAAAACTTCACGGAATTCAGCCCGGATGGTGGATTGATCAAAGTCGAAGTAGATAATATGGGCCAGCGCTTTGGTCTCTTCAACGGCCTGTTGACGAGCTTGCTCAGCGGCAGCAGCGGCTTGCTCAGCAGCGGCAGCGGCAGCGGCTACAGCGGCTATCTCTGCCTGTTGTTGTGCTTCCGCAGCGGCGGCAGCTTCAGCAGCAGCAGCTTCAGCGGCGGCAGCTTCAGCAGCGGCAGCAGCTTCGGCCTGAGCAGCAGCGGCATTAGTGGCCTCAATAGACTGTGTATCCAAAGTTGCAGTTTCAGTATCGCCCGCAGCAGTGGTACTTGCAGAGGTGTCTGTAGTTGTATCCTGATTACTACAAGCAGCCAGCAATGACATCATCAAGCTGGCGGCCAATATTTTGCTTCGGTTTCCCATACGCATTTGAATGCTCCTATGTAAACGGGGTAAATGGGGTAAATGGGCCATTTTTACAATTAAAAAATCGATGAAAATTGTATCATAAAATACATTCACCAAACTAGTGGAATATCACCTAGCCTTGTGCGGCATGGATACTACCAAGTCCTTTAAATCTAGCAGGTTAAAGCACAATTGCCACAGTTTCACTATAATTCCGTAACAAACACACCTAATTTAAGTATGGCGACCAGGCGGGCTCGCGCACTACCCCACTGGCAGCTGGCAAGTGGTACTTAACTCGCCCATCAATAGATACGGCAGCCAGAATATCTTTGCCATCGGCTTCCGTAGCATACAGCACCATTGAGCCATTGGGTGCAACACTGGGCGACTCGTCCAGACTGGACTGAGTCAATCTGCTCATAGTACCACGCTGCAGATCCTGTACAGCGATATGGAAACGCCCATCATGGCGGCTGACTAGAACCAGAAAACGGCCATCATAAGTGAGACTACCACGAGCATTATAGTCACCTTCAAAAGTGAGACGCTCAACCCATTTGGAGTCTAGCTCTACCTGATAAATCTGTGGCTTGCCACCACGGTCAGAGGTAAAGATGATGCTCTTGCCATCGACTGCCCAGGACGGCTCTGTATCAATACCATAATGCTTGGTTATACGTTGTAAATTGCCTGTTTCCAGATGCAAGACATAAATTTCAGCATTACCGTCTTTGGACAATACCAAAGCCAGTTGCTTGCCATCAGGAGACCAGGCTGGCGCTCCATTAAGCCCTTTAAAGGATTTAATGCGCTTACGCTCACCAGTGCGCAAATCCTGAATATAAATGGCAGGTCGTTTGGTTTCAAATGACACATAGGCCAGTTGGGTAGCATCCCGAGACCAGTTAGGAGACATAATAGGGTATTTGGAACTTAGAATAACCTTGGGATTGTGACCATCAGCATCGGCCACCAATAGTTGGTAATAGGATGGATTGACTTTTCTATCAGCGGCTACGTAAGCAACACGGGTACGAAAGGCACCACGTAAACCAGTCAAAGCCTCATACACCGCATCACTGACACTGTGAGACAGGGCCCGCAGATTTTCCCGGCCACCACTAAATGCCCCATCGGCTATCATTTGTCGTTTCTGAATATCAAACAACTTGTACTCAACCATAAAACCTTTTTCAGTAGGCAACACCTGCCCAATCACCAGATACTCCGTCGCCAGATAGCCCCAATCCCGGTAATGTACTGTTTCTGTAGTACTGGGAAAACTTAACATGGCCGAGCGCTTCAGGGCTTTAAATTGCCCGCTGCGTTCCAGATCAGACTCCACGACGTTAGCCACATCTTCAGATAGCGCCTTATTACCGGCCCAGGCGAAAGGTACGACTGCCACTGGCACCGGATCATCTACCCCGGAGGTAATCTCGATAACCAATTCTGATGCGATAGTCAGATTTGCCAAAAGTAGCAGCAGGATAAATCCCAGTTGTTGTTTAAGCTTTATCATAATCTCAAGTCTTCCGGTCTGAATCTTATTCTAAACTTGCGGAAATGTTTATCAAATATCACCGTATCCAGGCCGCTGAGCTTATCAAAGCGAACCACTTTACGCACGGCATTCTTGACGGATGCTACCATAGCATCGGTAGCATCTCTGGCTACCACTTCCACACTGATTACTTCTCCAGTAGGCACTAACTGAATCAGCACCTCTACATACATGCCATTACGGGCGTCAGCTGGACGTTTCCAACGCTTACTGACTTCATCTTTGATATAAGCCAGTGCAGAACCCACAGCTTGAGCATTCGTGACACTTTCCTGATAAGCCAGTTCTTGTTCCAAAGAAGAAGCCAGTTCATCACTTAACGCCGCCTGTTGTTTGGCTTCAGCATCTGCTTTGGCTTTAGCTTCTGCCTGAGCCTGGATGGCCAGCTGTTCTTGCAAACGCTGCTCAGCTTCCTGTTTGGCCTTGCGCAGTGCGGCTGCACGTGCTTCTGCCTGTCGTTTAGCCTCGACCTCTGCTTGTTTTTTGACCTCGGCCTGTCTCTTGGCCTCAGCTTGTTTTTTGGCCTCAGCCTGTTTCTTGGCCTCAGCCTGTTTCTTGGCTTCAGCTTGCTTCTTGGCCTCAGCTTTTTTCTTGGCTTCAGCTTGCTTCTTGGCTTCAGCTTGCTTCTTGGCTTCAGCTTTTTTCTTGGCTTCAGCTTGCTTCTTGGCTTCGGCCTGTTTCTTGGCTTCAGCTTGCTTCTTGGCTTCAGCTTGCTTCTTGGCTTCAGCTTGCTTCTTGGCTTCAGCTTGCTTCTTGGCTTCAGCTTGCTTCT
>JASMLZ010000003.1 GCA_030748435.1 Gammaproteobacteria bacterium | reverse complement strand
CAGACCCTGACCATTGCGATATAGCTCTGGTCGGTATACCCCATAGTACGGGTAATGGCACTACCGAGCGTGATCAGCATTTAGCTCCCCGGTCTTTGCGGGATGTTTCAGCCAACTTCCGCCGCGCCCACGGGCCTTTTCAGTTGGTACCATGGGATAAATGCCGCATTAATGATTTAGGCGATGTACCCCTTACT
Source organism: Gammaproteobacteria bacterium (assembly GCA_030748435.1). Classification (GTDB taxonomy): domain Bacteria; phylum Pseudomonadota; class Gammaproteobacteria; order Pseudomonadales; family Balneatricaceae; genus Njordibacter. Next base: position 46,899 of record JASMLZ010000003.1, on the reverse strand, counting down.
CATGCCCTGGTTAATGATATTTGCGTGCAACATATCGAAGCCTATTATAAGCGTCTGGACCAACGCCGTGTGCGTCCTGTCTCTATTGGCGGGGATCATTCCATCACCGGCCCTATTCTCAAAGCTATTGGTGGTGCTGAATCAGAGCTGACTGGGGGCCAAAAAATTGCCATGGTCCATTTTGATGCCCATACGGACACTATGGATCATCTACCACACTGGCTAGGGGCCGAGCGTTCCGCAGCTCACTGGGGGTCCTATGTGGCACAGGAAGGCCATGTTGACCCACACAAGAGCACGCAAATTGGTATTCGTGGTCATACCCGCACTTTGGATTGGAAGCGCACCAGTGATGATCTGGGTTATCGTATGATAGACATTGATGAATATCGTTCCATGGGGGCCACTAAGGTCATCGATCTGGTACGCCAGCGAGTAGGCAATGCACCGGTTTATATCACTTTTGATCTGGATTGTCTGGACCCTACCGTTGCTCCGGCGGTCGCTAATCTGGAACCGGGTTGCAATGGCTTTTCTATGGATCAGGCGGTAGAACTGTTAAGGGGTTTACGCGGCTTAAATATTGTCGGTGCCGATGTGGTGTGTTTGGTTCCTTCCAAAGACAACCCCAATAAGATTACCTCCTTGTCCGCGGCAGCCATTATGTTTGAGCAAATCAGTTTAATTGCTGACTGTATGTAGTCTTGGGAGTGATAGGGTGCAACGTTGCACCCTATCACTCCCTACTGCCTACACCAGCATTGATCTTTAGCCCACCTGTGCCTGTGTTAATACGGCTTGTAGCAACACCTGACAGCCAGCACTTAGGTGCTCCTGCTTGGCATCTTCCAGTTCGTTATGGCTGATACCGTCTTTGCAGGGCACAAATACCATGGCTGTAGGCGCTACTCGGGCAATATAACAAGCATCATGGCCAGCCCCACTAACGATATCACGATGACTATAACCAGAATCGGCTGCAGCCTGACGGACGGCGGCTACACAAGTATGATCAAATGGCACTGGGGGGGAGTACCAAATTTGAGTAAAGGCCATAGTTAACCCCTGCTCGGCAATAATCGCCTCACAACCTGCTCGTAGCTCATTATCCATAGCTGACAAAACAGCATCATCAGGATGACGCAGGTCCACGGTAAAAAATGCTTGTCCTGGAATGACGTTGCGCGAATTTGGATAAGATTGAATAAGACCCACCGTGGCACAAGCCAAGGGCGCATATTTATGACCTATATCATTTACCAAAGTAATGACTTTCGCTGCTCCTACTAGAGCATCTTTACGAGTTTGCATAGGCGTCGGGCCAGCATGGGACTCCTGCCCGGTTAGGGTCAACTCATACCAACGTTGCCCCTGTGCATCAGTCACCACGCCAATAGTCACTTCTTCGTGTTCCAAAATGGGACCTTGTTCAATATGGGCCTCAAAAAACGCCTTTACTGGATGCTCGCCTACTGGTTCTGCACCAGCGTAACCAATACGCTTAAGCTCCTCACCCATAGTGACCCCATCCAAATCAGCGCGACTGAGACCATATTGCAAATCAAATACTCCGGCAAAAACCCCGGAAGACACCATCGCTGGCGCAAAGCGTGATCCTTCCTCATTGGTCCAAACACTCGCTTCTACAGGAGCTCTGGTGGTAATTTGATGATCATTTAAACTACGGATCACTTCCAATCCGGACAAAACACCATATACCCCATCAAACTTGCCTCCAGTTGGCTGCGTATCTAAATGGCTCCCCATGACTACTGGAGGCATCTCAGCATCGCTACCTTCACGCCGGGCAAAGATATTGCCCATCTGGTCAATCTTGATACTGCAACCCTCAGCCTCACACCAGCTAATAAATAAATCTCGTGACTGCTTATCCAGATCAGTTAATGCCAACCGACAGCAACCGCCCTTATCAGTGGCACCGATTTTGGCCATCTCCATTAGACTGTCCCATAGCCTTTGGCCATTGATTTGTATATCCGGCATGGTATTGCTACCGTGGTTTTTAGTTGCTATATCCATCATCACTACCCTCCATCAGGCCATGGGATTATTGGGGTGCTGAGTCCAATTTCGATACTCACCACTGACTTTTTCACCGGTTCGCAAATCCACTTCATCATGCAGTTCACGCAATGTAATACAGTCCTCCACGGGGCAGACGTTAACGCAAAGATTGCAACCAACACACTCTTCTTCCTTAACCTCAAAACCGCGTTCACCATTGATTTCACTACTAATAGCCTGATGAGAGGTATCCTCACAAGCAATATAACAACGGCCACATTTAATACAGGAATTCTGGTCTATCTGGGCTTTTACAACATAGTTTAGATCCAACTGATTCCAATCCGTCAAGGTCGGTACGGCCGCACCAATTAACTGCTCCACCGAACTCATCCTTTGCTCAGCCAAATAACGGCCCAGACCATCAATCATGTCCTCAACAATGCGGAAACCATAGGTCATAACTGCTGTGCATACCTGCACATTGGTGGCACCCAAAGCCATAAACTCAGCCGCATCCTGCCAATCGGTGACTCCACCAATACCTGAAATAGGGATACCTTCACATTGATCGTCACGCGCGATTTCACCCAACATATGCAGAGCAATAGGTTTTACCGCTGGGCCACAATAGCCACCATGAGCACCTTGTTGACCCGTTGCCGGTGAGACCCTAAGTTGCTGCAGGTTAACCCCCATAACCGAATTAATAGTATTGATCAGTGATACCGCATCACCTCCTCCACGCACAGCTGCTCTGGCCGAGCTGCGAATATCGGTAATATTAGGTGTCAACTTCACAATGGTGGGCAAATACGAGTACTGTTTACACCAGGCAGTGACCATTTCTACGTATTCAGGCACCTGACCAACAGCCGCGCCCATACCACGCTCTGACATGCCGTGAGGGCAACCAAAATTTAATTCAATGCCATCTGCACCTGTGTCCTCAACACGCACTAGAATATCTTTCCAAGCCTGCTCTTCACAGGGCACCATAAGCGATACCACCACCCCACGGTCAGGCCAGTCGCGCTTGATCTGAGCAATTTCGGTCAGGTTAATCTCTAAATCACGATCGGTAATCAGCTCAATATTATTTAACCCCATTAAACTCCGATCTTTGCCATGCCAAGCACCATAACGCGGGCCACTGACATTGACTATTGGAGGACCAGCCTGTCCCAGAGTTTTCCACATAACGCCACCCCAACCCGCTTCAAAAGCCCGGTTGACGTTATAGGCCTTGTCCGTTGGGGGTGCCGAAGCAAGCCAAAATGGGTTAGGTGTTTGGATACCGATAAAATTGGACTTTAAGTCAATCATGGCTTGCTCCCCCTATATTTGCTGTTGTGTAAGCGTATTGTGGATAGACAGGGCAGCAAGTTTACCATCCTGGACCGCCGTTACGGCCAAATCATCACCACCAGCCACACAGTCGCCACCGGCCCAAATCCCCATATGGGAAGTTCGCCGCTCAGCGTCTACTGCTATTTTGCCGTGGCTTTGGGCAAATTCGATATCTCCCGTTACAATAGGTGTCAGACTCTGCCCAATAGCTTTAAATACCATATCAGCTGCCATAGTATAGCTGTCTGAATCTGGGGTATTGGTCGCTTTAAACTCCACCCCTGTAATAAAACCTTTATTAGTCTGCAAACCTACCGGCTGGGCCCAGTGTACAATCCGCACACCTTCGTTGAGGGCGAATTCCTGTTCTTCCAGACTGGCACTCATATTCTCTTTACCACGGCGATAAGCCATGGTGACATTGGCTGCGCCCAAACGTTTAATCTGAATAGCTATATCTATAGCCGTCATACCACCACCAATCACCACCACATCTTGACCTACAGGCAGTTCGCCCAAGTCTTCAGCCTGACGCAAATGGTGGATATAATCCACGGCACTAATGATGCCCTCCGCCTGTTCACCATCAAGCCGCAAGGCATTACTGCTACCTAACCCAACACCCATAAACACGGCATCATAGTTGGTTTGCAGCTCGGCAAAGCTAATGTCCTCACCCACCTTGACACCATTTTTTATGTTGATGCCACCAATAGACAAGATAGCCTCAACTTCGCGCTGGGCATAATCATCTGCCATCTTGTAAGCCGCCAGACCGTATTCATTTAGCCCTCCTGATTTTTGCTGGGCTTCATAAATAAACACCTCGTGCCCCAACACAGCCAAGCGATGAGCACATGACAAGCCAGCAGGGCCGGCTCCAATAATGGCCACCCGATAGCCAGTTGGCGTATCCCGGGTAAAGAATTTGGCCTCTGACAGATTCACTTGGTCAGTAGCAAAACGCTGTAACAGACCAATTTGTACCGGACCACCTTCTTCACCTTGCCTTACACAGGCATGTTCACACAAGGTTTCCACCGGGCAAGCACGGGCACATGTTCCACCCATGATATTTTCCGTCAGAATTTTGCTGGCAGCACCAAGATCATTTTTCTGACCAATCATGCGGATAAAACCGGGCACATCAATACTGGTAGGACATGCAGTTTGACAAGGCGCGTCATAACAGTAATAACATCGGTCTGCTTCGACCACTGCACTGTGGATATCAAGGGGCGTTTGGATATCAGCAAAGTTCTGCTGATAGTCCACTGCACTTAACCGATGCCCTGCAAAAGCAGTTTGGCCTGGATTTTTGAAAATAGAATCAGTCACGATAGAAATCCTCTGTTATATAATTATTCGAGAATAGCCCGGGTATTCTGGTCTGTGAGTGATGCGGGGGCATACTCTTGTATCCCCCTTTACACATTATTTCGCTAGCAGCTAATTATGCCAACTAGTCTCGATCCACCGAGAATGGCGGTGTTCTTGCACGCATTTTATCTATAGCCTCAAAATAAGGCGCAAAGGGTGGCCGCTTAATATAATTACCTGCTCCACGCTCCACGTTGAGCTTGCCATGTTGATACACGAGCTTACCCTGGCTAATGGTATGTGACGGTATGCCCGTCACCTCCATACCTTCAAAAATGTTGTAGTCCACATTTTGGTGATGCGTTTTGGCAGAGATAGTCTTCTTTGCTTGCGGGTCCCAGACCACAATATCGGCGTCAGAGCCAACAGCTATAGCGCCTTTTTGTGGGTACATATTAAAAATTTGAGCGGCATTGGTCGATGTAACACGCACAAACTCATTCATCGTTAAACGTCCGGTGTTAACACCCGAATTCCACAGCACTTCCATACGGTTTTCGATGCCACCGGTACCATTTGGTATTTTGCTGAAATCATCTTTACCGGCAGCCTTTTGATCTGCACAGAAACAACAATGGTCCGTTGCTGTAGTCTGCAAATTACCAGACTGCAAACCTTGCCACAGTGCATTCTGGGCCTGCTTGGGCCTAAATGGCGGGCTCATAACATGAGCAGCTGCTACATCAAAGTCCTTATTGGTATAAACTGAATCATCAATCAACAGATGGCCTGCCAAGACTTCACCAAATACCCTTTGGCCTTCATTGCGCGCTCTAGTCACTGCTTCCAAAGACTCTTCAGCTGACACATGCACTAGATAAACTGGCGTTTTCAAGGCCTGCGCTATACGAATAGCACGATTAGCCGCCTCACCTTCCACTTCGGGAGGACGCGACTGCGGATGACCTTCTGGGCCGGTAATGCCCATAGCCAGCAACTTTCTCTGTAATTGATACACCAGCTCACCATTTTCTGCATGCACTGTAGGCAGCGCACCTAATTCCCAAGCTTTGCTGAAACTGTTAACCAGAATCTCATCATCTGCCATAATGGCGCCTTTATAGGCCATAAAGTGCTTAAAGCTGTTTACCCCGTGTTCTTTGACCAAGGTTTCCATATCCTCGGCAACACTGTCATCCCACCAAGTCACAGCAACATGAAAAGCATAGTCTGATACTGATTTCTCGGCCCACTCGCGCCATTGCTTAAAGGCTTCCATAAGTGGTTGCTGCGGCGCAGGAATAACAAAGTCGATAATGCAGGTAGTGCCTCCAGCAAGGCCAGCAGCAGTACCGGTATAAAAATCTTCACTCGCCACTGTTCCCATAAAGGGCAACTGCATATGAGTATGGGGATCAATACCGCCAGGCATAACATATTGGCCCTTGGCGTCGATCACTTCTGTATTTGCAGGCACAGCTAAATCAGCACCAATTTGAGCGATTTTACCGTCCACACAGTAGACATCAGCAGTGTAGCTGTGATCGGCGGTGACAACCGTGCCACCTTTTATTAACAAAGACATAGTAAAGCTCCTTAAACATTAGCTGATTAGGTAAGCCCTGAGGGAAGAGTCCAACACCCGTTGCCGTTATTTGACTATCAAGTCGCATCAACCAGTAACAGGAATTGACATGGCAACAGTCATTATTACTTTAGCCAGTATTTCACCAAATACATCAAGGTTAATCTGACCATCAGGCAAAATGACTCTCTACACAAGAGTAACCTAGTGGCGACCATCCTTGGGATAAACCCAAACATGGCCACCAGCATGATTGTTATCAATCAATAAAGTCATTAGGCAAACGCTGTTATGCGTGCATCTGCCCAAAACCTTATATTAAAAAGCAGCATCCCAAACCTTTTGTGTCCAGGCGCCTTCTGGCTGTGAGGATATAACCGGATCAGAGCCGCCACTTAGCAAGGTATCTACCGTACGCTGATAGTCGGCTGCTGACAACTGACCACCACCAGCAGTTAGCTTGTTCACTTCGGCCATCATGCGGCGTTGATGTTCTTCCGTTTGCGCCCCTGTTTGGTCATTTTCCAACACAATATCAGCAGCTGCATCAGGATTATTGCGTGCCCACTCCCAGCCTTTCATGGAAGCCCGAACAAAGCGTGCCATCTTGTCAACAAAAGCGGCATCAGCCAAATTCTTCTCGAGCACATAGAGACCATCTTCCAAGGTTGCAACGCCTTGGTCCTCATACTTAAAGGTCACCAATTCATCGGCGTCCAAACCAGCATCGATAATCTGCCAGTATTCGTTATAGGTCATGGTCGATACACATTGCGCTTGCTTCTGTAGGATTGGATCAACATTAAAGCCTTGTTTTAGCACAGTAACGCCACCATCACTGCCATCGGTGGCAAGACCCAACCGACTCATCCAGCTCAAGAATGGGTATTCGTTACCATAAAACCAGACACCCAAGGTTTTATCCTTAAAATCAGCTGGTGAAGTAACGCCACTGTCTTTACGACAAGTCAGCATCATGCCTGAACGTTTAAATGGCTGGGCTATATTCACTAAAGGCAAACCCTTTTCACGTGAAGCTAAAGCTGATGGCATCCAGTCAATAACCACATCTGCGCCGCCGCCCGCAATAACTTGCGGAGGAGCCACATCAGGCCCGCCTGGTTTGATTGTCACGTTAAGATCTTCTGCCGCATAGAAACCCTGATCCTGGGCTACAAAATAGCCAGCAAACTGAGCTTGTGTTACCCACTTAAGTTGTAGTGTCACATCATCAGCGGCATGCAACAGGCTGCTTGAAGCAACCAGTGTTAGCCCGGCAATAAGGCTGCCAATATTATATTTATTCTTCATTTTCCACCTCCAACGGTTTCATTAATTAGACTTAACAACAAGCCTGTTTAATCGCTGCCTTGCTTTATACAAACGTCTTTATTGGTTAACCATGACCTCTTCTAAATGATGCATGCCAAAAAGTGATCCGCCTTTCCAATAAGGCCAGCAATCCATAAAAGCATGAGCCAGCTAAAGCAGCAACTGCGATAGATGCCCAAACCATTTCAATATTCATACGCCCCACTTCAGTGGATATACGAAATCCCATACCCACAATCGGTGTACCAAAAAACTCGGCTACGATGGCACCAATCAAGGCTAAAGTTGAGCTAATCTTTAGTGCGTTAAAAATAAATGGTAACGCATTGGGCAAACGTAACTTAACCAAACTTTGCCAGTAGCTAGCACCATATGAACGCATCAAGTCTCGTTCTATGGCATCCGACTCAGCCAATCCGGTAATGGTGTTAACCAACATAGGAAAAAAGGTCATAATCACCACCACTGCGACCTTTGATTGCCAATCAAAGCCAAACCACATAACCATAATCGGTGCTACCCCCACAATTGGAATGGCACTAACCAAATTGCCAACGGGCAACAAGCCACGACGTAAGAAAGGGACTTTATCGGCTAACACCGCTACCAAAAAACCAACACTATTACCAAGCAGAAAACCGGGAATAACCGCCTTAATCACTGTCTGGTTAAAGTCAGCTGCCAAGGTCGGTATGGACGACATGATAGCCTCACCCACCACACTGGGAGCAGGCAATAGCACATGGGGTATGGCAAACCCTACAACAACCAGTTCCCACAAACTGATGACCCAAATACCAAGCAGCACTGGAATCAACAGGTTGATTAACCCCTGAGCCTGCAAATGCAACAATTTGATAGCCGCCAAACCGCTCATACTGACCCACATGCAGCAACCAATAGCAATCACTAGAAGCCAAAAACCAAATGCCGCCTGCCCTGCCAAATCAGCCTGCTGGACGCTGTCTGTAACCAACCACAAAGACAATAATGTCAATGCTGTAACCAACCACACTCCCCAGCTTTTGTGTCTGGCTGATATCATGCCAAGCAAGGCGCAGGCGGTTACTATTAGCACCAGCACCAACCATGGTATTTGTTGCCAGCCACTAAGGCTGACAGCCACACCCTCAGTGCCAGACCAAGGTAGCCATAGCGCCAATAGCGCACATAACAAGGCCACTCCACTGACCGAACCAAAGCGACCTAATACAGCAGGGTTAATGCCCATGGCTAACCTCCTGCCCACCAGCCAAGCGCCGACAAACTTTGCGCTCAATAACACCCACCAGTGATACCAGACCGGCAGACATGACTGCTGCCACAATCAACGCCGCCCAGATAAGATTAGTTTGACCATAATAGGAACCGGAAAGTAAGCGTGAACCCAGACCCGACTGTCCGCCGGTGGGTAACTCGGCAACAATCGCACCCACCAAGCTCGCCGCAATAGCGACCTTCAAACTGGCAAACAAAAACGGTGCCGCCGACGGCAGGCGTAAACGCCAGAACACTTGCCACCTACTGGCGCTGTAGGTGTTCAACAGATCCAAAAGCATGGGCTGGGGAGAACGTAAACCCTTTACCATACCAACGGCCACCGGAAAAAAGCACAGATACATGGATATTAATGATTTAGGCAACAGGCCGGTAATTCCCAAGGCACCAAATACCACTATAACCATAGGGGCCAGAGCCAATATGGGTATGGTTTGCGAAGTAATAATCCACGGCATCAGGCTTTTATCAAGGGTTTCTACATAGACAATACCCACCGCCAGAATAACTCCTAAACCTGCTCCCAACACAAACCCCAACAAAGTAGAAGACAAGGTAATGCCGGCATGATAAACCAGGCTTCTCTTAGAGGTTATATTTTTGTCAACAATCGTCTTCTTTAATTCCACTGCCACCTGATGAGGCGATGGTAAGACTGCTCGTTTCATATTCCAGCTGTCACTGGCGAGCTGGCTAACCGTCCAGTCAATGCTCTTTTTTTCATAACGCTCAATAATCTGTGGGCTATTGAGGTAGATGGCACCAGCGTACCAGACCAGAATAATGGCCATCACCACGGTGAGCACAGGAATGACATTGCCGGGTTTGCGCTGGACTTGTATGGATACTTTAGCTGTCATCATTATGGCCTGCAGCTAAACCCGTGCGCACACGCTGGGCAATGGTTAAAAACTCAGGGGTTTCACGAATATCCAAAGTCCGGTCAGCGGGCAGATCACAGTCGATAACATCAATAATACGACCGGGGCGGGGCGACATAACCACGATACGACTGGATAAAAACACGGCTTCAGGTATTGAGTGAGTGACAAAGACAACGGTTTTCTGGGTTTGTTGCCAAAGACGCAATAACTGTTCATTTAGATGGTCACGAGTAATTTCATCCAGAGCACCAAATGGCTCGTCCATAAACAGCAATTGCGGCTTCACGCTGAGGGCTCGAGCAATGGAGACACGTTGCTGCATGCCGCCAGACAATTGCCACGGATATTTGGCTTCAAAACCTGATAAATTAACCAGCTGCAAATATTCCTCAGCCAGTTGCTGCTGCTTGTCTTTATCAACACCCATTATTTCCAATGGCAATAAGACGTTGTCTTGTACCGTACGCCAGGGCAAAAGGGCTGGTGCCTGAAATACATAACCGTATGCCCTTTCTTTACGTGCTTGGGAGGGATGCATGCCGTTTACCAGCACCGATCCGCTCGTTGGTTGCTCCAGATCGGCCAGCACCCTCATCAGGGTGGTTTTACCACAGCCGGATGGACCAATAAAAGAGACAAATTCACCAGCAGTGATACATAGATTCACATTAGATAATGCCGCAACAACACCATCTTTGGTGTGAAAGTCCAAATAGACATCATCTACTTCGGCCACTTTGTTGGTCGCCGCATTTACACTTTCTAAATTCAATTCCAAGTTCCTTTTATTGTTATTGTTGAGCCAGGCTAGTAAAACCGCTAGTTGAGATCAGTCAGGGGGGTATAGGTTTCAGGGCGACGATCACGGAAGAACTGCCATCCATCACGTACCTGCCGAACCATATCCATATCGATATCATGAATCAGTAATTCATCTTCTGTAGCACTGGCTTGGGCTTCAATTTCGCCCCTTGGATTAACAAAATAACTGGAGCCATAAAACTCGCCAATATTCCATGGTGCTTCCGTACCCACTCTATTGATAGCAGCAATATAGACACCATTAGCTGCTGCTGATGCGGGTTGTTCCAGTTCCCACAAGTATTTGGAAATACCAGCAACGGTAGCCGAAGGATTATAGATTATCTCGGCTCCGCGCAAGGCCAAAGCACGCCAACCTTCAGGGAAGTGCCGGTCATAACAAATATAGACACCCACCTTGCCATAGGCAGTATCGAACACTGGCCAGTCAGAGGCACCCGGTTTAAAGAAGAATTTTTCCCAAAATCCTGCCACTTGAGGGATATGCGTTTTTCGATATTTACCCAGATAAGTGCCGTCTGCATCAATCACTGCAGCTGTGTTGTAGTAAACACCAGGCATGGCTTCTTCATAAATAGGCACAATGATGACCATCTGGTATTTTTTAGCATATTCCTGCATCAACCCTGTGGTATAGCCACCTGGAATCGATTCAGCAGCAGCATACCAGCGCTTGTCCTGACTTGGACAAAAGTAGGGTTGAGTAAAAACTTCTTGAAAACAGAGTATTTGGACACCAGCCTGGCCGGCCTGGTCAATAAGCGGTACATGGGCCTCCAACATCAAATCTCTAATTTGCAAAGGCGACATACTGGTGTCTCCCTTAAGGCCCATTTGAATTAATGCAGATTTTATTATAGCCATGCAGACACCCTTTTATGCTTTGATAATCAGATAACACCTTGATTTAAAAGAACTAATTATAAAAAAGATTACCCAAAAGCTAGAAAACCGCAGTCAAATTAGCAGAAAATAAAGATAACCTTTACGATACTGTGTTGATTTTTTTAACAAAATTTTACCAAACGGTCAAGGGTTTTGTACTAGAAAACGATAAAATTAATAACTAAATTGACAAGGGTAAAGTTAATCATTAACTGCCCCCATAAGGAGGCTGTCAGACTGCAAAACACACCCCTAATCATGGCTTGGGTAGTCACTTTATATATTCGTCTCTATGGGCATTATCTGGCGCGTCCGCCAATCACTGGGGGCATGCCTGAAACAACCTCTTCCGGCCGGTGCCTGCTACAAGAGGTTGCCACGGGCCTGCGGGCCTCGTAATGACGAGGGTAAAAACATCGTCTTTGGGAGTGCAGCGAAGCAATCTCTTCCTACACGTGCGTATTGCAAGAAGTCACCGCGTCGCAACACTGCGAATCATTCTAGCCAGCCAAACGTGGCAACCATAATACAATCGCTGGAAAAGACACCAATAAGCCAATAGTAATGGCATCAGCAATAAAAAACGGGGTAACGCCCTTAAACACATCTTGCACAGACAGGTCGTCACGCACACCCGCCACCACAAAACAGTTAAGGCCAATGGGAGGTGTAATCAGACAAAATTCAGCCATTTTTACTACCAATATGCCAAACCAAATCGCACACATTGGACCTGACATACCAAACACGCTATCTGCGGCAGAAACTGCTTCCCCGCCATTCAGTGCCATAACGGCAGGATACACTACCGGCAAAGTCAGTAATAACATGCCGATTGCATCCATAAACATCCCCAATACCGCATAGGCCAAAAGAATTAATACCAGGGTTAGCATAGGGCTCTGATCTAATGAGGTAATCCAGTCAGAAAATGCGGTGGGTAAATCCGCAAAGCCCAAGAAACGCACATAAATTAAAACACCCCATATAATAGTAAAAATCATTACCGCCAGCTTCGCTGATTCCAGCAGTGCCGCTTTAAGCTGGTTAAACTTCATGCCATTTATTAGAGCCATACAGAAGACGACAAAGGCACCAATAGCTCCCCCTTCTGTAGGTGTACCCAGAGCGTCACCAAACGGGTTATACACAAACAGGATAATAATCAATACTACCGCCACAATAGGCAATGCCGGGGGTAAAGAAGCCAGTCTCTGGTGCCAACTATAACCTCTAACCGGAGGGCCAATGGCCGGCCTGACCACAGCAAGTGCAACAATCAGGATACCGTAAATCAGTGCCGAAAACGCGCCTGGTACAAAACCTGCCAACAACAACTTACCAACATCCTGCTCCACAATAATGGCATACACCACCAAAATGGCCGAGGGCGGTATTAAGGACGCCAGAGTGCCCCCCGCCGCTACGACACCGGCAGCAAAACGTTTGTCATAGCCGATACGCAACATTTCCGGGATGGCAATACGTGCAAATACAGCAGAGGTGGCCACTGATGCCCCGGAAACGGCAGCAAAACCTGCCGTTGAAAACACTGTAGCCACTGCCAAACCACCAGGCAACCAGCCGACCCAACGTTTAGCTGCTTCAAATAAGGCTTTGGTCAAGCCGGCATAATAGGCCAGATAACCGATCAAAATAAACGTGGGAATCAACGACAGAGCTTGGGAAGAAATTTTAGAATGTGGCACTTGGCCGGCTATTTTGCTGGCTACGGTTAAAGCCCAGGTAAATGCCTGCGGGTCCATACCTTTTTTAGCCCAAAATATCCACACCAGACCTACCAGACCCGCAAGGCCAGCAGCAAACGCAACACGCATGCCCATAACGACCAGAACCAGCATGGCAGCAGATATCCATATGCCTATTTCAACATTACTCATGTTGCACCACCTGATGTATCTGTCTGCTCAACCAATTTGGCTTCTGCCTTGGCTTGGGTTGCTATATCCTGCACCAAGGGTACGGCTACAGGGTACTCCTGATTTTGTATAAAGGCCTTTGCAAACCCCCATAACTGCAACAGCAGACGCAAGCTCAGCACCGCCAGTGCGGTTGGTATCAACAGCTTGGCCGGCCATATGGGAATACCAATATCAATTGAACTATCACGACTCCATAAGGGTGCTTGCCAATCAAAACTGCGGGAAAAATGTGCCCAGGAACCCCACACCAGCAGCACAATTAAGGCCAAAATAGCGATGGTAGTGAGCCACTCAAACAGCCATAAAACCCGCCCATGCAGATGCCCAACCAACAAATCCATGCGAATATGACCACCATTACGCTGAGTATAGGCTATGCCCATAAGAGCAATAAGAGGCATCACCTGTTCAATCCAATCGACATAACCGGGCAAAGGCTGATTCAGTAAAAAGCGCCCGGAAACAGACGTGACCGCCAGTACCATTAAACTAAAAATGGCTATACCGCTGAGCAAAGCCAAACCTGTCTCAAGTCGATATAACGACCTGTCTATACGGCTTAACCAACTGCCGTCTTCATGAACTGCTGCTGAACTGGCCATTATGCCCCCATCGAAAACGGGCCTAAATAAGGCCCGCATACGTTTTCTGTTGGATTATTTGGCAATCATGCCGGTCACAAAATCATACAATTCCTGAGCCGGAATGCCTTTTCCCGTATTGGTTTCGATCCAGGCCTGGGCTGCAGGACCAGCGACTTTATTACGGAATGCATGCAATTCTGCATCAGCATAAGTGATTGTTTGGATGTCACGCTTGGCTAACGCTGGGCCCCAAGCATCCATGGTTTTACCATTATAAGTGGCAATATAATAATCCAGCGCTGCGTCTACAGAACCCAGCAACGCCTCTTTGTGGCTAGCGGACAAAGCATCCAAAGCATCTGTGTTGACAACTACTGGGCAGTTGACAGTGCCGGGATTCAGATTACTGGTCCACCATTTTGCCGATTCAATGGTGCCAAAGGACATGTGCGCATGGGGCGCAAAAGCAACGGCTTTAACCACACCACTATCCAGAGCCTGACGCACTTCCGAAGCAGACATGGAAGTCGGTACAGCACCTACAGCAGCCATCGCCTTACCGATACCACCGGTGGCACGTACACTTAAACCAGCATAGTCATCCAGCGTTTTTGGCGCGGCACCAACGCCAGTAATATTATACTGTGGTAAAGGAGAAGGCATTAGCAAGGTGGCATTCCAGCGCGCCAAATCAGCTACCACGGCTGGGTGTTTATAAACAGCTTGGGCTAGTTCCCGCTCTTGTTGCAAAGAACTCACACCCAAAAAGGGTAGCTCCAAAACCGTGATAGTTGGATTCTTATCACTGTGATAACCAGCACAAAATTGAGCCATTTCAAAGGCACCAATGGAGATGCCGTCCAAATTTTCTTTATTTTTTGATAAACCGCCGTAAGATAATTTGAGGGTAAATTCACCGTTGGTTTTTTGTTCTACCAACTCGGCAATTTTCTCTACATGTTCAGTAAACGCGCGTCGTTTACCCCACAAAGACACGTTCCATTGTTCAGCAAAGGCTTGACCGGCAATGGTTAAAGAAACGGCCGTGACAATACCCATAGTGATGGTTTTTGTAAACATCTTCTATTCTCCTTTTATTATTAAATAATAACCGAGAACATTATAAAATTTGCTATGGGGGGCACAATGAAGAAATTTGCCGACAATAAAGAGCACAGACTGCGGAAATCCGCTTACCGCAATTTACAACAGACTACTTCTATCCAAACCCAACTTAACCATCTTTTCATTTAGGGTGCGTCTGCCAATACCCAAGCAATCTGCCACCTCATCCATACGACCTTCATGTTCGATTAAGACCTTGCTAATCAAAGCTCTTTCAAACGCAGCCACAGCCGGGCGTAGACATTGATTTGCTGTCGTCCCAGCATCCTGCCCCGTCATAGCATCTGCAACACTACAGGGCTGTACACGCGAGCGTAATATGTGCCGTTCGGCCAAATGCATCAGTTCACGCACATTACCTGGCCACTTATGCGTCATCAAGGTGGTAATATCAGCAGCGGTCAATTGGGCTGGCGTAATATCATGAACGCGCCCGAATTGCATAGAATAATGATTAAATAACAGATGTATATCATCACCATGGTCACGCAACGCAGGCATATGCAGACTCAAACCATCGAGTCGATAGATAAGGTCTTGCCGCAATTTGCCTTGCTCGACTAACCTAGTTAACTGTCCATTTGTAGCCGAGACAATACGCACATCGGCTTGGCGCAAATCAATACTGCCAACCTGTTGATACTCGCCATGATCAATCAAATGTAAAAGTTGCGCCTGCTGTTCATTAGCTACGGCACTTAATTCATCGAGAAATAGTGTACCCCCTTCGGCTTTCTCAATATAACCGGCCTGAGTGGATGAACCAAACATCATACTGGCAAAGTGTTGCGTATCCAGCATGGCACAATTTACCGTCACAAAGGCTTTGTCGGCCCGATTTGATAGTGAATGAATGGCTTTGGCTGCCAATTCTTTGCCAGTTCCCGTTTCCCCAAGAATCATTACCGGCGCATTCACCGGAGCAAATTGATGAATTAACTGTCTTACTTGAACCAGTTCAGCGTTATTACCAATTAGCATCTGATCAAGACCAGAGAGGTGGTTGATTTGATGTAATAGCAACTGGTTCTGTTTTTTTAATACATCCTGCTCTGCGGCGTGCCGGGCAGTCAGCAATAAACGCTTTGGATCATAGGGTTTTTCAAAAAAACTATAGGCCCCCAAAGTCATCGCACCAACCGCCATATCCACATCAGCATGGGCAGAAATAAAGATAAACTCAGGGCAATACAGCCCCTCCCGTGCCACGGCAAACGCATCCAGACCATTGTCACCAGGCATGCGTACATCACTGATCACCACATTGGGCTGGTGCTGCTTTAGATTCTTTTGTATATCCTTGGCATTGGCTAACTCTACCACCTGCCAACCACTACATGTAAACAAGTACCCTAATGAACGTCGAACTTCTCGATCATCATCAATAATTAGCACTTTTAAATTATGGCTGGTCATACCTTTCCTTATTGCTGGAAATAGGAAGTTGCACTTTAAACAAGGCGCCTTTACCAGGCGCATTTAGGGCCCATATTTTACCATGGTGTTCAGCCACAATGGCGGCACTGATGGCCAACCCCAAGCCCATTCCATTGGTTTTCGAACGCGTAGTATAGAAGGCTTCAAATAATTTTTCCGGATTTTTCTCACCAAAGCCCAAGCCATTATCTTGCACTTCAAGCAACCAGCACTCACAGCCTTTTAGCAAGCGCAAATCAATTCTGGGATTCGATACATGATCCAGAGCAATACAAGCATTGGATAATAAATTTACCACCACCTGCTCTAGGCGTTGCGCATGCCCCTGCATCATCGCCTGAGCAATATCACAATGCAGGTGGAATTGAATATATGGATGGTTTTCTTGCAAGCCAGCCAAAGTAACAGCATTGTTTATGACCTCCACCAGATTTACTGCTGCACTTGTATGAGCATCTGGTTTGGCAAAAAATCGCAATTCGTCAGTGGTGTTCTGCATTCTTTGGGCTACTTTATTTAACTGCTTAAGTAAACTTGGCAAAGAGGCGCCTTGTGCGTCATATTCTGCAGCGGTCAAATAGTTACGCAGGGCGAACAGAGGTTGGCCCAGTTCATGGATCACTGATGCCGAAAGCTGCCCTAATGCCGCCATACGACTCGATTGCACAAGTTGTTGCTGAGCCTTGGAAAGTTGCTGTTGCGCCAAATGACGCTCTTCAATTTCACGCTCCAGCTTTTGATTAGTGGCACTTAGTTGATACCGAGTCTGCTCACTGAACTGCAATGCTTGCCGCATGCGTCGTGAGCGCACTACCAGCGCCCAAGCTAGTAGCAATAGCAAGCTTGCTGTAGCAATAATCGCCACCAAAGCCGCCTTTTGTTGCACCCGATCGGTTGCTGTCAAATGATGCAGTTGCCATCGACTATTATTAAAGGGCACCTTGGAATAAAGATAGGTTCTATCCGCTAGGCGTAGCTGATTCAGACCGACTGGCTGCCAAGCTAATGGGACAATGGCTTTGCCTGAAAACTGTCGCTTTAGGCGCAAATTTGCCAACTGGTTTGAAGTCAATGGCCGTAACGAATGATATAGCCATTCTGCATTACTGGCTAAAATCACCACACCATCAGCATTGGTAACAAAGCCTTGGGTTTCGCCAGCGCGCCACATCTCCTGAAAGAGGTTAACACTCAATTTTGCGGCAACCACACCCACAATCGATTGATCAGCCTGACGTACTGGCAAAGCGATAAAGTAACCGGGAATACCCGTCGTTGCACCAACGGCAAAAAAAGTACCCATATTGCCTTCCATAGCCTGCTTAAAGTAGGGCCGAAAACTGTAATGTTGGCCTAAATAATTAATTTTATTCTGATAATTCGAGCTAGCCACGGTCACGCCACTAGTGTCCATCAAATACACGGCTTCCAGGCCTGAAGCATTGGAAAAGGCAAACAAACGCTCATTGATCTGTTCAGAAGCACCCTCAGACAATGCCTCTATAACATTTGGATCTCTGGATATCACATATATAAATGGTTTGAACTGATGCATAATTCGCTGCAACATTTGCGCCCCAAAGTTCGCATGTTCAGTTGCGCGATTTTGATCGATATCGACAAAAGTACGATAGGCAATGGTATAAGTAACACCGGCAATGACCAACACCAGAGAAGTCAGCAACGCCAACCAGCGCCACTTTTGTGTGCGCAAGAATCCACTTAAGGCATTTACCAACATAGTCCACCAGATTTGAAAGGGATGCTAAAGATACCTTAAGGACCGAGCTATTTCAAACCGCTACTCAGGAAAACAAGATGCAGCCCAATAGACAAAAGGTTTTGAGAATTGTAGATTGAGAGCAGTTGCCCACTGTGGGTGGTATGGGATGATCAATAGGGTTTAATGAATGCCAGCCGCCGTTAATCGGGTAGAGCCTGATTATAAGAAAAGAAGATGGCGCGCCCGACACGATTCGAACGTGTGACCGCCTGGTTCGTAGCCAGGTACTCTATCCAGCTGAGCTACGGGCGCGCAATGGCGGAGAGGGAGGGATTCGAACCCTCGGTACCAGTATATAGGTACGGTTCCTTAGCAGGGAACTGGTTTCAGCCACTCACCCACCTCTCCGAAAGAGCGCGTATCTTACCCTAAGCTTTAAGCAAATAAAAGCGTTATTTTCAACGAATTACGCTTTTTTTACGACTTAATTTTCCTGGTCCTGTTCAGCGTTTTCGTTTTGGATACGTTGATAGATTTCTTCACGGTGAACAGCAACGTCTTTGGGTGCATTAACCCCAATACGAACCTGATTACCCTTTACTCCCAACACAGTGACAGTAACTTCGTCACCAACCATTAGTGTCTCACCTACACGACGTGTAAGAATTAACATAGTGGGAACTCCTTTTTTAGTTATGTGCGCTTTTTTCCGCTATAGAAATGCGCTTTTCCCGTATTTTGCTTTCATGGCGATATTATAATTGTACCCTTTAGCTTAACGCTGCGGGGACAGATGATAATAGCACTTTACATGGATTCTTCAACTGCTTGTTGGTCCAAATCAAAGGCTGAATGCAGTGCACGCACCGCCAATTCAAGATACTTTTCTGCAATGACCACAGATACTTTGATTTCAGAGGTAGAAATCATCTGAATATTGATGTTTTCCTCTGCCAGGCAATCAAACATGGTACTGGCAACACCGGCATGAGAACGCATACCTACGCCCACAATCGACACCTTAGCAATATTGTCAGCACCCTCGGTACCATTCGCACCCAATTCTTTAGCAACCTTTTCCAACACTGTTTGCGCCTTGGAAAAATCATTACGGTGCACAGTAAAGGTAAAGTCAGTAAGACCTCCAGCGCCAATATTCTGCAAGATCATATCTACTTCAATATTGGCTGCACTGATAGGGGACAGAATCTTGGAAGCCACACCCGGAATGTCAGGCACACCAGTAATGGTTAGCTTCGCTTCGTCACGGTTAAAGGCTATTCCGGAAATTACAGGTTGTTCCATTTTGTTATCACTCTCGATATTAATCAGGGTTCCAGGACCATCCTGAAAACTATGCAGAACGCGCAATGGGACCTTGTACTTACCGGCAAATTCAACCGCTCGGATTTGCAGTACTTTGGAACCAAGGCTGGCCATTTCCAACATTTCTTCAAAGGTAATGACATCCAAACGCCGAGCACCTTCTACTACTCTGGGATCGGTGGTATAAACACCATCCACATCAGTATATATTTGGCACTCATCAGCTGATAGGGCTGCCGCCAGTGCCACACCAGTGGTATCAGAACCACCGCGCCCCAAGGTAGTGATGTTACCTTGCTCATCAACTCCTTGAAAACCAGCCACCACAACCACTCGTCCTCGGGTCAGATCAGCGCGCATATTTTCGACATCAATATCCTGGATACGGGCTTTCATATGCGAAGAATCCGTACGGATTTTCACCTGCCCTCCCGTATAGGAACGGGCGTCACAACCACGCTCTTTTAAGGCCATACATAACAGGGCAATAGTGACCTGCTCGCCAGTCGATACCAGCACATCCATTTCCCGTGGATCGGGTTGGTCCTGCATTTCACTGGCCAAACCAATCAGACGATTGGTTTCACCACTCATGGCAGAAACTACCACCACGACATCATGGCCGTTATCACGAAACCCTTTTACCTTGTCAGCAACACCTCTAATACGCTCTACCGAGCCAACAGAAGTGCCACCATATTTTTGCACATACAATGCCATTGGTTTAACTTACCTTGTTACTAATATTTGGGGGCAAAGATTAGGTTAAATTTTCCTGCAACCAGGGCTTCACACTTTGTAGCGCCGCATTCAGCATAGCGGCATCACCGCCACCTTGTGCCATATCCGGCCGACCACCACCTTTGCCATTCATCTGACCAGCAGTATGACGAATCAAATCACCGGCTTTTACCCGCCCGGCAATATCCTGGCTAACACCAGCCACGATACTCGCCTTGTCGCCTGTTTTTACAGCCAGCAAAACAACACCTGAACCTAATTTGTTACGCAATTGATCCATGGTATCGCGCAGGGCCTTGGGTTCAACACCCTGCAATTCAGTGACCAGCACCTTCACACCATTAATTTGTTCAGCTTCATCAATCAGATCCGCTCCCTGTGCAGCGGCTAATTTTACCTTTAACTGCTCCAGTTCACGCTCTAACTGGCGATTACGATCCAACAAACCCTGAATCTTGTCAGCTACCTGCTCACGCCCAGATTTCACCATATTCGCCAATGTACCAACCGTTTGGCTATTGGCTGCCAGCCAAGCTGAAGCGGCGGCCCCGGTCAGTGCTTCAATACGGCGTACACCAGCCGCTATCCCGGACTCTGCCACAATAGCAAAGGCGCCTAAGTCACCTGTACGCTGCACATGGGTACCACCACACAGTTCAAGTGAAAATGGCTTGTTATCCACCTTACTACCCATGGTGACGACACGTACCTGTTCACCATATTTTTCACCAAACAGGGCCATGGCTCCTGCTTGCTTGGCCTCATCAAGACCCATAGTGGCAGCTTCAACAGCTGAGTTGTAGCGGATTTCGGCATTGACGCGAATCTCTATCTCAGCTATTTCAGCAGCCGATACAGGCTCACCATGAGAAAAATCAAAACGCAGGCGATCTGGATTGACCAAAGATCCTTTCTGAGTAACATGTTCTCCCAGCACCTGACGCATAACCTCATGCAACAGATGGGTGGCAGAATGGTTAACTGCGGAAGCTTGACGTTTATCTGCATCAACATAAGTCGTCACATCAGTGCCCAAGGCTAATTCACCATGGGTAACTTCACCGTAATGTACAAAGTGGCCACCTTGCTTCTGGGTATCAGTAACCAACATGCTCCCATCCTGCCAGGCAATCGAGCCCTGATCACCCACTTGGCCACCGGACTCCGCATAGAAGGCAGTATTAGCCAGTACCACTTGCACTTTGCTGCCAACACTGGCGTTGGTGATTTCTTCGCCATCTTGCAACAGGGCGAGAACTTGACTTTGATCCGTGAGCGCAGCATAGCCGTTAAACTGTGTTTCACCTGCAAGGTTTAAAGACTGACTATAATCAACCACAAAAGCACTGGCACTACGAGCTCTTTGGCGCTGCTCCTCCATGGCGGCTTCAAAGCCATCCATATCTAGCTCCAAATCGCGCTCGCGGGCAATATCACCGGTCAAATCTACAGGAAAACCATAGGTATCATATAGTTTAAAGATAGTGGCACCGGGAATTTGCTTACCTTTTAGTTGCTGTAGATCTGTTTCCAAAATACGCATACCCTGATCCAGAGTTTTAGCGAACTGCTGCTCCTCTTTGAGGATGATTTTTTCCACTCTGGACTGAGCTTCAGTCAGCTCTGGATAAGCCTCACCCATTTCTGCCACCAAGGGTGCAACCAACTTGTGGAAGAAGCTGCCTCTGGCACCCATTTTATTACCATGGCGAATGGCCCGACGCATTATGCGCCGTAACACATATCCCCGACCTTCGTTAGAAGGCTGCACGCCATCAACGATAAGGAAGGAAACCGAGCGGATATGATCAGCAATAACCCGCAGGGACTTGTTCTCCATATCATCAGTCCCCACTACCTTGGCAGTGGCTGCCAAAAGGTGCTGGAACATATCGATTTCGTAGTTTGAATGCACTCCCTGCAGCACAGCGGCCAGGCGTTCTAAACCCATACCTGTATCTATAGACTGCTTCGGTAAAGGCACCATCTTGCCATCTGGGCCACGGTTATATTGCATAAATACCATGTTCCAGATTTCAATATATCGATCGCCATCTTCTTCCGGAGAACCCGGTGGGCCACCCCAAACATCCGCTCCATGGTCATAGAATATTTCCGAGCAAGGACCACAAGGACCAGTATCACCCATAGACCAGAAGTTGTCTTCGTCCAAACGCGAAAACCGTTCCTGGCTAATACCCATTTCTTCAAACCAGATCTGTTCTGCTTCAGAGTCAGAATGATGCACAGTCACCCAGAGTTTTTCTTCTGGCAGTCCCAAAACTTCAGTCAAAAAGTTCCAGGCAAATTTAATCGCATCACGCTTAAAGTAGTCACCAAAACTAAAGTTACCCATCATCTCAAAGAAAGTATGATGTCGAGCGGTATAACCAACGTTTTCCAAGTCATTATGCTTACCACCGGCACGCACACAACGTTGCGACGTTACTGCTCGGTTGTAGGATCGATTTTCATCACCTAAAAAGACATCTTTAAATTGCACCATGCCGGCATTGGTGAACAACAGGGTCGCATCGTTACCTGGAATCAGGGAACTACTACGTACTACCTCGTGCCCCTGTTGTTGGAAGTAATCGAGGAAGGCCTGTCGGATTTCGGCACTTTTCATACTCGTTCTCGCTCGTTAGCAATTAGTTTGGCTACATCCTGCACGCACATAGCACAGGGCTCAGCCAAGTCGAAAAAGACAAAAGGCTAAGTATATAACGAGAAGCACCTTTCAGGCGATAGAGCAGGCTTTATTTAGGTCTATTTTTTAAGCTATTTATGCCAAAAACCAACACCTTGAGGAAAAAACACAAGTTGCAGAAAAAACCGCGGGAATTTTTTATTGGCAAAGCAGACAGTCAGCGTTTTATACCATGTCTGAAGTGGTATTTACTTCAGCATCCACAGCATAGTGGATTTGGTCTTGAGAAAAGCCCCGATTATAAAGATAACGCATCTGTTTGGCCTTATCTTGTATGGTACTTGGCGGCATCACGCCAAAATGTTTTTGCCGTTGTCGCAGGGCAGCTGCAAACCAATCGAACTGCTGCTCCTCAATGGCTAATGACATATCTTCGTGACATAAACCATACTGTTTACCCCACTGGCGTATGCGCGCCAAACCATAGCCGGATTGCGCTTTGGAACGCACTAGCACACTGGCATAGCGTCTATCACTTTGTAGGCCAAGTTCTACCAGCTCATCCAGCAAAGCTTCCAGATCCACAGTGTCTCGATAGTGGCTAAGCTTGTGTACTAACTCATAACGGGAGTGCTCACGCCGGGCCAACAGGAGCAATGCCCTATCACGAGCTTGAACTAACAGCTGGGGCGCTTCTGAGCTATCCGGGTCCAGCAACCCAGGTTCACTTGCAGGTAATGGAACTGTAGACTCAAACATATCCTACTCGCACAAAGCACCCAACTGACTAGGCATCACAACAACTTAGAAGGTTAACGGCGTTACCTTATCATCAGCTTCCGCTTCTTCTGCCTTAGGCACATTCAACAGAGCCATCCGAATTTGCCCTTCAATTTCTTCTGCCACTGCAGGGTTATCTATCAGGTACTGGGAAGCATTAGCCTTACCCTGACCGATTTTGTCTCCTTTGTAGGCATACCAAGCGCCCGCTTTGTCAACCAGACCCTGTTTAACACCAAGATCAATAATTTCACCCATGCGGTATATACCCTTGCCATACAGGATCTGAAACTCGGCCTGCTTAAATGGCGGTGATACTTTGTTTTTTACCACCTTGACGCGCGTTTCATTACCAACAACTTCGTCACCACTTTTTACCGCCCCAATACGTCGAATGTCCAAACGTACCGAAGAGTAAAACTTTAGCGCATTACCCCCTGTGGTGGTTTCTGGGCTGCCAAACATCACCCCAATCTTCATACGGATCTGGTTGATAAACACGACCAGACAGTTGGCCGTTTTTATATTACCGGTAATTTTGCGCATGGCCTGCGACAGCAAACGGGCTTGCAAACCAACATGTGAATCACCCATTTCGCCTTCAATCTCTGCTTTCGGCGTCAAAGCTGCTACCGAGTCAACAATAATCACATCAACAGCATTGGAGCGAACCAGCATATCAACGATTTCCAGCGCCTGTTCGCCCGTATCTGGCTGGCTTACCAGCAGCTCATCAACATTAACCCCAAGTTTTTCAGCATAAATAGGGTCAAGGGCATGCTCAGCATCCACAAAAGCACAGGTCTTGCCCGCTTTTTGAGCTTCGGCAACGACTTGCAGGGTCAAGGTGGTTTTACCCGATGACTCCGGGCCATAGATTTCACAAATTCGACCAAATGGCAGGCCGCCTATGCCCAATGCAATATCCAACCCTAAAGAACCGGTTGAAACGGCTGGAATCGCCTCACGGGGCTGGTCACCCATGCGCATCACTGCGCCTTTACCGAATTGACGTTCAATTTGACTCAGAGCAGCATCAAGTGCTTTTTGTTTGTTTGCATCCATGGATATTGCCTCGCGTAGTATTTTCTCAACAACTGGTTACTTATACAGTTACTGGTTATTTGTCCAGTATTAAACCACAATAATTAAAAAGTGCAAGGTTTTCTTTTATTTTTCTTGTTCAGGTGCCTGTTCGACTCTAGCCAGAGCCGGCGTCAATTGGCGCATCAGCCCGCTTAAAGCCGCAGTTATAGTTGCTTGACGTATAGCACCACGGTCACCAGAAAAATGAAAACACCGGCTGGTAGCACCATGCTTACTATCCTGCCAGGCCCAGGCAATCCAGACCGTACCCACAGGTTTTTCTGCACTGCCCCCGGTTGGGCCAGCCACACCGCTAACCGCCACAGCCAGATCCGCTCGCAATTGCTTACAGGCCCCATGGGCCATCTGCAATACGACCTGCTCACTCACTGCACCCTGCTCTAGCAGACTGGCTTCGGAAACCCCCAAAAGATGCTGTTTGGCGTCATTTGAATAGCTGATTATACCGCCAGCAAACCAGGCCGAACTGCCTGACAAGGCAGTCATGGCCGCGCCGATACCACCACCTGTACAAGACTCGGCAGTAGCTACTGATAGGTTTTTATGCACTAAAACTTGAGCCAATTGCTCGATTAAGGATTGATTAACGCCAACGCTAGACATGATGGATCCCATAATAGCTGAATTACAGTTATTATAGAGTTCTATCTAACAGATCAAAAGCATATTCACTAGCTGTTCATCGGGACTTGGCTTAACACTTGCGACACTTAGCTTGTGTGGCCCATCCGACCAGGCTTGTGGTTCCAAGGCGAAGCCATATATGTGCCACTCAGGCTCAGTTGTGGCTAGCGACATACACAGATCAAGGCAAGTTAAACTTGCCGCCTTGGTATGCTTGCGCTGTGGGCCAGCTACCTGGCCCACCTCTCCTGATACTTAAGTCTGGCGAACCACTGCACCAGCCACTAATTCAATGCCATCCACAGTTTGTGTTTCGCTACCATAGTTAAACCAGAAGCATTCATTGGCTGTTTGTCTGCGCCGCACACCACGTGGCATAGGGCACAGATCAATATCTAAAGACAGACATAGCTCTTCAACAATAGGCACTAAGCCATCCATATCCAGCCAAGCAGCTAGATAGAAGAAGCTACCCTTCTGTAACAGCACGGGCACGCCGTCCAAGGCCTGCTCTATGATATCCATATCAGCCCTTGTGTGCTCACGATAGATCTTTATTAACCCACCTTTGCGCAACTCAATAGGTGCATCAGGACGCAGACTTTCGCAGTGGGTAACCGTTAAATCCACACCTTCGATAGCCGGGGGTAACTGTTGCGGAATACGCATCACTTCTTGTTTCGCCCCACTGCGTGGGCCTAGTAATACCGTAGCGGAAGTATGTAAAAGGTTGTGCTTTAGCGACTCTGACATGGTCATTAGCCCTGGCGCTAATACCAGTTTATAGGCGTCAAAACCAGCAACATCGGGGCTGACGATGTCGACTGACAAGCCCAATTTTCGCAAACAACGATAACTTTCAAACACCAAATCAAAATAGCTGCTTGCTTGTGCATGGGGCTGTACCGCCCAGGCAAACTCAGCGTCATAATCAAATATTAATGCCACCTCAGCTGGGTAATTGGTCACCTGCGTTGCTTGCTTTAGTTCTGCCGCAAGCTGTTCAATTTCCTGCCAACACTGGGCCGGCTGGTCATTAGGCAGGCGCATGCCGGAATGCATTTGTTCTTGGGCAAACGGCGCCTGACGCCAACGGAAATAACACACAGCTTCGGCACCATGAGCAAAAGCCTCCCAGCTCCATAAACGTACCATACCTGCTGCCGGGGCTGGGTTAAAGGGTGCCCAATTAACTGGTCCTGGTTGCTGCTCCATTACCCACCAACGGGGCTCCCCATCCTGATTCTTGCCCATGGCACGATACAGGTCGTGGTGAAAAGCCTGAAAATCCGGGTCGCCTTGTTGCGCATAGCGGACTTGACGCTCGCAATTAGCGCCTACCCGATCTTCTAAAAAGCCCAAGGGATAACTGTCCCAGGTAACGAAGTCCAAATCCGCGGCCACCTTAAAGTGGTCAAAATCGGTAATCCTGCCCATATAGTTATGACTAATTGGCGCCTTGCAATAGCGGCGGATCATAGCGCATTGAGCTAAATTGAAGGCCACCACCTGATCGGAACTATAACGGCGAAAATCCAGGCAGTGGGCGGGATTAGCTTCGGTTACCGTCAGATTTGGGAGTTCGATTTGCTGAAAGTTCTGGTATTGCATAGACCAGAATATGTTACCCCAGGCCTCATTTAGGGCGTCTATAGTGCCATAGCGCTGCTCTAGCCAGACACGAAATCCTGCGGCAGCGGCAGGACTATAGGAATAGGTGGTGTCGTGGCAACCGTATTCGTTATCGGTCTGCCAGGCCTGTACATGGGGATTGTTGCCATAGCGCTGTGCCATTAACTCGGTAATACGTACACTTTCCTGACGGTAGCCTAAATGACTAAAACAATAATGACGGCGCGAACCGAACTTGCGTGGCCGCCCCTGCTCATCCCAAGCCAGCATATCGGCATGCTTATCCAACATCCAACGCGGCGGTGTAGCCGTGGGCGTACCCAAAATGACTTTTAATCCTGCCGCACCCAATACCTCAATGGCATCATCAAGCCAATGCCAATGCAGTTCACCCTCATTGGGCTCAATAAGCGCCCAGGAAAACTCACCTATCCGTACCCAACTAAGGCCTAATTCAGCCATGCGCTGTGCATCTTGCTGCCACTGCTCCCGTGGCCAGTGCTCGGGGTAATAACAGGTACCTAACTGTCTATGCATAATCTGCCCTTTTGTACATTCTGGGTGTTAGAGCTGTACTTGGTATTCGGCATGCCCAACTAGGGGGCTAGCTGCCAAAAATGTCTGTCCAGCCAAGGGGTCTTCAGCCCCTGTATTCACCGCAGCGGTGGTCACTAGCAACTGATCTAGATCTGCTCCACCAAAGGCGGGGCAACTGGCCTGTGTAGCACCTACGCTGGTGCTTTTTTCAAACACACCATCAGGCGTGTATCTAGCTACCCGAGATGCGCCCCACTGGGCATTCCATAGGTGGTTGTCAGCGTCTACCACGGCCCCATCGGGATGAAACTCCGTACCACTCAAGTCCACCCACACACTGGCATCGCCCAATGGCCAGCCCTCACTATCCAAAGGTTGCTGCATAATTTTCTGGGTCGACGTATCGGTGAAATAGGCACAGGATTTATCGTGTCTAAAGCAGATGGCATTGCTAATGGTGATATTACTGAACAGCTTGCTTAGCTGGCCCTTATAGTAACGATAAATGGCGCCGGCACCAGCTTCGGCCTGCTTGCCCATGGTACCTATCCAGAAACCACCCCAAGGATCGGCGCGGCCATCGTTGGAACGGGTAACAGGATTGTCGGCTTCCAAAGCCACAAGGTGTCGTTTGGCAGCAGTGCGGGTGTTGAATAGCAATAATTGGGTTTCACTGGCAATTAACAGGTTTTCAACATCTACCCAGCCTGCTGCTGACACCATTTCGTCAAACTGCCATGCAAACTGGCCAAGCTCACCCTTGGCTAATAGGCGACTATTAAGAATATCAAACCAATACCAACGCTGTTGCAAAGGGTGCCATAAAGGCCCTTCACCCAATTCACATACACGCTCGTCAAATACTTGCATTAGTGTTTACCTGTAGGTCGGCATTTATGCCGACATTGCCATACGCTATCGTGTCGGGCTAAAGCCCGGCCTACAAATTATTATCCCAAGCCTGCACCAGCAACTCAGCTCTGGCAACCACCTGCTCGGCACTGGCACCTGGCTGGTACAAGTTTGAAGCCAAACCAAAACCGGCTATACCTGCTTGAAGCCAGCCAGCAAAGTCAATGCCGTCAATACCCCCAACGGCATAACACTGGGTACCTTTAGGTAGTACCGCATTAATGGCTTTAAAGCCTGCCACACCCAACATAAAGGCCGGGAACAGCTTTAACACATCGGCACCAGCATTAAGGGCAGCAAAACATTCAGTAGGGGTCATAACTCCCGGATAGGATGCCATCCCCATGTCTTTGGTAACAGCAATAACATCAACATCGCAATTAGGCGAAACAACAAACTGCCCGCCTGCCTGGCATACCGCCTGCACCTCGGCTACCGAGGTAACCGTGCCCGCCCCCACACTGGCTTTACCACCAAGTTGTTGAACTAGCAAGGCGATGCTGTCACAGGCATTGGGTGAGTTCAAGGGTACTTCTATTTGGGTGATACCCGCTGCCACTAACCCATTACCAATAGCAACCACTTCTGCAGGTTGCACACCACGTAAAATGGCCATTAAATTTCTTTGCATAATTAACTCACAATCTGTTTATAAGCGGCCTTAAGGCCGGCTAGCACACAGGTTTCTCCACTATGTACTTGGGTATCAATCAACAGGGCGTCACAGGCCTGCTGATACAACTCGGCTAATTCACTGCCACCCACTAGATGCACCTGATTTATTTCACTCAGCACTAGCACTCCGGCTAATTCCAAGCCAATTAGCAAACCCGACAACCGCGCCTTACCAAAGGCTCCCGCAGCCTGACCTAAAACGTCTGTGGCACGTACGCTAAACAGCAAGTTAGAAATACTCGCTGGTTGGGCAAAGGCTTCTTTAACTGCGGCCTTAAATATTTCTGCGTCCCAATCACTATCAGCGACAGAGAAGCGCAATACACTTTGCTTAGCAAGCAAGGCAAACATTTCACCTGTCATAAAGGTGGCAAACTGTGTGACCTCACCAGCATCACACAAGGCCCATTTACTATGCGTACCAGGTAGGCATACCATGCCAGAAAAAGCTTGCTGGTTAGCCATCTGCGCCAACACGCCCGCAATTTGCGTTTCTTCACCGCGCATAACATCAGCAGGTTGTCGTTGGCACAATCCCGGCACCACCCACACCTGCAAGCGGGAATCTGTTGCCGGCACGCGCACGACCTGTTGCCTGGCTAGTGGATTAATAGGCAGACTTTGGTAACCGGCGTCATGCCAACCCTGTTTAGCACCAACCATACCGCAACAAACCACCGTAACAGGATCCGTTGCCGTTAGGCAGGTCTCTATATGGCTTAACAAGGTAGTTTCAAAATCAGCCGCACAGGCTATGCTTGCCATGCCTTCATTGCTAGTCGCTTCAAACACCGTATTAGCGTCTTTATCCAGACCCCAAATACGTAAACTACTGGTACCCCAGTCTACAGCTATCCAAGCTAATGTGCTCATTCCAGAAAGTCCTTAGCCTGTGGTAACAACACCGCCATCCACCACTAGGGCTTGGCCGGTCATCATGCGGCTGGCATCAGCTGCTAAGAACAAGGTAGCGCCAAGGATATCTTCGGGCTTAAGGTGTTCTTTTAAACACTGACGCTCCATATGAGCAGCCAAACCTTCTGGTGTAGCCCACATTTGCAGTTGTTTATCCGTTAGCACCCAGCCTGGCATAAGGGCATTAACGCGAATCTTTTCGGGACCCAACTCTCGAGCCAAACCTCGGGTTAAACCGGTAATGCCAGCATTGGCTGCCACGTACCCCGGGTAACCCGCATTACCCATCATGTAAGAGATAGACGAGATATTAATAATAGAACCACCGCCAACAGCTTGCATACCATCGGCTGCAGCCTGAGCAGCAAAGAAATGCGGACGCAAGTTAATATCTTGACCTTTATCCCACTCTTCTACGCTGGTTTCACGCAGGCTATGGCGCTTATCATTGGCGGCATTGTTCACCAGTACCTGAATTGGGCCGTGGGCTTCTGCCACCTGCGCCATGGCTGCCTTTAGAGCTGCAACATCAGCAATATCACAGGTAAGAGCCAAGGGCGCCACACCATACTTTTCTTGCATGGTGGCCACAAATTCACTGGCGTCAGATCGCTGGACAAAGCCCACCTTCGCACCCTGTGCCAAAAAACCTTCTGTTAGAAAAGCACCAATGCCAGAACCACCGCCGGTAATAAATACGCTTTTACCTTTGAGATCCTGATAGCTAGCTGATATATCCATTAATGACTCTCTCGTGTGACAGGGCGGGTATCTTTACCTACCAAGAAGTCTAAATCAGCACCTTTATCGGCGCCCATTACATGGTCAATATACATCTTAGCATAGCCGCGCGTATAGTGAGGCGCATCGGGCTGCCACTGATCTCGGCGAGCCTGCAGTTCCGCTTCATCAACGAGTAATTCCAACTGCCCTTGGCTGGCAGACAAGCGGATCTTGTCACCGGTTTTAACCAGTGCCAAAGGCCCACCAGCCTGCGCTTCTGGACTAACATGCAAGACTACAGTACCAAATGCTGTACCTGACATACGGGCATCTGATACACGCACCATATCTTTCACACCTTGCTGGGCCAACTTAGCCGGAATTGGCATATTACCCACTTCTGGCATACCCGGATAACCTTTGGGGCCACAACCTTTTAATACCAATACCGTGTCTTTCGTAACAGGCAAGTCTAAATCATCGACTTTGGACTTAAAATCCTCTATGTTTTCAAAAACATAGGCCTCTCCTTCATGCTCCAACAATGCAGCTGTGGCAGCAGAAGGCTTAATAATAGCACCATCGGGAGCCAGATTACCTCGCAATACCCGCAAACCAGCTGCCGGCTTTAAAGGATCATCCAGGCTGCGTATCACATCCTGATTGTAACACTGTGCACCTTCATAATAAGTGCTAATATCACCACCCAATACCGTTCTGGCAGGTTGTAGCAATGATGATATCTGCGCCAGTACGGCTGGCATACCGCCGGCATAACAAAAATCTTCCATCAAGTACTTGCCAGATGGCATACAGTTGACCAGCAAGGGCACCTCACTAGCGAGGTTAAATGTATCCAGTTCAAGCTCTACCCCTACTCGGCCAGCAATAGCCAACAGGTGAACTACAGCATTAGTGGACCCCCCAACAGCAGCATTGGTCATTATGGCATTGAGAAAACTCTCCTGAGTCATAACATCGGAGAACTTAAGATCTTCTTCTACCATCTCGACAATGCGCTTACCAGTCAAATGGGCCAAAGTCATACGCCGCGCATCAACTGCTGGCAAGGCCGCATTGGTAGGCAAAGACATACCCATAGCCTCCACCAGAGCCGCCATGGTAGAGGCTGTGCCCATAGTCATACACACCCCTTTGGAACGGCTCATGCCCGCTTCGGCATCCATAAAATCAACTAACTTCATAGTGCCCGCACGTACTGCCTCGGAAAACTTCCAAACATCCGTACCCGAACCAATATCCTGGCCCTTGAATTTGCCATTTAACATGGGGCCAGAGCTGACGACAATGGTTGGTAAATCAACCGAAGCTGCGCCCATTAACTGACCGGGTGTGGTTTTATCACAACCGCCCAACAGTACTACACCATCAATACCATAGGCACGAATGGATTCTTCTACATCCATGGCCAAAAGATTACGGAACAGCATAGCTGTTGGTTTCATTTGGGTTTCTCCCAAACTCATCACCGGAAACTCAACCGGAAAGCCCCCAGCTTCCCAGACGCCGCGCTTAACACCTTCAGCCAAATCACGTAAACCAGAATTGCAGGGTGTTAGTTCAGACCAGGTATTACAGATACCAATAATCGGACGACCATCGAAGGCATGATCTGGATAACCCTGATTTTTCATCCAGCTGCGATGAATAAAACCATCCCTGTCCAGCTTGCCGTACCAAGCCTGACTGCGTCGTTGTTTAACCTTCTTGTCGCTCATATTATCTTTCCTTCCAAAACCCACATGGCGTTGGGAAATTGCCATGGCAGGGTTACACCATAATTCATTAAATAAGCACCACTAAGGTTAAGTGCTTGCTGTTTTAGCACAGTGGTGCCGCGGGACAAGCCCACAAGTTCGTCCTTGTTGAGCAAATTTATCTGATATTGCGCCTGGTCATCCAAGCCCGTTAAACGCAACGGACGTGGACTAATTTGTAAACTTGTATCGCTAGTGCCGGCAAACACCACAAACCGCTCGCCATTGGCGGCTAATTGCTGTTCGGCTAGGACGGCCTCATCAGCACTGTCCAAACGCAAAATGTCCGCCGTTTGCAACCATTCACGATTAGCCTTCCACCAGCTAACCACCTTTCGTAGTTGCTCGGCTTCATCACTGGTTAATTCATTAGGATCCATTTCCATACCTATGTGGCGCTGGGCAGCCACCCAGGCCCGAAAAGCCATGGTGTGGGTGCGACCACTGCTGTGGCAATGGCGCGGCCCCACATGGCTGCCAGTCACCACTAGGGGTAAAAAGACGCTGCTTTGATGCTGGATTCGCAAGCGTTCCATGGCATCATTGCTATCGGATAACCATACCCGTTGGGTATATTGCAAAATGCCATAATCAATGCGCCCGCCACCAGAGGCACAGGATTCAATTTCCACGTCTGGAAAGGCCGCCCGTAAGCGACCTAACAAGGCATAAAGGGCATAGGTTTGCGCCGCATCGGCGTGGGGTAGCACACGGTTGTGATCCCACTTGATATATTCAATATCGTAAGCACTTAACATGGCGGCTAGATGTTCGTATAAGTATTCCTGCACCCCCGGAATAGCCATATTAAGCACCAATTGCTGACGCCCACGAGTCTGCTCAACAGGCCCCAATAACCATTCGGGATGGGCACGATATAGCTCTGAATCCTCGTTCACCATTTCCGGTTCAAACCACAAACCAAAACCTAAACCCTGCGCCTTCACTGCGTCGATTAGCGGTTGCAGTCCTAGTGGGTACTTACGTCTATCCAGCACCCAGTCGCCTAAAGAAGTCGTATCATCATCACGCTGACCAAACCAACCGTCATCCAGAACAAAGCGTTCGGCACCCAACTGTGCCGCCTGACTGGCCAGCTCGTATAGCTTGTCCATACTGTGATCAAAATAGATGGCTTCCCAACAGTTATAATGCACTGGACGAGGTTTTTCGGCAAAACCTGCTGGCAGTATTTCATCACGCACCAAACGTTGCATGGGCACACTAATGCCATTCATGCCCCGGGTGCTGTGAGTCACATACAAATCGGCCGTATGGAATTCTGTTTGCCAGCCACGATAAGCACCACTGACATGACCAAATTGCACCTGGCGTCGGCCATCTGGCAACTGTTCTGCGACCATCTTGTGACCACCAGACCAGCCATAATGCCAGGCGTAAACTTCGCCGCGAGTATGTCCGGCACCGGTGCTACTTTGCAGTAAACCAGGGAAATGTTCATGGCCAGTTCGGCCTGTACGATTTTCGCGTACCAAGGCACTGGGGCCCCACTGACGCTGGTGCAACTGAAATTCACCCACCCAACGGCCTGCGTATTCATGTATTTCCGGCAAGGCATCTGCGGCCGGAAAAACCGGTGCTGCCAGCCACTGCAAGGCAATGGGCTGGTCAGCCACCAAACTGGCGCCTAAACGCCAGACACAGGAATAATCACTTTTGGCAATACGGGCTTGATAGGTTAAACCATTGATCTGGTCACGGTAATTGAATTCAAGACCCTGATCAGTTTGCTCAGCACTTTGCAGCTTAAACACCGGCATAAGCGCTTCGCCCTGCTGGTTAGTGCCCAGCAAACCCGGCTGCCCCGGAAAGGCATCCCCTTCAACAGGGCACAAACTAACGGGACTATGAATATCAATCATACCACCGGTTACGTCTCGCTCATGGGCAGCTACTAGGGTTTCCAAGCAGGTATTGGCAGGCAAACTCGCTCCCCAATAGGCCACAAAAGCCATATTTTCGTCACCTGTTGCTAACACCAGCGTTTGCTGGCCATGATCAAGCCGCCAAGTTTGCACTAGCTTACTCACTACTTAACCGCTCCCAAGGTCAGGCCAGCAATAAAGTGGCGCTGCATCAAGAAGAACATTAATACTGGAGGTAGGGCCGCAACAATGGAGCCAGCAGACACTAGATGCCAAGCCGACACCCATTGCCCATTAAGGGAGTTCAAACCAGCGGTAATAGGCTGAGTTTCTGCCCCTTGTGTTAATACCATGGCCCAAAAATAGTCATTCCAGATAAAGGTAAAAACCAATACCGATAGGGCCGCAATAGCTGGCTTCATCAGGGGCAATACGACAAACCAGAAGATGCGGATTTCACTTACCCCTTCCACCCGGGCGGCTTCGACCAAATCAAAGGGCATGGCTTTAATAAAGTTACGCATAAACAGGGTGCAAAAACCAGTCTGGAAAGCAATATGAAACAATGCCAGACCACTAATCGTATTGTAGATACCAAGTTGTACGGTAAAATCACGTACTGGTACCATAAGAATCTGAAAAGGGACAAAATTACCGGCAACAAATAAGAAAAATATAACCAAATTACCTTTAAAACGATAGATGGCCAGGGCATAACCCGTCATACAAGATAGAGCGACGGCACCAATCACTGTAGGAATGGTTACTCTAAAGGAGTTAAGTATATAGTTGCCTATAGGGGTCTGCTGAAATATTGCCGTATAGTTTTCCAACATATTGAAGGACGTAGGCCAGCCCCAGTAGTTGCCAGCAACAATATCGCCCTGAGAACGTATAGAAGTCAGGGCCACGGCAATCAGTGGTAACAGCCATACCAGTAAGGCCACAGGTAAAGCAACCTTGTATAGATGCTGAGCTGCAGGGGATGCTTTTTGAATAGGTCTGGGAAACATCTTAACGACCTCCTTCGTCGCGATACATTTTGTAAAGGAAGGCCGCAATATATAACATCATAATAGCGAATAGCACGACGGCAATAGCCGCGCCATAGCCCATACGGAAACCATATTCAGAGAACGCCTGTTCGTACATATAGAACGCCAATACTCGGCTTGAGCCCCAAGGACCACCACCGGTCATAATAGAGACCAAATCAAAGCTTCGTAAAGCACCGATAACGGTAACAACAATAGCAATAAAAGTGGCTGGCCGCAGTTGCGGCAAGATCACATACCACAACAATTTTAGACCTCTGGCATTATCCAGGCGAGCTGCTTCAATTTGTTCGCCGTCGACAGCATTTAGGCCTGTTAAATAAAGAATCATACAATAGGCTGTTTGCGGCCACAGGCCGGCGGCAATTATGCCATAGGTAACGAGGTCCTCATCGGCCAAGATGGCAACCGGGTCTATACCAAACCACCCTAAAACAATATTAAATAAACCATTACTAGGATCATAGAACCAGGCAAAAACCAGGCCTACTACGACCTGTGAAATTACAAAGGGAAAGAAAAACAGGGATTTATAGATACGAATCCCATACACATTTTGATTAAGAAACAGGGCAACAAACAAGCCAGCCGGTATGGCCAGCATATACAGCAACAGCCAGATAAGATTATTTTTTAAGGATATATAAAATGCCTCATCATCCATCAATTCCACATAGTTAGCCATGCCAACATATTCTTTAGCACCCAATCCATCCCAGGCATAAAAACTAATATTCATGGATTGGAAAATAGGAATAATCACGTAAATCAAGAACATCAGCACACCAGGCAGTAGGAAGAGCCAGGGTGCCAACTGTTGTTGGTGTGAGCGCCAGAAGTCTCGCATCAAAGGTTGCCTTTTATAAGATTAGGGTTGCTATAGGTATATTACCTCTTGGGATCAGGCAAATACCATACGCGGATAGACCGGTTGGGGGGAAACCAGACTCTGGACCACAACACCCAGAGTCTGGTGGACACGCTACCTAGTTATAAACACGAGCGCGAACTTTTTCCAAGCGCTGCAGGATTTTATCCAGACGCTCTGGCTTAACCATAAACTCCTGGAAGCCTTCCATGCCCGCTTTGGCCATTTCAGCTGGGGCATCACGGTCAAAGAACTGGGCAATACCACCTTCGGTATTGGACAGCATGTTATAGCCTGCTTGCAAGAACTTGTCATCAGCCACAGAAGAACCCTTGTTGATGGGCAATTGACCCAGCCCAGCGTTCATTTCAGTCTGCACATCAGCCCGTGCCACATACGCCAGGAAGCGCTTGGCATCTGCCTTGTTCTTGGCGTTAGCTGGAATATGGATGGTATCCGTTGGCGCTTCTTCAGCCAATGCAACATCAGGATTAATCACTGGGAACTGGAAAAAGCCCAGTTGCTCATCAGTCAAACCGGCTTCACGTAATGGCGCAACGGCAAAGTTACCCATAACATACATGGCAGCATCGCCCTGCACCATCGGCGCCAAAGCATCCTGCCAGGAATAGGCTGCGTGATTTTCCAAGAAGAAGCCAGCATCAACCAGCTCTTTCCAGTTATTCATGGTGGCCTTGACACGTGGATCTGTCCAGGACACTTCACCTTTGGTTAACGCCATATGGAAGTCATAGCCGTTGGTACGCAGATTTAAGTAATCAAACACACCAGCAGCGGTCCACAGATACTTGGTACCGATTGTCACAGGCGTCACACCTGCGGCTTTCAGGGTTTCACCAGCTGCTTTGAACTCTGCCCAATTAGTTGGTACAGCAATACCATTTTTGGCAAAGATATCCTTACGATAGTACACACCCCACTGGTAGTAGGTGTAAGGCACGCCCCACTTCTTGCCATCAATGGTCATAGACGCTGCTGCAGAACCCAGGGAATCATTCAGTCCGTGCTCAGCCCAAACATCATCAACAGGTTCAAATAAGCCCGCATTTACATATGGCAGCATACGGTTACCAGCATACCAGTTAGCTACATCTGGCGCATCCGCTGTCAGGAAGTTACGAATAGAGGTCTTGTAACCCTCGTGGTCAAACAGATTCCAGGTGACGCTGACATCTGGATTCTCGGCTTCAAAGCCTTTAATGACTGCTTCAAAGACTGCCTTAGGTGCAGGATCTGAAGTGTCTGTATTGATTACCAGTTCACCGGCAAATGCCTGTGTAGCCAGCATAGAAGCACCTGCTACAAGTGACGCAAGTATTTTTTTATTGTGCACCATTGTGTTTTCTCCATTGGTTTGTTTCAAATAGTGAAACTAATTTTCAACTATTGCAAATAAATAATAATTATGAGAGCCTAGTTTTGTCAAATTATTTTTGCATGACGGGTAAATATTTTGCGCTCGCAAAATATATAGCAGGTGCATAAAAGTCACTAATAAGGGAAAGAAAATGTCCAGTGTAGCCTTACACAAAGCGGTCAAAAAATACGAAGATATTGAAGTCATCCATGGCATAGATCTCAATATAGAGCCAGGTGAGTTTTGCGTATTTGTCGGGCCTTCCGGCTGTGGCAAATCTACATTGTTGCGTATGATTGCGGGCTTAGAGGAAACCACCAGCGGTAATATTATCATCGGTGACCGGGATGTAACTCAGGCTGACCCGGCTGATCGCGGAGTAGCCATGGTATTCCAAACCTATGCACTCTACCCCCATATGACAGTGCAAGAGAATATGGGCTTTGGCTTAAAGATGAATAAGGTAGATAAACAGGAAATTGCCCGCAAGGTTGATAAAGCTGCCAAAATCCTCCAGTTGGAACCCTATCTGGACCGTAAACCAAAAGCTCTTTCCGGTGGCCAACGCCAGCGGGTGGCTATTGGCCGAGCCATAGTACGTGGGCCGGATGTGTTCCTGTTCGATGAGCCCCTGTCCAATCTGGATGCAGAATTACGTGTAGAAATGCGCATTGAGTTGGCCCACCTGCATAAGGAACTGGGGGCCACTATGATCTATGTAACCCACGATCAGGTTGAAGCCATGACTATGGCTGACAAGATTGTAGTATTACGGGCCGGTAACATTGAACAAGTGGGCTCGCCACTTGAGTTATATAATAATCCTGTTAACAAATTTGTAGCTGGTTTTATTGGTTCTCCCGGCATGAACTTCCTCAAGGGTCAAATTGTTAATGATCAGGTCGTCGTGCCGGCGTTAGGCAATATGGTTATGCCAACCAGCACTGCTTTAAAGACTGATCTCACCGACGTACTGGTTGGCATACGTCCACAAGAAATTGACCTAGACAATCAAGGCCACCAGTTACCAGTGGATATTATTGAGCATCTGGGTGGTGTTGCCTATATGCACTTGTTGACCGCAACTGGGGAAAAATTGGTAGTTGAGCTGCGTGGCTCAGAAACCTTATATAATGATCAACAAACCGGTATTAAAATCACTGCTGATAAAGTTATGCTGTTTGACCCGCAGACAGAACAAAGGATCAATTAATTAGGCACGAATTACCACTGATCATGGATACAGTAGATGATCACTTGCAATTAACGCTTTAAAAAACATAGCATATTGCTGGTTGATCAGATAACCAACAGGACTTAGCCCCATGAAAGCCATTTTAGCCATCGACCAAGGTACCACTTCGACCCGCGCTATCGTGTTTGACAGCAATATGTGCCCCCTAGCCAAGGCGCAAAAGGAATTTACCCAGCACTTCCCCCATTCGGGCTGGGTAGAGCATGATCCCGAAGAAATATGGCAAACCGTGATCGTCACCTGCCAGCAAGCATTGGCTCAGGCCGGAGAACAGGTAGACATCGCTGCTATTGGCATCACCAATCAACGTGAAACAACCTTAGTTTGGGATAAGGCAACAGGCCAAGCCATCTACCCAGCCATCGTCTGGCAGGACCGGCGTACCAGCAATATTTGCCAAGAGCTCAAGCAGCAGGGCTACGAACAACAGATACAAAACACCACCGGATTATTATTGGACCCATACTTTTCCGGTACCAAAGTGCAGTGGATACTGGATCATGTCGACGGTGCAAGAAATCAGGCCGAACAAGGCAAACTGGCTTTTGGCACAGTTGACAGCTATCTGATCTGGCGTCTGACAGGCGGCAAACGGCATGTTACCGATGCAACGAATGCTGCTCGTACACTATTGTTCGATATCGATCAAAATATCTGGAGCCAAGACCTGTGCGAACTATTGCATATACCCGTGAATATGCTACCAGAGGTATTGGATTGTGCCGCTGAGTTTGGTCATACAGATCCCAGTTTGTTTGGCACATCTATACCAATATTGGGTGTAGCTGGAGACCAGCAGGCAGCCACTATTGGTCAGGCCTGTTTCGAACCGGGCATGATGAAGTCTACCTATGGCACGGGGTGCTTTGCCCTGCTTAATACAGGCCAACAACGAGTACACTCCAAAAAGCGCTTGCTTAGTACTATTGCCTATCGCATCAATGGTCAAACCACTTATGCACTGGAAGGTTCCATTTTTATTGCCGGTGCCGTTGTGCAATGGTTGCGTGATGGCCTAAATATTATCGACCACGCCAATCAAGCAAGCACTCTGGCACAACAGGCAGACCCTCAACAGGAACTAATAATGGTGCCCGCCTTTACTGGTCTGGGAGCACCCTACTGGAACCCGGAATGCCGCGGCGCCATCTATGGCCTTACCCGTA
Source organism: Gammaproteobacteria bacterium (assembly GCA_030748435.1). GTDB lineage: Bacteria > Pseudomonadota > Gammaproteobacteria > Pseudomonadales > Balneatricaceae > Njordibacter. Next base: position 6,598 of record JASMLZ010000003.1, on the reverse strand, counting down.
ATTCTGGCCCTGCAGAACTGGCCCGCGCCGCTCTGGAATCGGTGGCTTATCAGACACGGGACCTATTACAGGCAATGCAGGCTGATTGTCCCGCATTAACGCAGCAGACACGCTTGCGGGTGGATGGTGGCATGACTCAGAGTGATTGGACCATGCAGTTTCTGGCCGACATTTTAGGTACCACGGTGGACCGCCCTCAAAATATAGAGTCGACGATTATTGGCGCAGCCTGGTTAGCTGGCCAACAAGCGGGTATTTATGACACCATGCTGGCATTTAGCCAGCAATGGCAAATGCAACATCAGTTCCAACCGCAATTGCATAAGGCCAAAGCATCACATTTATACAAGCAATGGCAACAAGCTGTCCAAAGTACTTTAGCTATGACCAATAAGACAGGTGACTAGGATTGCCAACACCAAACACTAGTGGTAGCCTGACGCCGTAAATTTTTCCAATATTTAAAATACAAGCTAAACTTTAACTAACTGTAGACAATATGAGCAACAACAAAATATCAGCCAAGGATGCCATTATGCCCAGAGCCAAGGAAGATGGCACCGTTGGCAAAGCCCTGATTATGTTAGATATTGTCGCAGCAGCAACTCAACCTATGCGCTTTAATGAGATTTTGGCGCACAGTCCCTTCCCCAAGGCCACCACTTATCGCTTTTTGCAGTCAATGACCAATCAAGGCATGCTTTCTTATAATGTCGACAACCAAAAATACTCTTTGGGAATGCGGCTGGTTCGCCTGGCTCATCAGGCTTGGCAGCAGGCTTCTCTAGCGCCTATTGCCGAGCCGTTTCTCGACCAGTTGGCAAACCAGGTCGATGAGACTATACATTTAGCCCAAATTGAAAATGGTCAGGTATTATTTATTGACAAACGCCGCACCAGCGAACGCTTTGAAACACTGGCGCAGGCAGGTCGTGTGGCCCCTGCACATTGCACTGGTGTCGGCAAGGCTATGCTTGCATACCTCTCTCCTGAGCGCATGGCATTCGCCATGCAGCGCCAAACATTTATTCAATTTACGCCTGCCACTCTTGGCTGTGCAGCAGCCTTGCAACAAGACTTGGAAGCCATACGTAAAGAAGGGGTCGCCTTTGACCGGGAAGAACACGAAAATGGCATTATTAGTATTGCGGCTCCCATTCTGACTTCCAAACAGCAGGTTGTGGGCGCCATTTCCATTGCCACTTCCACCTCTCGCCATAGTTTGGAAGAATTACAGCAATATCGCCAACCACTGCTTCACGCGGCTAGTCAGATTGGTCTGCAGGCCGAGCTCTGGCACTTCCCAACCCATAATTAGCAGCACTAAACGTTTGGCACCTGACCCCAGGTATCGGCCACAATAAAGCCCTGCGGGAAAGGATCAGCAGGGTCCAGACCCAATTGGGACATACCATAAATCCAGGCTTGCCCAGATATGGTGACTTGCACCCCAGTATAGGGCCCAACCTGTTCCAGCCCCACAAGTCGGCTAACAAACTCACTCCCAATTGTGGAACGCGACACCATACTCTCACCCACTTGCAACATCCCTTTGGCATAACTGGCAGCCATATTGGCTGTACTACCTGTACCACAGGGTGAACGATCTATTCGACCGGGTCGCATGGTGGTGCAGGTTTTTACCGCGCCATCAGGTTCATTGCTGCGCCACATAACATAAGCTATGCCATTCACTGCAGGGGTTAAAGGATGGCAAATATCCGTACTACTGGCAATTAAATCACGCAGCTCAACACCAGCTATGGCCAATTCTCGTGCTGACTCAGGGGTGATTTCCAAATGCAGTTGCTGAGCATCAACCAAGGCGTAAAAAACCCCACCAAAACACAAATCATAAGTAATACTACCCCACTTTTGCGTTTCGATGGTAACGCCTTGTTGTGCCACAAAGGCCGTTGGCATAGTCAAAGTCACATTGCTGACTTTGCCACCCTGACAGTGTGCTACTGCTCTAACCAGGCCTGCTGCTGTATCCAGTACCACCTCGGTAGTGGGCTCAAGCATGGGCTTCATGCCGGTCTCCAATATGGCCGTTACGGCACAAATAGCGTTAGAGCCTGACATGGCATGAGCCTGATCAGGCTGCAAAACGATAAATCCCGTATCTGCCTGCGAATCAGTTGCTGGCAGCAGCAGCACAAAAGAACCAGCCGGTCCGCTGCGTGGCTCCGAGCATAAAAACCGCCTTAAGTCGTCATCAACCTCATTAATATAAGCCAACTTCTCAGCCATGCTAGCACCAGGAATATCCAGTACTCCGCCAGTAATGACTCGGCCTATCTCACCGGCACAGTGAACATCAATGCTTTGTATGGTTCGTGTCCAACGCATTTCCTATACTCCTTGGTAGGCTTATATGGGTATTTTTTACCTGAGCAGTTTAGTCCTGAAGGTCTGGTGCAAGCAATAGTGAATTCCAACTTAACATGCTATGTGAACAGGCTAAGGAAGGTCTGCACAATGTTACAGAATCTGTCGATATAATACGTCTGGTGTACTAGAATAGTGCTCCACTATAAAGCTATTCAACAAGCAACCATGGCCTCAGCACATACCCCAATGATGCAGCAATACCTGCGTATAAAAAGCGAATACCCACAAGACTTGGTGTTTTACCGCATGGGCGACTTTTATGAGCTGTTTTATGATGATGCCAAGCTGGCCTCTGACCTGCTGGATATTTCCCTGACGGCACGGGGGCAATCCGCTGGCGAACCAATTCCCATGGCAGGCATCCCTTACCACGCCGCTGAAGGTTATATAGCCAAGATTGTCAGTGCCGGTAAAGCGGTTGCCATTGCTGAGCAAATAGGTGATCCAGCTACCAGCAAAGGTCCGGTGGAACGCAAGGTAGTACGGGTCGTTACACCAGGCACTCTGACCGACGAAGCCTTGCTGGATGCCAAGCAGGATAGCCTGCTATGTGCCGTCTGTCATTTAGGCAATGCCTATGGTGTAGCTGCTTTAGATATGAGCAGCGGTCGCTTTCGTCTAAGCCAGGCAGGCAATGAAGATGATTTGCAGACCCTGCTGCAACGTTGGCGCCCGGCGGAACTGCTGTATGATGAATCCAGCGCCATTATCCACTTGCTCAATGAGTGGCCCTGTCATCGTCCCCAAGCACCCTGGAACTTTGCCTTAGACACCGCCGAACGGCTTTTGTGCCAACAATTTAACACTCGTGATCTAGCCGGCTTTGGTTGTGATGAGATGCCTGCAGCCGTGTGTGCCGCTGGCTGTTTGCTGAACTACGCCAAAGAAACACAACGCGGTGACCTACCTCATCTGCGTAGTATTCAAGTAGAACAAGCACAAGCAACGCTTATTTTGGATGGCCCCAGTCGCAAGAACCTAGAGATCGATCGTAATCTGCAAGGCGGTCATCAACACACCCTGGCTGAGGTGATGGATACCACCGTTACGGCAATGGGTGGACGTCTACTAAGGCGCTGGCTCAATAACCCGCTGCGTGATCTCACCCAACTGGAAGCACGCCAAGACCTAATTGGCAATATTATTGAGGCCGATAGTTTTGCAGCCCTGCAAACAGCCATGCAGCCTATAGGGGATATGGAGCGTATTGTTTCACGTATTGCTTTGCGTTCCGCTCGCCCAAGGGATCTCTCACGCTTGGCAATCAGCTTCGCTGCCTTACCTGATATCCAAACACTACTGCAGCAACACGCCACCCTGCTCGGCCAGCAACTAAGCCAGCACATAGGCCAGTTCCCAGAGCTGGCATTATTATTGGATCAAGCCATTGTTGACAATCCTCCGGTAGTGTTACGGGATGGTGGCGTGATTGCAGAAGGCTATGACCATGAACTGGATGAATTGCGTGGTTTAAGTGAGAATGCTGGTCAGTTTCTTTTGGATCTGGAAACCCGAGAGCGTGAACGCACAGGGCTATCAACACTTAAGGTAGGCTATAACCGGGTACACGGCTATTATATTGAAATCAGCCGCTTACAATCTGCCGAGGCACCTGCAGACTATATCCGCCGTCAGACACTTAAAAATGCCGAACGCTTTATTACTCCCGAGCTAAAACAATTTGAAGACCAAGCCCTAAGCAGTAAAAGTCGCGCCCTAAGTAGAGAAAAATCCCTTTACGAAGCACTAGTCGAACAACTGGCCGAACAGTTGCAGCCACTACAGCAATGTGCTGACGGTATCAGTGAACTCGACATTTTGGTGAGTTTGGCCGAACGGGCCTGTAATTTAAACCTTAAACGACCCAAGTTGACCGAAAAGCGTGGCCTCAGTATTGTTGAAGGCCGCCATCTGGTGGTCGAGCAGTTAATCACAGATCCTTTTGTTGCCAATGACGTTGAACTCCAAGCGGCTGAAAGCTTAATGATTATCACAGGGCCAAATATGGGGGGTAAGTCAACCTATATGCGGCAGGTGGCACTTATTGTCATTCTGGCCCAAATAGGTGCTTTTGTGCCAGCTGCGAGCGCCAATATAGGTCTTGTGGATCGTATCTTTACTCGTATGGGCTCTAGTGATGACTTAGCAGGCGGACGCTCAACATTTATGGTAGAAATGACCGAAACGGCGAATATCTTGCATAATGCTACGCCTAATAGCCTGGTATTAATGGATGAAGTAGGACGCGGCACGAGTACTTATGACGGCTTATCATTGGCTTGGTCTTGCGCTGAACATCTGGCTAACCAGGTCGGAGCATTAACCCTGTTTGCCACTCACTATTTTGAAATGACACAATTGGCTGAGCAAATTCCCAAGGTCGAAAATCTGCATCTGGATGCCACCGAATACCAGGATAGCATTATCTTTATGCACAAGGTGTTGCGCGGCCCAGCCAGCCAAAGTTACGGTCTACAGGTTGCCAAGTTGGCAGGAGTACCTGACCCAGTGGTGAAGCAAGCCAAAGAAAAATTGCACAAACTTGAAGCCACAGAACAAAACGCCTTGCCAAGCAACAAGGTCAGGCAGGTACAACACCATATCTCTAATGATGACATGATTACCCCGCCGCCACATCCAGCTCAAGCTGACATGTTTGCAGCTGTTAGCACCCCGGTTGAAGCCCTGTTGCAGGCCAAAGCGGCTGATGATATGACACCACGTCAGGCTCTGAAATTAATCTACCAGCTACAGGATCTGATGGCAAAAAACTAGATTTCACTATCCAGCACATCTTCTTTAACAAGACCGTTAGCGCTCAACTTGCCACGCAGGTTCTTCAGCGCCTGCACCTGTATTTGACGCACACGTTCACGGGTCAAACCTACCTGTTCACCAACCTCTTCCAAGGTACTGGGACGGTGGCCTAAAACCCCAAAACGGCGACAAATTACTTCCCGCTGCACGCAGGAAAGCTTGTCAATCCAGCAGCCTATATTAGCCAGCAGATCACTATATATCATATTTTGCTCTGGGCTATTGGTACCTTCATCGGCAATGGTATCTACCAAAGAAAATTCAGTGTCTTTTGATACTTGTGTATTGATACTGGTTATACGATAGTTCAGACTTAACATGGCATGCACTTTAGCAATCGGTTTATCCATATAATCAGCTAACTCTGCAGGAGTTGGCTCACGATTAACCTTTTGTAACAGCTCACGCTGAGCACGCAGATAAACATTCAACTCTTTTTTCACGTGGATAGGCAAACGGATAGAACGTCCCTGATTCATAATGGCACGCTCGATTGACTGGCGAATCCACCATGTAGCATAAGTCGAAAAGCGGTAACCCAAATCTGGATCAAATTTTTCCACCGCCCGAATCAGGCCAAGGTTCCCTTCTGCAATTAGATCCAGCAGACTCAAACCCTGGTTTAAATAGCGTCTTGCTAATTTCACCACCAAACGCAGATTACTCTCGATCATTAAGTCACGAGCTGCCAAATCACCTTGTTGCACCAAACACGCATAGTGCTTTTCCTGATCGGCATCCAATAAATCCCGAAAACCTATCTCATTCAAATAAAGCTGTGTAGCATCACTCTGGTCAGTGCAATTAGCAAAGCCACGACCACTCGTTTTATAGGCATTCAGTTCATCAGCCTGCGGTTTACGTTCAGCATTTGTTGCTTCTACCAAATATACTAGTTCACCTGTGACTTCCTTATCTACTTCCTGTTTCATCAATTGCATATTCATAGCTTCACCACCTACCCGTTAGTTCTCATAAATGCACTCCTGCATGTAAGTGCACATTTTTTATTTTAAAAACTGTATTTCGATGAAAAAATATAGGCCAACTCAGCCAAAGGCCTGTATTTCATATTAATTGTTTTTATTGTTTTTTTCATCTTTGGATCGGCAATATACTCGATATAAAAAAATATATCTATAGTTTTTTCGATTTTTCCGTTTTATTTATTAAATAAAATAATTAGGCGATATTTATCGCCCTTGATGTCAAATTATTATATTTTACTTAATATAGGACTGAGGATTGACTGGCTTGCCATCCTTACGAATCTCAAAGTGTAGACGTCCATCCAGTTGAGGACCTTCACCTGACTCAGCGATCACCTGTCCCGTCTCGACTATATCGCCCTCGCTGACTAACAGTTGGCTGTTATAAGCATAAGCAC
>JASMLZ010000002.1 GCA_030748435.1 Gammaproteobacteria bacterium | reverse complement strand
ATATCTAAAGTAGAGAAAAGTAGAAAAGCTAAGGAACTTCCAAGGGGTTTGGCGTAAGGGTGTTTTGCAGTTATTTACTGGGTCATTATATATACAAAAGGAAGTATTATGAAGCTAAGTGAAGCTAAATGAAGCATAAATTAATGCCAATGCGAAATTGAGTCCAAGGTTACAGCGCCATAGACTAGCTTCTACTTTTTTAAATTAACCAAAGCAACAACATGACCAGTCTGAGTCCGACAAATATGAAAGCAGAACAGGATTTGTTTGATGTAGAAATCATCGAACACACTTCGATCATCATGTCTGATGGTGTGAGAATTTCAGCCAAACTATGGCTACCAAAAGGTGCAAATCAAAAGCCGGTACCTGCCATCTTAGAATTCATTCCTTATCGCAAGCGCGATGCCTATGCAATGAGAGATCACCAAATACATGCTTGGTTTGCTGCCCGTGGTTATGCCTGTATACGCCCAGATATGCGTGGCCACGGTGATTCGGAAGGTATTATGGAGGATGAATACTTGCCCCTTGAGCAGCAAGATGCTCTTGAGATTATTGATTGGCTATCGCAACAACCTTGGTGTGATGGAGGGGTGGGCATGACCGGAATTTCTTGGGGTGGCATTGCTAGCCTTCAAGCGGCTACCCATCAGCCACCAGCACTCAAGGCCATCATTCCTGTAGGTGCTTCAGTAGATCGCTACTATGACGATGGCGCATACCTAGTTGGCTGTTATTCAGGGCAAGGTCTGGGCTGGGGTGCAACCATGTTTGGGCATTGTATTCGACCACCAGATCCAGCGGTAGTTGGCGATAACTGGCGTCATCTCTGGTTTAGCCGACTGGAAAATACACCCATGTTTGCCGAGAAATGGATGTCCCATCAACTGCGCGATGAAACCTGGATTCAGGGCTCCGTTTGTGAACACTATGAACGTATCAAAACACCTGTTCTAGCAGTGAGTGGTTGGAATGATTGCTGGCCCAACACCCTCATCCGCTTACTAGAGAATATTGATGCACCCTGCCGTGCCGTGTCTGGTGCTTGGGCTCACGTCTATCCTCATGATGGTGGACCAGGACCAGGTATTGGTTTTTTGCAATTATCGCTTGCTTGGTGGGACCGTTGGCTGAAAGGCATTGACAACGGCATTGAGCATGAACCTGATTTACTAGCCTTTATACAAGACAGCCATAAACCCACACCCCTAGCTACCGAACGCCCAGGTCGCTGGGTAGCCGAACCTGACTGGGCAAACAACAACATCAAATCCACCTCATTTTCCCTAGCCAAAGGTAAATTAAACCAAGGTGCACCCTCCGATGCGGGTACGGTAAAGATAAAATCTGCCGTGACCACAGGCCTGACTTCTGGTGAATACATGCCAATAGAAGGCATTGCTGAACTACCTCAAGACCAGCGAACAGATGATGCTCGTAGCATTTGCTTTGATAGCGACCCTGTTGTTGAACCAATGGAATTATTGGGCACCAGCTATGCCCACTTACAGCTAACTAGTGACTGCAATGAAGGACTCATTGTCGCCAGACTGTGTGACGTTGCCCCTAATGGAGAATCGACACTGATAAGCTACGGATTACTTAATTTAAAACTGCGAGAGGGCCGCGAAAACCTAGCTCCGGTAATCGCCGGTACAGCCATGGATGTGAGCGTTCGACTTAACGACACAGGCTGGCGCCTTGCTAAAGGACACTGCTTACGCCTAGCTCTGTCCAGCCAAATGTGGCCCATGGCATGGCCACTTGGACAACAAGCCGAACTCGGCCTCAATATGGCGGCTTCAAGTCTAGAAATACCACTACGAGACATTGCTTCTACAACAGAAATCGAGCCCCCATTTGAGCAACCAGACTTTGCTCCGATGGAAACGCGTGAAGTCATAAAACAAGGCACTGGAGCTCGCACCATTCATATGGACATTGTCAGTGGTAAAGTGACCTATGACGCACATTACGACCAAGGCTTAGTACATCTACATAACATCAATCTTGATTACAGTGCCAAAACAGCACAGAGCTTTGCCATAACCGAAGGGGATCCCTTGTCAGCGACAGCTATATACGAAATAGGCTATACCTTCAAACGTGATGCATGGCATGTACGCACCGAGAGCAAATTAATCGTGACTTGCGACCAAGATAACTTTTTCCTCTTCGGACACATCGCTGCCTTTGAGGATGAGGAAGAAATTTTCACCCGTGAATGGGACGTTACAATCCCCCGAATTGTTTACTAACTGAAATGGCCAAGATAGTCCCCTTCATGTTATCTACTGAAGGGGGCTAGACTTCACTGTACCACTGCAGCCTTTATACCGATGTTTACTAAAGTAGCAAAAAATAGCCACTTCCAAGGGGTTAATGTAAGGGTGTTTTGATAGAATGAAATAGAACTGATTCTGGTGTGAATCGTTTGCATGCGGATGTGCTGGGGGTATTTATGGGGGTTCAAATATTTTTGAAATAAAAATATAATTTAAATATCAGTATATTAGTATAACTATTAAAGTCCTGCCGTCCCGACCAATTTCTAATCTTATACAGTCCGTATATGTCCGAAGGTCCTTACTATAAGGCCCTTTT
>JASMLZ010000001.1 GCA_030748435.1 Gammaproteobacteria bacterium | reverse complement strand
TGCTTGTGAGCTGCCTGACGGTGTAGAAATGGTAATGCCGGGTGACAACGTACAGATGACTGTTGAGTTGATTTGCCCGATTGCTATGGATGAAGGTCTGCGTTTCGCGATTCGTGAAGGTGGCCGTACCGTAGGTGCTGGCGTAGTAGCCAAGATTCTCGCCTAGTAAATGGTTGTTGATTCAAGCATTTAGTGCTTGCAAAAAGTTCGGGCCGCGTATAATATACGCGTCCCGAACTTTTCGTATCTGCGTTGAGCGGAAGCGAAAAACGGTTACAGGCCAGTAGTTCCAACGGCAGAACGTCGGTCTCCAAAACCGAATGTTGGGGGTTCGAATCCCTCCTGGCCTGCCATATTTTCAGGCTCCACACATGCTGATGTGGTGGGGTTGGGTAAACAGCAAAAGCTGTTAGCAATTCAACAGATAGAGGCTTTCTCCATGAGCGCCAAGTCAGATACACAAAACAATCGTTTGGATGCCCCTAAGTGGCTGGTCGTCGTGGCTCTGATTGCTTTGGGCGTAGTGGGTAATTCAATATATTCTGACCAGTCCCTGCTGTATCGTGTGCTGGGTCTGGTGGCAGTAGCTTTGGTAGCTGGGTTGGTTGCTGCGCAAACAGTAAAGGGTAAAGCTTTCTTGGTGATGTTCAAGGAAGCGCGTAATGAGATCCGTAAGGTGGTTTGGCCTAACCGCCAGGAAACCATGCAGACCACGTTGATTGTAGTGGCGGTAGTGTTGGTTATGGCGCTGTTGCTATGGGGTCTGGACTCATTATTGAGTTGGGCTGTGTCTTCTTTAATCGGTTAAGCAATAGGAAACGATCATGGCAAAGCGCTGGTATGTAGTGCACGCTTACTCAGGTTATGAGAAGCAGGTTATGCGTTCCTTGCAGGAGCGTGTTAATCGCTTTGAAATGCAAGATATGTTTGGCGAGATCCTGGTGCCAACTGAAGAAGTGGTAGAAATGCGCGCTGGCAAAAAACGTCGCAGTGAGCGCAAGTTTTATCCTGGCTATGTGCTAGTGCAAATGGAAATGAACGATGATACCTGGCATATGGTTAAGGAAACGCCTCGAGTGATGGGCTTTATTGGTGGTACGGCCGACAGACCTGCCCCTATTACCGAGCGTGAAGCAGCAGCGATCCTTGAGCGTGTTGAATCTGGTGCTGAAGCACCTAAGCCCAAGACACTCTTTGAACCAGGTGAGATGGTGCGTGTTATTGACGGTCCGTTTGCCGACTTTAATGGTGTGGTTGAAGAAGTGAATTATGAAAAGAGCCGCTTGCAGGTGGCTGTTTTAATCTTCGGGCGTTCTACGCCGGTTGAACTGGAATTTGGTCAGGTCGAAAAGTCCTGACCGCAAGTCGGGATTTGCCCGACTGTCGGACTAAGCGCCGACCTACGACCCTGGAGCCGGTATGGTGCCCAGGGTTTTTGCGCATTCGGATAGGCCGAATGTTTTTTACACAGGGGAGCCTATAGCGTTCTGGATATAGAGCGCTGTTTGCTGGCTTGGCAAGGCTGAGTCAGTGACAAGGGCGTTGGTACCCATATAGAGGAAATTGCAATGGCAAAGAAAGTCGAAGCCTATATCAAGCTTCAGGTTGCTGCCGGTAAGGCCAACCCTAGTCCACCTGTTGGTCCGGCATTGGGTCAGCATGGTGTGAACATCATGGAATTTTGTAAAGCTTTCAACGCTGCTACCCAAAGCATGGAGCCAGGCATGCCTGTGCCAGTGGTTATCACTGTATATGCAGACCGTAGCTTTACGTTTATCACCAAGACACCTCCTGCTGCAGTATTGCTGAAAAAGGCGGCTGGCCTGAAGAGCGGTTCTGCGCGTCCCAACACAGAGAAAGTTGGTACGGTTACGCGTGAGCAGTTGGAAGAAATTGCCACTACCAAGATGGCTGACCTGACCGCTGCCGATATGGATGCTGCGGTACGTACTATTGCTGGTAGTGCTCGTTCTATGGGTCTAAACACAGAAGGTGTGAACTAATGGCTAAAATGACAAAGCGTGCCAAGGCTATCGCTGAAAAAGTAGAAGCTGGCAAAGTATATGAAATGGCCGAAGCAGTAGCACTGCTAGCCGAACTGTCTACCGTCAAGTTTGCCGAGTCTGTTGACGTGGCTGTAAATCTGGGTGTTGACCCACGTAAATCCGATCAGGTTGTGCGTGGTTCTACCGTGTTGCCAAATGGTACTGGTAAAGACGTTCGTGTGGCGGTATTCACCCAAGGTGAAAACGCCGAGAAGGCTAAAGCTGCTGGCGCTGAACTGGTAGGTATGGATGAACTTGCAGCCGAGGTTAAAGCTGGCAAAATGGACTTTGACGTCGTTATCGCTACGCCAGATGCCATGCGCGTGGTTGGTCAGTTGGGTCAAATTTTGGGCCCACGTGGTCTAATGCCTAACCCCAAGGTTGGCACTGTGACTCCAGATGTTGAGACGGCTGTTAAAAACGCTAAAGCTGGTCAGGTACGTTTCCGTACTGATAAAGCCGGCATCATTCATTGCACCTTGGGTAAATCTTCTTTCACTGCTGAGGCACTGCAAGAGAATCTGGTAGCTTTGTTGGGTGATCTGAAAAAGATGAAGCCTGCTTCCAGTAAAGGTGTTTATATGAAAAAAGTAACCGTGTCGACGACTATGGGCCCAGGCCTGACCGTTGACCATGGTGCTTTTAAGTTCTAGTAGAACTTATTATAGCTCTGGACTGTAGGTTGGACTCAGCGTGCCCCATGAGCGCAGCGATTGCTTTGGGTATTAGTCCAACACAGTCGGGTTAAAACCCGACCTACAAGGTCGTAATCCGGCTAATATGCCAGAGCTGAATATTGCTAGGTTTCAGTATATTGCTGGAACGGCGAGTGAGGTTTTTCCTTGCTCTTATTTTGAGGGTTCCAGCTATGGCTGGAACTGTCAAAGACCGTAGGTGAAAACGCTAGTCGTTTTCTTAATTTTGCCTACGCAGACGGTGAACCCGATTCAGATTTCTGAGTCCAACACCGTATTAAGGACTTCACTATCAATGATGGTGGAGAGTTGGATAATCTTATCTAGGAGAAATAGCGTGGCTATTGGTCTCGAAGACAAGAAAGCGATTGTCGCAGAAGTCAACGAAGCAGCCACCAGTGCATTGTCAGCAGTGGTCGCGGATTCCCGCGGTGTATCTGTAACTGACATGACTGCCCTGCGTAAGGAAGCTCGTGAAAACGGCGTATACGTGCGTGTTGTGCGTAATACTCTGGCTAAGCGTGCTGTCGAAGGTACCGAATTCGCGTGCCTGCAGGATACCTTCAGTGGTCCAAGTATCATTGCATTTTCTAACGAGCATCCAGGCGCTGGCGCCCGTTTGTTCAAGGATTTTGCCAAGGGTAATGATCAGTTTGAAGTAAAAGCACTGGCATATGAAGGCAACCTGATGGAAGCCTCTCAGATCGACGTTTTGGCATCTTTGCCAACATACGACGAAGCTGTGTCCAAGTTGATGAGCGTAATTCAGGGTGCGACCAGCAAGCTGGCCCGTACTTTGGCTGCAATACGCGATCAAAAAGAACAGGAAGCTGCTTAATATTTGATCTCACCCAGGTGAGTCACTTATGGCAACTTTGCGCATGATTAACGTGCCCCAAGGGGCATTAGAATATATTTAGGAATTGTTATGTCTATCACTAAAGACGATATCATCAATGCCGTTGCAGACATGTCCGTTATGGATGTTGTTGAACTGATCGAAGCAATGGAAGAGAAGTTTGGTGTAACTGCTGCTGCCGCTGTTGTAGCTGGCGCTGCTGGCGGTGACGCTGGCGCTGCTGCTGAAGAACAGACCGAATTCGATGTAATTCTGGTTGCTGCAGGCGAGAAGAAAGTTAACGCTATCAAGGCCGTTCGTGGCGCTACAGGTCTAGGCCTGAAAGAAGCCAAGGGTCTGGTTGAGAGTGCTCCTGCCGCAGTTAAGGAAGGTCTTTCTAAGGAAGACGCCGAAGCTCTGGCCAAGGAACTTGAAGAAGCCGGCGCCAAGGTTGAGATCAAGTAAGCTGATTAGCTTACTTGGGCTGCAACTAAAGCTCGAGTGCATATGGCTGGTGGCAAAATTGCCACCGGCCTTTTTCGGTTCTTAGATGGCTGTTTTCTGGCACCGTAAAGATTCGAAAAAGGCTGGTTTGAAAGTGTTTCAACTAGCATGTTTTAAAGGGATTCCATCCCTCGCCCAGGGCAAAAATGGAACTAATAGAAGCCGCAAGCATGGTCGCCCAAGCTTCTTTCCTACTTAACGGTCTTTGAAAGACCCAAATCGGGGAATACTGATGCCTTACTCATATACTGAGAAAAAACGTATCCGCAAGGATTTCGGTAAACTACCTCCGGTCATGGATGTGCCTTATCTGCTGGCCATTCAAATCGATTCCTATCGCAAGTTTTTACAGTCAGGCAAGTCCGCTGGTCAGCGTAATTGTCAAGGTCTTGAAGCTGCTTTTGACTCTGTTTTCCCAATCGTTTCCTTCTCGGGCAACGCATCTCTGGAATACGTGAGCTATAAGTTGGGTGAGCCAGTTTTTGACGTTAAAGAATGTCAATTGCGCGGTATTACCTATGCGGCACCTCTGCGTGTGAAAGTGCGCTTGGTGATTTATGATCGTGACTCCAAGACCAAGGCTATTAAGGATATTAAGGAGCAGGAAGTCTATATGGGCGAAATGCCCCTGATGACTGACAATGGCACCTTTGTTGTTAATGGTACAGAGCGTGTTATCGTTTCTCAGTTGCATCGTTCACCAGGTGTGTTCTTTGATCACGATAAGGGCAAGACGCATAGCTCCGGCAAGCTGTTATATAATGCCCGTGTCATTCCTTACCGTGGTTCCTGGTTGGATTTCGAATTCGATCCAAAGGATCTGCTGTTTGTCCGTATTGACCGACGTCGTAAATTACCCGCCTCTATTCTGTTGCGCGCTTTGGGTTACACCAGCGAACAGGTTCTGGCGAGCTTTTTTGAAAACGTCGATGTCAGCATTGCCGATGGCAATTACTCTATGGCTCTGGTGCCTGCGCGTTTGCGGGGCGAAACGGCCACCTTCCCTATTAAGGGCGCTGATGGTCAGGTGCTGATTGAAGAAGGTCGTCGTATTACCGCGCGCCATATTCGTCAATTGGAAAAAAGCGGCATTGAAAAGCTGGAAGTGCCAGAAGACTATTTGCTGGGCAAGAAAACAGCTGTTGATCTGATTAATCCGCAAACCGGTGAGCTGATCGCTGAGTGTAATGCTGAAGTAACGCTGGAAATGTTGCGTGCATTAAATGAGGCCAAGATCACTGATTTGCCTTTGATATACACCAACGAATTGGACTGTGGTTCATTTATGTCGGATACGCTGTCCAGCGATCCAACACGTACCCAGTTGGAAGCTCTGGTAGAAATATATCGTATGATGCGTCCTGGCGAACCACCTACCAAGGAAGCCGCTGAGACCCTGTTCCAAAATCTGTTTTTTACCAACGAACGTTATGACTTGTCTGCCGTTGGCCGCATGAAATTTAACCGTCGCTTGGGCCGTGCTGCTGAAACCGGCGAAGGTATTCTGGACGATCAGGATATTGTGGCAGTAATGAGCACTCTGATCGACATCCGCAACGGTAAAGGTATGGTGGATGATATCGACCATCTGGGTAACCGTCGTGTGCGTTCTGTAGGTGAAATGGCTGAAAACCAATTCCGTGTTGGTCTGGTGCGGGTTGAGCGGGCAGTAAAAGAGCGTCTGAGCCTGGCTGAATCTGATGGCCTGATGCCACAGGATTTGATTAACGCCAAGCCTGTGTCAGCGGCCATTAAGGAATTCTTTGGTTCCAGTCAGCTGTCTCAGTTTATGGACCAAAACAACCCATTGTCTGAAGTAACCCACAAGCGTCGTGTTTCTGCTTTGGGTCCAGGTGGTTTGACTCGTGAGCGAGCCGGTTTTGAAGTACGTGACGTACACCCAACCCATTATGGCCGTGTTTGTCCTATCGAAACACCTGAAGGGCCAAACATTGGTTTGATTAACTCCCTGTCAACCTATGCTCGTACTAACCACTACGGTTTCCTGGAAACCCCTTACCGTAAGGTTGTGGATGGTGTGGCTACAGATGACATTGAATACTTGTCAGCCATTGAAGAAAGCCAGCATATTATTGCTCAGGCTAATGCCGAACTGGATAGTAATAACCGCTTTGTGGAAGATTTGGTAACGGTTCGTCACGAAAACGAATTTACCCTGATGTCGCCTGAGAGCGTTGACTATATGGACGTATCACCACGGCAGGTGGTATCCGTGGCGGCATCTTTGATTCCGTTTTTGGAGCACGATGATGCCAACCGTGCCTTGATGGGCTCCAACATGCAACGTCAAGCGGTGCCAACGCTACAAGCGCAAAAGCCTTTAGTTGGTACTGGGATGGAACGTCACGTAGCCCAGAACTCTGGTGTTTGTGTGGTAGCCAAGCGTGGCGGTGTTGTTGAGTCTGTAGATGCTGGCCGTATCGTGGTAAAAGCCCATGACGCTGAAACTCAGGCCGGTGACGCAGGTGTTGATATTTACAATCTGACCAAGTACATCCGTTCCAACCAGAATACCTGCATTAACCAGCGTGCTATTGTTAATCTGGGTGATGTGGTGGCTTGCGGTGATGTTTTGGCTGATGGACCCTCAGTTGATCTTGGCGAACTGGCTTTGGGGCAGAATATGCGCATTGCGTTTATGCCCTGGAATGGTTACAACTTCGAAGACTCCATTTTGATTTCCGAAAATGTGGTTAAGGAAGATCGCTTTACCACTATCCATATTCAGGAACTGACCTGTGTGGCTCGTGATACCAAGTTGGGAAGCGAAGAAATCACTTCTGATATTCCCAATGTGGGTGAAAGCGCCTTGGCTAAGCTGGATGAGTCTGGCATTGTGCATATTGGTGCTGAAGTCGGCCCGGGAGATATTCTGGTAGGTAAGGTGACACCGAAGGGAGAAACCCAGCTAACCCCAGAAGAGAAATTGCTGCGTGCTATCTTTGGTGAAAAAGCCTCCGATGTAAAAGACACTTCCCTGCGAGTAAAGACAGGTACCAAGGGTACCGTTATCGACGTACAGGTATTTACTCGTGATGGTGTGGAAAAAGATCAGCGTGCTCTGTCTATTGAACAGGAGCAAATGGATCAAATTCGTAAAGACTTGAACGATGAGTTCCGCATCGTATCCGATGCCACTTACAGTCGTTTGCTGAGCGCCTTCACTGGTGCTGTGGTGAATGGCGGAGCCGGCTTTAAGAAGGGTGACAAGCTGTCAGCTGAGGCCTTGGAAGGGCTGGATCGGGCTGAATGGTTTAAGTTGCGCATGGCTGATGATGCCCTGCAACAGCAATTGGAACTGGCACAGCAATCTTTGGACGAAACGCGTAAAGAACTGGACGAGAAGTTCGAAGACAAAAAGAAAAAGCTGCAAACCGGCGACGACTTGGCACCAGGTGTGTTGAAAATCGTTAAAGTATACGTGGCTGTTAAGCGGCGTGTGCAGCCTGGTGATAAGATGGCCGGCCGTCACGGTAACAAGGGTGTTATCTCGGTAATAATGCCGGTTGAAGATATGCCATATGACCAATATGGCAAGACGGTAGATATCGTTTTGAACCCCTTGGGTGTTCCTTCGCGGATGAACGTGGGTCAGATTCTGGAAACCCATATGGGCATGGCCGCCAAGGGTCTGGGCGAGCGTGTGGAAGAAATGCTACAGGCAGAACGCGGCAAGGCAGTGGCAGGCATCCGTAGCTTCCTGAATGAGGTCTACAACGATGACAAGTGCAAGCGCCACGAAGATCTGGACAGTTTCTCGGATGATGAGATTCTGGATCTGGCCAAGAACCTGAAGGCAGGTGTGCCCTTGGCGACACCCGTATTTGATGGTGCTGAAGAGGCTGAAATCAAGCGTTTGTTAGAGCTGGGTGGTCTGGATAGTTCTGGTCAAACCTGGTTGTATGACGGCCGTACAGGTGATTGTTTTGAACGTCCAGTAACGGTTGGCTACATGTATATGCTGAAGTTGAATCACTTGGTTGATGACAAGATGCACGCCCGTTCTACCGGCTCTTATAGTCTGGTTACTCAGCAACCTCTGGGTGGTAAAGCACAATTCGGTGGTCAGCGCTTCGGTGAGATGGAAGTGTGGGCTCTGGAAGCATATGGTGCTGCCTATACCTTGCAGGAAATGTTGACGGTTAAGTCTGATGACGTTAATGGCCGTACCAAGATGTACAAAAACATTGTAGATGGCGACCATCGTATGGAACCTGGTATGCCAGAATCCTTCAATGTATTGATTAAGGAGATTCGTTCTCTGGGTATCGATATCGAGTTGGAAACCGAATAAGGTTAATTGGAGAAGGCAATGAAAGATTTATTGAAATTATTGAAGGCACAAGGCCACACGGACGAATTTGATGCTATCCGTATTGGCCTGGCTTCTCCCGAAATGATCCGGTCCTGGTCTTTCGGTGAGGTAAAAAAGCCCGAAACCATTAACTACCGTACGTTTAAGCCAGAGCGTGAAGGCTTGTTCTGTGCCAAGATCTTTGGTCCGGTAAAAGACTATGAGTGTCTGTGTGGTAAATACAAGCGCCTGAAGCACCGCGGTGTTATCTGTGAGAAATGTGGCGTAGAAGTTGCTCTGGCTAAAGTCCGCCGTGAGCGCATGGGTCATATTGAACTGGCCAGCCCGGTGGCGCATATCTGGTTCCTCAAGTCCCTGCCATCGCGTATTGGTTTGCTACTTGATATCACCTTGCGTGATATTGAACGGGTACTTTACTTTGAAAGCTTTATCGTCATTGATCCGGGTATGACTACCCTTGAACGTGGTCAACTGATGAATGACGAGCAGTACTTTGAAGCCCTGGAAGAATTTGGCGATGACTTTGATGCCAAGATGGGCGCCGAAGCCATTCAAAGCCTGCTCAAGGATATGGATCTGGAGCAGGAAGTTGCGCATCTGCGTGAAGAGATTCCCAATACCAATTCCGAAACCAAGATTAAGAAGCTGTCCAAGCGTCTGAAGCTGATGGAAGCCTTCTTGCATTCCGGTAACAAGCCAGAATGGATGGTACTTAATGTGCTGCCTATTCTGCCACCTGATTTGCGACCCTTGGTACCTTTGGATGGTGGTCGTTTCGCCACCTCTGACCTGAATGACCTGTATCGTCGTGTTATCAACCGTAACAATCGTTTGAAGCGTTTGTTGGATCTGGCTGCTCCGGATATCATCGTGCGCAACGAAAAGCGTATGTTGCAAGAGTCTGTAGACGCCCTGTTAGATAACGGTCGTCGTGGTCGTGCTATCACTGGTTCTAACAAGCGGCCACTGAAGTCCTTGGCCGATATGATCAAGGGTAAGCAAGGTCGTTTCCGTCAGAACCTGTTGGGTAAACGTGTTGACTATTCTGGCCGTTCCGTTATCGTTGTTGGCCCCTATCTGAAATTGCATCAGTGTGGTTTGCCGAAAAAGATGGCGCTGGAACTGTTTAAGCCATTTATCTTCTCCAAGCTGGAATTGCGTGGCCTGGCCACCACTATCAAAGCCGCCAAGAAAATGGTGGAGCGGGAAACGGCTGAAGTCTGGGATATCCTGGCTGAAGTTATTCGCGAACACCCGGTAATGCTAAACCGTGCACCTACTTTGCACCGTTTGGGTATTCAAGCCTTTGAGCCCGTATTGATTGAAGGTAAGGCGATCCAGTTGCACCCACTAGTGTGTGCGGCTTATAACGCTGACTTTGACGGGGACCAGATGGCGGTACACGTGCCTCTGACACTGGAAGCCCAGTTGGAATCGCGCGCCCTGATGATGTCCACCAACAATATCCTGTCGCCAGCCAACGGTGAGCCTATTATCGTACCTTCCCAGGACGTGGTTCTGGGCATCTACTTTATGACCCGTGAGCGTATCAATGCTAAAGGCGAAGGTATGACCTTTGCCGACGTGGCCGAAGTAGAACGTGCCTATGGTGCCAAGCAGGTTGACCTGCAAGCCAAGGTAAAAGTCCGCGTATTTGAATATGAGCGTGATGACGAGACTGGTGAAATGGTTGCCAACCAGCTATTGGTTGATACCACAGTTGGGCGTGCATTGCTGTCTGCCATCATGCCTAAAGGCTTGCCTTACAGCCTGATTAACCAGGCCATGAAGAAGAAAGCGATCTCTAATCTGATTAATGCCTGCTACCGTAACGTAGGTCTGAAAGAAACCGTTATCTTTGCTGACCAGCTGATGTATACCGGCTTCTCTTTTGCCACCCGGTCTGGCTCCTCTGTAGGTGTGAACGACTTTGTTATCCCTAATAAGAAGGCCGTGATTATTGATGAGGCCGAAGACGAAGTACGCGAAATTGAAGGCCAGTTCCGCGATGGTCTGGTTACTCAGGGTGAAAAGTACAATAAGGTGATCGATATCTGGTCCCGCGCCAACGAACTGGTTGCCGGTGCCATGATGGAAACCCTGAAGAGCGATACGGTCATTGATGCCGATGGCAATAAAGTGGAACAGGAGTCCTTCAACTCCGTTTACATGATGGCCGACTCTGGTGCCCGTGGTAGTGCGGCTCAGATGCGTCAGCTTGGTGGTATGCGTGGTCTGATGGCCAAGCCTGATGGCTCCATCATCGAAACACCGATTACCGCTAACTTCCGCGAGGGTTTGTCGGTACAGGAATACTTTATTTCCACTCACGGGGCGCGTAAGGGTCTGGCTGATACGGCCTTGAAGACTGCGAACTCCGGTTACCTGACCCGGCGTCTGGTTGACGTGGCACAAGATCTGGTAGTGACCGAGGTTGATTGTGGCACCGATGAAGGTCTGATTATGCAGCCGGTAATTGAAGGCGGCGATGTCATTGTGCCTTTGTCTGACCGTATTCTAGGTCGTGTAGTGGCTGCAGATGTGGTTAATCCAACGACCCAGGAAGTACTGATTCCTGCCGGTACCTTGATTGACGAACGTTGGGTTGAGCGTTTGGAAAATGACGAGACCCTGTCCTCCATCGATGAGATTAAAGCGCGCTCCCCTATTACCTGTGAAACTCGCTACGGTGTTTGTTCTAACTGTTATGGGCGTGACTTGGGTCGTGGTCATTTGGTTAATATTGGTGAGGCTGTGGGCGTGGTTGCGGCCCAGTCCATCGGTGAACCTGGCACCCAGCTGACCATGCGTACCTTCCACATTGGTGGTGCGGCATCGCGGGCAGCGGCAGCGGATAAGATCGAAGTTAAGAACGGTGGTGAAATTCGCCTGCATAACCTCAAGGCGGTAACCCGTAAAGATGGTTCTATGGTCGCTACCTCGCGTTCCGTAGAACTGGGTGTAACCGACGAACATGGTCGGGAGCGGGAGCGTTACAAGCTGCCATATGGTTCCAATATTCTGATGGCTGACGGTGCCAGTGTAGAAGCCGGTGCTGTGGTAGCTACCTGGGATCCTCATACTCACCCGATCGTCTGTGAATCAGCCGGTAAGGTGCAGTTTGTTGGTCTGGAAGAAGGTATTACCATACACCGCAACACTGACGAAGTGACGGGTTTGACGAACATTGAAGTGATTCCGGTGGCTGAGCGTCCTGCGGCTGGTAAAGACCTGCGTCCTATGGTGAAGCTGGTTGATGCCAAAGGCAAGGAAGTTATGATGGCCGACACAGATATGCCGGCTCAGTACCTGTTACCGGATGGTGCCCTGTTAAGTATCACCGATGGTGACAAGCTGGCAGTGGGTGACGTCTTGGCCCGTATTCCTCAGGAAAGTGCAGGTAACAAGGATATCACTGGTGGTCTGCCACGTGTTGCCGACTTGTTTGAAGCTCGTAAGCCAAAAGATGCCGCTATTTTGGCGGAGATTTCCGGCCTGGTTTCCTTTGGTAAGGAAACCAAGGGCAAGAACCGTTTGGTTATTACCCCAACCGATGGCAGTGACACCTATGAGGAATTGATTCCCAAATGGCGTGTACTGAACGTGTTTGAAGGTGAAAGCGTAGAAAAGGGCGAAGTCATCGCCGACGGTCCTTCCAACCCGCACGATATTCTGCGTATTCTGGGTGTAGAAGCTCTGGCTAACTATATTGCCACCGAAGTGCAGGAGGTATACCGTCTGCAAGGTGTAGGTATTAACGACAAGCATGTGGAAGTTATTGTGCGCCAGATGCTGCGTAAAGTTGATGTCACATCTTCCGGAGAT
This sequence comes from Gammaproteobacteria bacterium, assembly GCA_030748435.1. Classification (GTDB taxonomy): domain Bacteria; phylum Pseudomonadota; class Gammaproteobacteria; order Pseudomonadales; family Balneatricaceae; genus Njordibacter. Next base: position 10,179 of record JASMLZ010000001.1, on the reverse strand, counting down.
ACGAACCTGATCAAAGGTGATCAGGTGGAATATACCCGCTTTATGGAAGCCAACGAGAAGCTGGATGGCGAAGACAAGATCCATGCTCATGCTCAACGTGTGCTGCTGGGTATCACCAAAGCCTCGTTGGCCACTGAATCCTTTATTTCTGCGGCTTCCTTCCAGGAAACCACCCGCGTACTGACCGAAGGGGCGGTAACCGGGAAGAAAGATCACCTGCGTGGTCTGAAGGAAAATGTGGTAGTAGGTCGTCTGATCCCTGCGGGTACCGGTCTGGCTTATCACAGTGAGCGCAAGCGCAAGCGTCAAGAGCAAATGCTGGCCGAAGGCACAGCGACTGTAAGTGCAGAAGAAGTACAAGCAGCCCTGACCGAAGCCTTACGAGCCGAGATGACTGGCGACTAGGTCACAGCCATATAGGTCGGGTTTTAGCCCGACTATCTGGCCCTTAAAAAGCCCGAGATTGCAAAAGCAGCTCGGGCTTTTTTGTTTTTGTATGCAGGCACTGGACTGTCAAATAGCCTGGCTTTTGACTCGGCCACTAAAGGGGCGTAGTTTAATAGGTGGCAATGTTATTTGCCTTGTCCTTGGAGGGCAGTAACAAAAAGGAGAGTGAAATGGCTAGTATTATAAAAAAATCATTTGATAATCCGGATGAAACCCGTGCCCCTGATAAGGCGCGAGTGGAAGTATGTGATATGGGTGGAGTGGCGGCAGCACGCCTGACTTTGCAACCCGGTTGGAGTTGGTCTACCTGTATTAAGCCTGTCGTGGGTGGTGAAAGTTGTCAGGCCCGGCATGTGGGTACGGTGATTCAAGGCACCATGTGTGCCAGTCATGATGATGGCACCACTGAAACCTTCTCGGCAGGTGATGTGTATATTATCGAGCCCGGTCATGATGGCTGGATTGCAGGTGATGAAGTTTGTGTGGCACTGGAATTTAATGCCACTGCTGCCAAGAGCTATGCCAAGGCATAGTATTATCCCATTTGCCCGCCTACCGTTAAGTAGGTGGGCTCCAAAGGCATTCTATCGATGCTAAAATCTATATTAATAAGGCATAGGTCATTGCTGATTAGTTGAAGCCATACTTGAGGATATAAAGTACACTGGATGATATTATATTAATCATTTAGCGTATCAGGTGCGTTAATGGAAGACTTATATAATGCGTTACAAGCGATAGGCAAACTGCCAGACTCTGGCGTGGAGAGATTTGCCAAACTTGCTAGGCAGACCAAAATTGTCAAAGGCGGCTACTTTATTTGCGAAGGCGATAGAACCAATAAGCTAGGTTTGGTCAAGCAGGGCTTGTTTAGAAGTGTTTCTGTTAGCCAAGGTGGTGTTGAGTGCACGTTTGATTTTAGTTCTGAAGGCGATTTTATATATGAATGTCATGCTATGCGTACCAGTGCTGTTGCTGAGTATTCTGTGCAAGCTATAGAAGACGCTGTTATTTGGGAGGTAGACTACAAACAGTGGGCTGAGCCATTTCAGGACTCAGTTTGGTGGAACAAAATTTTGTTGGCTTTAACAACTTCTGAATTAAACCAAAAAAGAGTCAGGGAAATTGAACTTATGCAGTTTAATGGTAAACAACGCTATGCCTATTTTTTGGAAAAATATGCTGCTTTGGGACCTCGTATTAAACAGCATATTGTCTCCTCTTATCTTGGTATTACCCCCATTTCTTTAAGCAGAATTCGCAAGCAAGGGATTTAATATTTAGGTCTTAACATTTGTTAATGAAACCATCCCCATGACGTTGCACAATGGCTTAACCATTGGATGTAAAAGTATTATTAAAGTAGGTATCGGGATAATGGGCACTGGTAAAATCATTGCAGTTTTTGGTGGGACAGGTAAAGTCGGTAGGCATTTTGTGCAACAGGCCTTGGCATCAGGTTACAAATTAAGAGTATTAGTCAGAAATAAAGCCAAGTTTGCCTATGCTGATCATGCTAATGTTGATTTGATGGTTGGTGATATTAGCAGGCTTAAAGATATCGAGGCTACTGTAGCAGGTGCTGATATTGTTGTGAGCTGCTTGGGTAATACGGGTAAAGCACTTTTAATGGCATCGGCTTATGGCCATATTATGCATGTGGCTGCCCAGCAGAAACAGGTGCCCCGCTGTATTATGATTTCCACTGTTGGGGTAGGCGGCTCTTCATGGTTTATCAAAATGATCTTAACACTTTTTGCTGGTAAAGCTGGCATAGAAGATTATGAAAGGGCTGACCAAAGTGTTAGGGAGATGACTAGTGTGCCGTTTGTGCTGGTTCGGCCATATGGTCTAACCGATAAGCCAGGCATGTCGGAGTATAAAATAATTGCTGGCAAAACAGCCCACTTGGCCAAACCGATAGCGCGTGCCGATGTGGCCTTATTTTTCCGGCACTGCCTAGAAGATTCACACTGGGACGGCTCTATAGTGATGCTGGCCGGACAATAATACGCAAGTAAAATTGTCGGTGATTAACTGTGGGTATGAAAACAAGGGTTTCACTATGTTACCAAAAGGAATAGGGCCCCACGAAGGCATAGAGTTTGATCTTGTTAAGCAAGGTAAAAAGGATCTGGTGCTATTTTTTTGTGATTATCCTGTTGATGACCATTATGCTCAGGCGCAGCAGCTTGGCATGTCGGTTTTGGAATTTGACCATCAGGACCCATATTTGGATCCGCAGCTAAAAAATGTCGTATTCTACCGTCAAGGCTATAGAGCGCAGGCTGAAGAGCTGGTCGATATGATCAATTTATCGCTGACCAGACCAGATAACTGGCAACAGTTGGAGTATAGAATCGGGCAGTTACTTGGCTATAGTGACCATGCAATTGCAGTTTATCTTGCACATTGCCAAGCTGACAAATAGTGGCGTTATGCCATAGTCTATAAATGGCGCCTGCAGGTGCATAGCAGGCGGGTTTTTCTCTTGGCTTAAATATTTGCCCAGCAACAGATGCACCCTGCGGATTTTGATAATTCAATATAGCATGTTCAGTTCGATAGCATCGAAGGGGATAACCTCACCCCCCATAGGCGTTACTAAAGGCTTTGGCGTCGTCTTCCAGACCAAAACTGGCCAGAGTTTTACCCATTGAACCTATTTGGTTTGAGCCCACTACATACCAAGCGGTACGGGCATCGATAAAGTGGTGGTCGTGCGGTTTTTCCCACGGGCTTTTACTCATATCATGCACATATATTTCCTTAATCTGGCGGTCAAATTCCGGATCCAGAATATAGCTGAACAAGCCACGTGTAGAGCAGAACTTGCGCACCTTATCGGAGTTTTTGGTATAGGCTTCGCCCTTGGGTCCGGGATAGTTGACAATAATCATGCCGCACAGGTGGCAGGTTTCGCCACTTTCAATGGCCACTGCCTGACGTGTCATATCTTCTTGTTCTGTGTCCGTGCAGCCGCTTATCAGCGTGAGTAAAAGAGTGATTGCAGTAATATGCAGCAGAGGTTTTAAACTCATAGTCTTTTTCCTTTAAAAATAAATAATGCACCTGCCAATGGCAGCAAAATCCAGTGTGGGTACTGCAGTAAGATTTATAACCAGCAAAGGCAGCATTACTCTGCGGGCCGCTGCTGTTAGGCGTCACATGGTCTAGGTTCTGATGTTCCACACCAATAACCCAGCACTACTTATTATTGATTGTCAGTTAGCTATTGATAGTTTTGATAACTCAATACGTTGTAATCCAACAGCAGAAAGTGAAATTTCTAAGCTGTTGGATATTTGGCGTCAACAGCAAATGCCAGTGCTACATATTAGGCATTCTTCTAAATCATCAAATTCTCCCTATCATGCCTCAAAGCCTTCTTTTGCGTTTAAGCCAGAAGTTTTTCCAAAGGATAATGAGACCATCATAACCAAGTCAGAAAATTGTGCATTTGTTGGTACAAATTTGAAAAGTTACCTTGATTCGCAAGAGATTAAGGAGCTTGTTGTCTGTGGTGTATTAACGCATCACTCTGTTGATGCAACAGTAAGGTATGCTTGCGCATTGGGATATAACGCTTATATACCAGAAAATTGTACAGCTTCCTTTTCTATCACAACTAAATCCGGCTGTGTGATTTCCTCAGATTTGGTGCAAGATATTTTTTTAACAAATTTAGACGGCGAGTATTGTCAGGTGGTGGACAGGGTTGCCATGTAACAAGGCCATCAAACACTCTCAGCCTTTGGCTTTGTTGGGCTCGTTACCACGTGCCTTGCTCGTTTATGGTGGCGTTGGGGTAGCATTGGCTTCGGAAAATAGGTAATTACGATAGGGCTAAAGCCAATAATATCTGGCACAATATGACCTTCTCTACAATTTAATATATCCGTATTTTAAGGTGTTAGACCAATGACCGCATCCACTGCTCTGCCCAGACGTCACGATATTGACTGGCTACGGGTGATCCTGTTTAGCTTGCTTATCTGGTTTCATTTTGTGTATTTTCAGCTTGATAAAGAGTGGATTGAGTCTAGCTTGTTGGCGGCTGCGGTACTGGATGTGATGCATCAGTGGCGCTTGGCAGCGCTATTTGTGATTTCTGGTATGGGTACGGCCTTTGCCTTTCGGCGCCGCACCTGGCAGCAGTATTTGCGTGGCCGCTTAACTCGCTTGTTGCTACCACTGCTATTGGTTACCTATGTGCTGCAGTTTGGGTTGTTTCAGCCCGTGCAGACCACGCTGGACTTGTTTACCGTGTTTCCCGGCATTGAAGCCATGCCCTATGGCCATCTTTGGTTTGTCTATAATTTGTTAATTTATTCTGTGCTGTTGCTACCGGTCTTTATATGGTTGCGTAAGCATCCCCATGGCTGGCTATTGAGTAGTGTTAAGCGTGTATTGCAGGTACACCGGGGTTTGGGGTTGCTACTGCTGCCGGTATTGATTTTATGGCTCAACGGCTTGTTGTTTAAGCCATGGATGCCGGGTGAAGTAGGTATGTGGTGGGAGTTTCCCCGTTATTTGCTGTATTTTGCCTGTGGTTATATTTTGCTGTGTATACCGACAGACTATTTTGCTGCACTGGAGCGTGTGCGTTGGCCCGTGACTATATTGCTGCCTATATTGGTGTGGTGCTATATCAAGCGTGATGGGTGGACCGATATGCCCGGTGTGATTGAAGGTGGTTGGGTGCTAAAGGGCTATCCAGCCCTGACCCTTGATAGTACCTTGATGACGTTAATTCAGGCTTTACATAGTTGGTCTTGGTGTCTGTTTTTGCTTGCCTGGGCTGCGGTGCTACTCAATCGTCCCAGTCGATTGCTGGATTATCTAAATCAGGCCATCTTTGCCAGCTATGTGGTACACCAACCACTTATTTATACCATCGTGGTTATGTTGGGAGTATGGGCATTGCCAACCGGAGTAAATATTATGCTGGGTATGGTAATGACCAGTCTGACTTGCCTGTTAGTCTACGAGGTGGTGAAGCGAGCAAGGTTTATGCGACTCGGCTTTGGCGTTCAATTAACACCGCAGTTAGTTCGGTACACGGCCCAGCAAAAGCTTTGGTCTGGGTTGTTTTTCCATTGCTGCACACTGGCTTTGATAGTGCTGATGATGTGGGGACTAGGTACTTATTGGCAATTCTTATAACCCCGCTCTGGGTTATTGGCAGGCTACAGATATATGGGCTATTTATTTTCTCCAGCCCTTGACCCGTCTGGCGCTAAAAGCATATAATTCACCGCCCGAAATTGGCAGGGATGTATATTGCTGCCTGTTTCGCGGATATGACGGCTGAAGCAAATGGGTTGCTTTGGTTGAGTCTAACTTAAATGTGGAGTTTGCTTAATGGCAACAGTTAACCAGTTGGTTCGTAAGCCCCGTAAGCGCAAAGCGGACAAGAGTGACGTACCGGCCCTGCAGGCCTGTCCTCAACGTCGTGGCGTGTGTACGCGTGTTTATACAACCACCCCTAAAAAGCCTAACTCTGCTCTGCGTAAAGTGTGCCGTGTGCGCCTGACTAACGGTTTTGAAGTTACCTCCTATATTGGTGGTGAAGGTCATAACCTGCAGGAACACTCTGTTGTACTGATTCGTGGCGGTCGTGTAAAAGACTTGCCAGGTGTTCGTTACCACACTGTACGCGGTTCTCTGGACACTTCCGGTGTGAATGATCGTAAACAAGGTCGTTCCAAGTACGGTACCAAGCGTCCTAAGTCCTAATGCTTGCGATAGTCTGCGCCCATATTTTCAATATTGGCCGGACTGTCAGAAACACAGTGTAAACTGTGTTGCCCTCGCCGCTTAGCGGCAGGCCGTTAGACTTATCGCAGAACCGATAAGAGTAAGGGCAGGTCACCACCATAGGGTGAGTGATCCTGAACATAACCTGAAGATAATTGAGGCCCAACATGCCTAGAAGAAGAGTTGTCGCGAAACGCGAAATTCTACCTGATCCCAAGTTCGGAAACGTTACTTTGGCCAAGTTTATGAACCATGTCATGATCTCTGGTAAGAAGTCCGTTGCTGAGCGTATTGTTTATGGTGCTTTGGATAAGATCCAAGAGCGTGGTAACAATGATCCCCTTGAAACTTTCGAGCAGGCTTTGGAAGCTATTGCCCCTATGGTAGAGGTTAAATCTCGCCGAGTGGGTGGTGCTACCTATCAAGTACCTGTTGAAGTACGTCCTGCACGTCGTTCTGCTCTGGCTATGCGCTGGTTGGTAGACTATTCCCGCAAGCGCGGTGAGAAGTCTATGGCTCTGCGTTTGGCAGGCGAGATTATGGATGCTGCAGAAGGCAAAGGTGCTGCGGTTAAGAAACGTGAAGACGTTCACCGTATGGCCGAAGCCAACAAAGCGTTTTCTCACTTCCGCTTTTAAGACCAGTCGGAGACTTACACAATGGCTCGTAAAACGCCTATTAATCGTTACCGTAATATCGGTATTGTTGCCCACGTAGATGCGGGTAAGACTACCACTACGGAGCGCATTCTGTTTTACACTGGCCTGTCTCATAAAATTGGTGAAGTGCACGATGGTGCCGCCACCATGGACTGGATGGAACAGGAGCAGGAGCGGGGTATTACCATTACCTCTGCTGCTACTACCTGTTTCTGGAAGGGTATGAACCAACAGTTCGATGACCACCGTATCAACATCATTGATACTCCGGGGCACGTTGACTTTACTATTGAAGTAGAGCGTTCCCTGCGTGTCCTTGATGGTGCGGTGGTGGTGCTGTGTGGTTCTTCCGGTGTCCAGCCACAAACGGAAACTGTTTGGCGTCAGGCCAATAAGTATGCCGTGCCGCGCATGGTATTCGTTAACAAGATGGACCGTGCCGGTGCTGACTTCCTGATGGTGGTCGACCAACTGCAAGAGCGTCTGGGTGCGAATGCTGTGCCTATTCACTTGGCTATTGGTGCTGAAGATGCATTTAAGGGTGTTATTGACCTGGTGCGTATGAAAGCCATTATGTGGAGTGAAGAAGATCAGGGTATGACCTATGAGTTGGAAGACATTCCGGCTGATATGCTTGAGCAGGCCCAAGAGTATCGTGAGATGCTGGTGGAAGCTGCTGCCGAAGCCAATGATGAGCTGATGGACAAGTACCTGGAAGAAGGTGAGCTGACCGACGACGAGTTGAAAGCTGGCCTGCGTACCCGTACCCTTGCCAATGAAATTGTTCTGGTACATGCCGGTTCTGCCTTTAAGAATAAAGGTGTGCAGGCCGTATTGGACTCCGTTATTGAATATATGCCATCGCCGCTGGAAGTAAAGGCGATTGAAGGTACGTTGGAAGACGGTGAAACCGTTGCTCCCCGTGCTGCCGATGACAAGGCGCCATTTGCTGCTCTGGCCTTCAAAATTGCCACGGACCCATTTGTGGGTACCCTGACTTTTATGCGTGTGTATTCAGGTGTGCTGAACTCTGGTGATGCCGTGTTTAACTCTGTTAAGGGTAAGCGCGAGCGTGTCGGCCGTATGGTTCAGATGCATTCTAACAATCGTGAAGAGATCAAGGAAGTACGCGCTGGCGACATCGCGGCTGCCATTGGTCTTAAAGACGTGACTACGGGTGATACCCTGTGTGACCAGAACAATCGTATTGTGCTGGAGCGTATGGAATTCCCCGAACCTGTTATTTCCGTAGCTGTCGAGCCCAAGTCACAGGCCGATCAGGAGAAAATGGGTGTGGCTCTGGGCAAACTTGCCCAGGAAGATCCTTCTTTCAGGGTGAAAACCGATGAAGAAACGGGTCAGACTATCATTGCTGGTATGGGTGAATTGCACCTGGATATCATCGTTGATCGTATGCGCCGTGAATTCAGTGTGGAAGCCAATATTGGTAAGCCACGAGTGGCCTACCGAGAGAAGATCCGTACTACTGTTGATGCCAACCACAAGTTTGTGCGTCAGTCTGGTGGTCGTGGCCAATATGGTCATGTTGTGGTTGAATTTAGTCCTTCTGATGCAGAAGGATTAGAGTTTATTAATGAAATTGTGGGTGGGGCAATTCCCAAGGAATATATCCCTGCTATTCAGAAAGGCATAGAAGAGCAAATGCAAAACGGCGTTATTGCCGGCTACCCTCTGCTGGGCTTAAAAGCTCGCCTTTATGATGGTTCTTTCCATGATGTAGACTCTAATGAAATGGCCTTTAAAATTGCTGCTTCTCAAGCTTTGAAGAAGTATGCTCGAGAGGCAGATCCCTGTCTGCTAGAGCCGGTTATGAAGGTCGAAGTAGTGACTCCTGAAGAGAACATGGGTGATGTGATGGGTGACCTGAATCGTCGTCGTGGTCTGGTACAGGGAATGGATGACACGCCTGCGGGCAAAGTCATCAATGCACAGGTTCCTCTGGGTGAGATGTTTGGTTATGCTACTGATTTGCGTTCCGCAACGCAGGGCCGGGCCAGCTACTCCATGGAATTTGAATGTTACGCCGAGGCTCCTCAAAATATTGCTGAAGCGGTTATCAATCAAGCCTAACTTTCTAAAAAGGGTAATTACTCATGGCTAAAGAAAAGTTTGAACGTAGTAAGCCGCACGTAAACGTCGGCACCATCGGTCACGTTGACCACGGTAAAACCACTCTGACAGCTGCGCTGACGCGCGTATGTGCTGAGACTTGGGGCGGTGAACTGAAAGACTTCGGTGAAATCGACAACGCTCCAGAAGAGCGTGAGCGTGGTATCACCATTGCGACTTCTCATGTTGAATATGACTCTCCTGAGCGTCACTACGCTCACGTAGACTGTCCAGGACACGCTGACTATGTGAAGAACATGATCACTGGTGCGGCGCAGATGGACGGAGCGATTCTGGTATGTGGTGCGACTGACGGTCCTATGCCACAAACCCGTGAGCACATCTTGCTGTCCCGTCAGGTAGGTGTACCTTATATCGTGGTATTCCTGAACAAGGCTGACTTGCTGGCAGAAGACTGTGGCGGTGCCGACTCTGAAGAATACGAAGAGATGCTGGAACTGGTGGAAATGGAATTGCGTGAGTTGCTGGAAGAATATGAATTCCCAGGCGACGACACCCCAATTATCCCTGGATCTGCGTTGATGGCTCTAAACGGCCAGGACGACAATGAAATGGGTACTACTGCTGTGAAAACACTAGTAGAGACACTGGATTCTTATATTCCAGAGCCAGAGCGTGCTATCGACGGTGACTTTATTATGCCGATCGAAGATGTATTCTCTATCCAGGGTCGTGGTACCGTGGTAACAGGTCGTGTAGAGCGCGGTATTGTTACTGTTGGTGAAGAAGTGGAAATGGTGGGCATCAAAGACACTACCAAGACTACCTGTACAGGTGTTGAGATGTTCCGTAAGCTGCTTGACGAAGGTCGTGCAGGTGAGAACGTGGGTGTCCTTCTACGTGGTACTAAGCGTGAAGAAGTGGAGCGTGGTCAGGTATTGGCTAAGCCGGGTTCAATTACTCCTCACACCCGTTTTGAAGCGGAAGTGTATGTATTGGGTAAAGATGAAGGTGGTCGTCATACACCATTCTTCAAGGGTTACCGTCCTCAGTTCTACTTCCGTACGACAGACGTAACAGGTGCTTGTGAGCTGCCTGACGGTGTAGAAATGGTAATGCCGGGTGACAACGTACAGATGACTGTTGAGTTGATTTGCCCGATTGCTATGGATGAAGGTCTGCGTTTCGCGATTCGTGAAGGTGGCCGTACCGTAGGTGCTGG